>CAJCIT010000238.1 GCA_903970405.1 Acidobacteriaceae bacterium | reverse complement strand
GAAGCCATCCAGATGGCTTGGCTTGACGAGTGGACTGACAACCAGTAGAATCGCGGGCCAATGGCGCGAAGCTCCGCTGAACCGCGCGCGATGCCAGGCCCCCGCGCGTCCGACGATTCGGGGCCGGACGCTACGGCGTTTATCATTACCGATCCGGCCAGAATTCCCGGAAGTGTCCGCAATTTTGTGTAAACGCCCGTTCTGGGTTAGCTTTGCGCGGCAGCTTGGATTCGATCTTCCCAAGGTCCCAGCTGCGCAGTGCAAATTGCCAATTATCGCTACGATAATTAGCAACGCTGAGAACTGAGCGACGCCACCAAACCCTAGCCGTCCCGTGACCTGCGTGTAGTCAACGGGCAGCACGAAATGGTCTTGGCAGATTTTGTGTGGCAGAAATGAAAAAGGGGCGTTGACGCTGGCCGTCGCTCCGAAGAGTTTGGCTCAGGGTATTTGCCCCTTTAGATCGCGGACAGAAAGTCCTAGTGCGATAATACCACCGGTGCTGGTCCCGGTCAAGCCCGATGAGGAAGTGATTGCCGCTCGGCTTTTGGAGTTCTTGGCGGCTGCAACTCCTTGGCACCGAAGGCTTTGGAACACCAGCCTACTCCTCGGACTTCGTGAGGTGCTCGAAGCCGCCGAAGCCGCTCGTGCCAGTGTCTTGAGCGAAGAATCCGTCAAGGCGACCGCGAGCACCTGCGTTCGTCTGGCGGGGCTCGACCCCGGATTGGGTGGCGAACAGGCGGTGCGCACGCTCCAACACGCCTTGACCGGACGACTTCGGCATGACGGCCTGGACTACCACACCGTCAGCCACATTGCCGAGGACCTCGAATCGCACTACCTCCAACGCTGGGCCGACGCGATCCGTGGTGCCGATCCTCCCAAGCTCGAACGTACCGCAAGATCAATCGCGGCACACCTTTTAGACCTGGGGTTCGGACCGAACTATCTGCACCGCTGGTGGACGTACAAAATAGCCCACGAAGCCACGGCGTGCTCGCTAGCAGACGTGGTTGAACAGGCGCATACGCTCGCGCGGCGACCGATCCAAGCCTTCCAGGTACTCCTTGCATTCCAGTCCTCACCACGATCCAGGGCAGGCTACCCGCCCGACTGGCTGACGCCAGGGCAAGTGAGCGCATGGCTAGCCGCAAACAACTTCGCCCCGGCCGGTCCCGGCATTAAGGGCGGCCTGATTCGCGCCATTGAGGCACGCGACCCGGACACCGCGGCAGAACTCGCAGGGGAGTTCATTGACAACCTCACCGCCAGGGCAAGCGTTGGAACCGGTGACGATATCGACGCAACACAACATGTCTGGGTAGCAGGCGAACGAGGACCGACCCAACTGAAGCGCCGCCTTCGTGGTGTGCGGGTGCGAGCACTGTATCGCGAAGGTCAAATCATCCCAACGCCAAATCAGCACAGCATTCTCGATCCCGTGATTGAAATGTTGTCGCATTTGGAGCGCAGCTCCCCCAGCGCTGCCGTTGCCGGCGGATGGGCCGCGATCGAAGCGCTCCTCAGCGAACCCAACGACCGCGGCGGCGCGGCCGAACGACTGGCGTCCCTCGTCGCGTGCTCCTTTCCCCGAGCGGAACTCACCGTGTTGTCGTACCTCTTGCAACGCAGCGAGCCGAGCTTGGCCGCGGACCTCGCCAACTGCGCTGAAAATCGAGACCGTTCACTCGTGGTTGCCCGAGCTATCCGCGCAGGCCAGCAGCTCACCCTCCCAAACCTCTCCGAGAAAGCCGCCCTGTCCCGCATGGTGAAACTCCTCGCATCGCCGCGAAAAACGCTGGAGGATCTTCGCACACACATCACGGATTCCTTCACTAGGCTCTACCGCCAACGGAATCTCGTCCTGCACTGGGCAAAAACGGATGGAGTGGCGTTGCGCTCCAGCCTCCGCACCACTGCGCCGCTCGTCGGCGCGGGCATGGATCGGATTGCCCACGCATGGTACGTGGACAACTTGCGGCCAATCGAACTTGCTGCCCGTGCCCGTGTCGCGCTGGCGACCGTCTCAGACACAAACATCGAGTCCTGCATCGACCTGCTCGCCTGACTCCGCTTGTCCTGTTCATCAAGCACGGACATCGGCGAAGCACTCAGGACGTGGCGGGCACGACAATGTCTTCTACTCGTCGTCGTAGACAGGAATGTCCTGCATCAGTTCGTTAATATGGGACTCTGTGAGCCGGTTCGCCGTGAGGAGGCGCAGCCATTCCTTCGTCACCGGTCCGGCACCAGTGGCTCGGTATTCAGCATAGGCGTCCCTGAACTCCATCCAGCTCTTGTTCGCCTTGTTCAGAAGCCGGTATGCCTTCCTGCTCCGTGTCCCATCAAGCCGTGACGCCACATCCGCCAGCAATTGCTCATTCTCTTCCAGTTCGACTTTGGCTTGGGCAGCCATCTCCGGATACGTCGTTGGCGCATTGGGGAAGAGCCGTCCGTAGAGCACCTCATTCAGAGCGCAAGCGAATTGGTCAGCGGCGGCCAAAAATCCCGTGATATCCCGACGCTCGTACACTTCATTGCGTGGAGCCTCGTGGCACAGGATATGCCGAATCTCAAACAGACGCGAGAGCCGACTGCACATCCGGTCCGGATCTTTCACGATACGGGTGCCAGCGTGCCGTTCCTCGCTGCCTTCGTACAAACACTGATCCATCAGGTAGCGATGGAGATAGACGGCCTGCTGCATCAATGGCAGGACGTCTTCACCCAGCAGCACCTTGAAGACCCCCATGATCTGACCAACGTTGTTCAGAGAAATACCGTGCGCTACTGCATCTCCCAGCGTGATCAGGTTCCCGATCTTCCGCACGGACCCAAAGTCAAACTTGAAATCCACCTTGAGGTCGCCAGCCCGCTCAACAAAAGGGCTTCCATGATCGATCAAGGCCGCAACCCAACCTTTGGTAAACACCTCCAGCAGCGTCACCGCACGAATCAGGAAAAAGTCATCCGTGACGCCGTCTCCGGCCCTGGCCTTTACCCAGTGCCGCTGGAGGGCATCAAACTGTCGGCTCACCCCCTCGGCATCCCGCGGACCGCGGCGCTTGATGTCGGCAATTTCAGCTACACGATCACGCGTCGCCATAAAGGTCCGCTCCTAAGGCATCGTAGCGCAAGCGCTGGGAACCACGTCTCGCGCCCGCTCGCCGCTTCGAATGCGATTCAGCCACGACCTGCTCCTGTGCGCCGCTATACCGCTTCCCTTAGCCCGCCCTTAGCCCTTCCCCCTCGGTTTCTTCCTTAATGGCATCATTGATCGCTTGGCCGATTGCCTGCGCGACTGCTGGTACGACGCTGTTGCCGAGTCGCTTAATGCAGTCCACACTAATGGGAACGCCCCGTGCAGTGCGGGCTATTGCCACTTTCCCAATGTCGAGCAGTGCAGGCAGCCGCAAGCGGCGCCTTGAGGGACATCGGAACAGTCTATCGCCTCGTTTGGTGCCTTGCGGCGGCCGTTCGGCCGGCATTCCAAGCCGTCCGTTACACGGATTACCCCCGGGAAGTCGGCTTGCGGACCCTGGTTCCTCTGCTTCAGCCGAGTGACGTGCCACTCGGAGAGTCCCAGCTCCGGCCTCGGTTCGGATTGGGCCTCTCACAACTAGCCGGCGCGCGCCAACTTTACAGCGCAATAATCAGAGATGCTGGATCCAGACGCCGTAGGTCAACAGGATCGCTCGTAACTATGAGGTCTCGCCGCTCCCTGGCGACTATCACCACCGACGCGTCGATAACATCCGAAGCGCTCGCGGCGCGGCACAGTTCTCCGCAGGAACTGGCAAGCTGCTCGTCAAGCGGAACAATTTCAACTTCCTCGCTCCGCAAGAAGCGCGCTAAGGTAACCTGAACGCGCCCGTTGCGCCAAGCTCGCCCCACGACGCCCGCAGGCACGCGGAAGGACCGGCCTTGGGTTAACGCCCGATGGAGCAAGGCGATCATCCGCTTATCGCCGCGTTCCAGGGCGATCAGCGCACCCGTATCGAGAACTATTCCCGCCGCTGATCGAGTGCGCGTTCTGCCCACTTGATGTCCTTAGTAGCCGGCTTGCCATGTTGCTTGATCAAGTCCCGCAGCAGTTCCCGCAGAGACTCGCGTCTCTCCTGCTCCGCCAATACTCTGGCAATGTAACCTGAAACCGAAGGTGCTCGCCCGGCACGCACTTCCCGGTGGACCCGCGCGATCTGATCCTTGGGCAGACTGATCGCGATCTTCGACTTGGTCATACCGACATCATACCGCGCCGCGCCGTCCCGAGAGCCGCGGACTCGGAAGGAATTACGCGCCACTCGGAAAGCCACCTCTTCCGAGCCGCGACCGTCAGGGAGCGACCGGTTGACACGACAGCGACAACACAACCGGTCAATTTCTTCACGGCGTCTGCCGATAGACCCGCGCCTCCCAGCCCTTCAGTTTCAGCACCGCCACGTTACCTTCGCTCGATCCTAGATTCGAGATCTTCAGCGTGCCCGCTTCGATTCCACCAGGCAACAAATAATCGGTATCGTTCTTTGAGAAATTCAACACCACCAGATATGTCTCGCTTCCCAGCGTCCGCGTGTACGCGAAGACATTCGCGTGTTGCGGGTCAAGGTCGCGATACACGCCGTGGGCCAGCGCCGGTGTCTTCCTGCGAAACTCCACCATTTCGGCGAAGTAGTTATAAATCGAGCCTGCTTCTTGGACTTCGCGGGCCGCATTAATCTCCGTATAGTTCGGGTTCACCGCCAGCCACGGCTTGTCGGCTGTCGTGAAACCACCGTTCGGCGAGCCGTCCCATTGCATCGGCGTCCGCGCATTGTCGCGGCTGGTCCCGCGCAGGCCGGCCAGATACTCGTCCGCCGTGACCTTTCCCGTAAGAACCTCGGCTTTCCAGCCGTTCTTCACCTGAATATCGTCGAATTGCTCAATGCTCGTGAACGGATAGTTGGTCATCCCGAGTTCGTCGCCCTGATAGATAAACGGCGTCCCCTTGAGAGTCAGCAGCATCGTCGCCAGTAACTTGGCCGACGCCGCGCGATAAGCCGGGGAGTCATCGCCAAACGCCGACACCACGCGCGGATTGTCATGGTTCGAAAGGAACACCGTGTTCCAACTATTCGTATCCAGCGCCTTGTCTTCACTTGTGTAGATCGCCTTCAGTTCGGGCAGCGTCCACGCCCGCCTGCGGACCCCCTCCGAATGCAGCAGGACCACGTCGAAGTTGAAAATCATGTTCAGCTCGTGACGCCGCTGGTCCACAAGCGACGGCGTCTGTTCCAGCGTGACGCCGAAAGCCTCGCCCACCGTCATGACGTCGTACTGCGAAAGTACTTCGCGGTTCATCTCCCGCAGGTACTCATGCAAGTTCGGCCCCATCGCATAAAAGAACTGCGGGCGCGCCAAGTATTCGGGCGGCAAATCCGGCAGCCCTTCGCGCTTTGAGATGAACGGAATCACGTCCATGCGAAAGCCGTCAACGCCCTTATCGAGCCAGAACCTCATCAGGTCGTATACTTCCCGGCGGACCTTCGGATTCTCCCAGTTCAAGTCGGGCTGCTTCGCGGCAAACAGATGGAGATAGTATTCGTCTGTGGCGGGATCGAGCGTCCAGGCTGGGCCGGAAAAGAAGGATGTCCAGTTGTTCGGCTCGTGTTCGTATTTCGCCGGGCGCCAGATGTAATAGTCGCGATACGGATTTTCTTTGGACTTCCGGCTCTCCTGAAACCACGCGTGCTCATCGCTGGTGTGGTTCACCACCAGGTCCAGAATCAGCTTCATATTGCGCTGCTTGACGCCTTTGAGCAACGCATCGAAATCGGCCATCGTGCCGAAATCGGTCATCACTTTGCGATAGTCCCGGACATCATAGCCGTTATCGGCGTTGGGCGAATCGAAGTGCGGACTCAGCCATATCACAGAGACGCCGAGCCTCTCAATGTAGTCCAGTTTCGACGCGATGCCGTTCAGGTCGCCGATGCCATCCCCGTTTGAGTCCTTGAACGATCGCGGATAGACGTGATAGACCACCGCCTCTTTCCACCACTTCGGCTGATAGGCGTTGTCGTTATCGCTAGAAGGCATGGCAGTTGCTGCTGGAGTCGGGACGCGCGTTGCCTGCCTCAATCGTTCAGCTTCTATTGCAATGGTAGCTTTCCAGGTGCCCGCTCCTCGGGGACTTCGCCTCCTCACCAGGACGCGAAGGCGCCCGTCACCACCAGCGCGGCTACGCCGCGCGTCCCCACTTCCCTGGGAACCACCGCGGGCAGGCGGACGTATACTGGTCGAAAGCCGCTGGCGAATGTGATTGCTTCCGTCATTCAAAAGGTCCGCTCCAGTAACCTTTTTACCGTTTCAAGCGCATTGCCGCGCGCCGACCGCACTCTTGCCTCCATCTGGTGGACAGTTCTGATCCTGCGCGGGCTGCTTCCGGCCATATTTGCTATTGCGATGGGCGTGCTCATCGGCGCGGTCCAACACAAGGCGGATCTTACTGGCGGTCTAACGCTTGTCGGATCGGTTTTCGTTCTCCTCCAAATCCTTCCGCCCATTCACCGCGCCGTGGGTGCGAATCTCGGCAACCGGACCGCCGCGTGGCTCTACGATCGCCTAACCACCGCCTGCGTCCTGCCACCCGGCATGGCCCATCTTGAGGACCCCAAACTCACAACCGACCTCACCATGGCCCGCGACTTCGATCTCGGCTTCACCGGCCCGCCCATGTCCATCTCGATGGATTTCATCGCCGGCGGCCTGGTGGAGATGGCGGGCGGTATCGCCTCGGTTGCGCTGGTGGCCGTGTTTTCATGGTGGGCGGCCATTCTGCTAGCTGCCGCGTGGACCTCCACGCACTGGCTGCTGCGCGAAAGCGCCATCTGGCGCGACCGCAATACCGACGAAGTCCGCCAGGCACAGCGTCACGCCGATTACTCCTACCGGCTGGCCGTGGAACCGCCTGCGGCGAAAGAGGTGCGCCTGTTTGGCCTGGCCGATTGGATCCTCGATCGCTTTCGTTCGCATCGCCGGCGTCTGTTCGAGCTGCGTTGGGAAGCCACCCGCCTGTGCGAGCGCCCGCTGGTTTGGAGCATCCTCATCGTGCTGGGCGCCAACGTCGTCGTTTTCTGGTCCATGGCCGAATCTGCTCTGGCCGGCCATTTCGCGCTGGCGCGGTTGGTAACCTTCGCCAGCGCTGTGATCGGCACCAGCATGATCGCCTTCGGCGGGCTGTCCTGGGCATTGGATGGTACGGCCGCGCCCATCGCCGCCGTGCTCCGCCTGCAAGGGACGATGGCGGGGGAGGGTGCGCTCCCGGCCGGTTACGAATCGGCCTTCGGGATGCCGGCGCGCGAAATACGGTTTCGCGATGTCACATTTGCCTATCCTCACGCCGCCGAACCCGTCCTGAAACACTTTGACCTCACCATTCCGGCGGGCTCATCCTTGGCTATCGTCGGCCAGAATGGCGCTGGAAAAACCACCATCGCCAAGCTCCTGTGCCGTCTCTACGATCCACAACACGGCGCCATTGAGGTGGACGGTAAGAACATCCGCACCCTCGAAATCGATGGCTGGCGCTCGCGGATTACCGCCGTATTTCAGGATTTCATCCGCTTCGAGCTGTCGCTTCGCGAAAACGTCGCCCCGGCCGGCGCGCCCGATCACATGATCTATCAGGCGCTGGAGGAGGCGGGCGTGGCGCATGTGGCGCGGCTCGATACCGTTCTGGCCCGTGGTTACCCTGATGGAACCGATCTCTCGGGTGGCCAGTGGCAGCGGATCGCGCTCGCCAGGGCGCTGTGCGCCGTCAAATTCGGCGCGGGGCTGGTCCTGCTTGATGAGCCGACTGCGCAACTCGACGTGCGCGGCGAAGCCGAAATATTCCAGCGTATCCTTGCCGCCACTCGACATGTCACCACCATTCTCATTTCTCATCGCTTCTCCACCGTGCGCCATGCCGACCGTATTTGCGTACTGGAACACGGGCGGGTGGTGGAACTCGGCACGCACGACGAGCTGATGGCTGTTGGCGGCCGTTACAAAACGATGTTTGAGCTGCAGGCCTCGCGCTTTGAGGAAGAAGAAGGCGTCACTCTGGATGTTCTGGATTAACGTGCCTGGCGGGACGCGCGCCGGTTTGTAACGTCAAACCCACTTTCCATGAGACCGTCCAACAAAATCGATCCCATGCCCGGCGCCCTCACTTCCATGTGGCGTGCGCTGGTCCGCGCCCGTGAAGCCGAGCCTCTCTTGCTCGCGGTTTCGTTCTCGCTGGCGCTCCTCTCCGCCCTCCCGGACGCTCTTCTCGCCCTGTGGCTGAGTCTCCTGGCTGATGGCATCTTGGCCGGGAAGCGCGGTCAAACACTTGGGGCCGCCGCCGGTTTGGGAGCATCCGCTGCCGCCACTTGGATTCTTCGCGTCGTCAGTGACCGCACACAGCGCCGTTTTCGAGAGCGTCTCACCATCACCCTGGAGGCGCATGTCGCCCACCTTCAGGGTTCGGCCGCCACCATTGAGCACCATGAGCGGCAAGAGTACGTCGACCGTCTGGCCATGCTGCGAAACCAGGTCTTCGTGCTGGACCACATGTACTGGTCTCTCTTCACCACCTGCGGCTGGTTCCTCCGCCTCGGCGTCACCCTGGCGCTGCTGATTTCCATCCATCCGGCGCTGGCCTTGCTTGCCGTGTTTGCGCTACCCACGGTGTTCACCTCCACGTGGCGCCCTGAAGTGGAGCGCAAAGCCGATGAGCGCGGCGCCTGGGCCAATCGCCTCTCGCGTCATCTCTTCAACTTGGCAACCACCGCCCCGCCGGGGAAGGAGGTGCGCGTCACCGGCATCGGCCCCAACCTCATCGTTCAGCGGCGCTCCGCCTGGCAGCACTGGTACGGACCTGTCGCCGCCGCCCGCCTCAGTACCGCGGGTTGGCAGACGCTCAGTTGGGCCGTGTTCGCCGCAGCCTACGTAGCGGCGGTTGCCTATGTGACCTCTGTGCTCAAGGCCTCACCCGGCTCAGTGCTCTTGGTGCTGGCGGCCGGGGCTCGCCTGTCCGCATATATTGGAGCGGCAGTGGGCGAAATTGGATTCCTCCGGGGATTTTGGCTCGATGGATCGCGGCGGCTCGCGTGGCTCGAAGACTACGTCGCCTCGCTCCAAAGCGGCGCGGATGCCCCAGCTCCCGACGCAATCGCTCAGGCAATCGAGTTCGAGCATGTATCCTTCGCGTATCCGGGGACCGAGCGCATGGTTCTCGAGGATGTGAACCTGTGCTTCAAGCCGGGCTCCGTCATTGCCATCGTGGGTGAGAACGGCGCCGGCAAAACCACGCTTGTCAAATTGCTCTGCCGCCTTTATCGGCCCACCTCTGGACGCATTCTGGTGGATGGCGTGGATCTTTCGCGGATCGCGCCTGAGGCTTGGCGTTCGCGCCTCGCCGGCGCCTTCCAGGATTTCTTCCGTTTCGAATTCAGCGCACTCAACAGCGTAGGAGTGGGCGACCTGCCCCGTCATGAAGACGAGCAAGCCGTAGCAGGCGCCGTTCGCGACGCCGGCGCCGATGACATGGTCCAGCATCTGGTGCATGGTCTGAGGACGCAACTCGGACCTACCTGGCCGGAAGGCGTCGAGATCAGCTTCGGCCAATGGCAGAAGCTGGCGCTTGCCCGCGGATTCATGAGGGAACTGCCGTTGCTGATGATCCTGGATGAGCCGACAGCAGCCCTTGACGCCGAAACCGAACACGCGCTCTTCGAACGATTCGCCGCCGCCGCGCGCCAGCGGTCGTCCGACCGGCGGGTCACTATTCTGGTTTCTCACCGCTTCAGCACCGTGCGCATGGCCGATTACATCGTCGTGCTGGATGGAGCGCACGTTGTGGAATCGGGCAGCCATGAGGAGTTGATGGCCAAGTTCGGAAAGTATTCCGAACTCTATGGCATCCAAGCCGCCGCCTATCGTTGACTTGCGCGGGCCTGAGAGCACGCACGGCCACCTGCCGATCCGGCGGAAGCATCAAGCCGCCACCAGTTTCACAACAACAAGAGTCATGTCGTCATGTTGGGGCGCGCCATCCACGAAGCGATCGGCCTCAAACATAATCTCCGGAATCATCTCCGCGGCTGGCTTGTCGAGGCAGTGCGTCAGCGCCGGAATCAAACGCTCCTCACCCCACTCCTCGTCTTCATTGTTCATTGCCTCGCTAATACCGTCGGTAAAGCCCACCAGGACGTCGCCTTCCGCCAGCGGCACCGTGGCCTGCTGATACGGCGAATTCCGGAAAAGGCCGATCACCGGGCCGCCCGTTTCAAGGCGGATGACGTGGGTTTCGGCGCCCGCGCGGCGAAGGATCACCGGCGGGTTGTGACCGGCGTTGACGTACGTGAAGAGGCCGGTTTCGCGGCTGTATTGACCGTAGAAGAACGTCGCGTAGCGGTTGGCCGGAGTGGCGTCAAAGACCAGGTGGTTGACGTTGCTCATCATCAGAGCGAGATCGGCGCCGCAAGTAATCGTCTGTCCGCGCAGGGAAGCCTGGAGCGAAGCCATGAGGAGCGCGGCCGCAATGCCCTTCCCAGAAACGTCGCCAATGGCGACGCCCAAATCTCCGTTCGGCAGCGGGATGAAATCGTAGTAGTCGCCGCCCACCGCGAGAGCCGGGCGGCAGGCGCCACGGTAATCGATGCCGGGAACAGGCGCCATCACCTGCGGGAAGAGCCGCTCCTGCACCTCGCGCGCGATCTGGATCTCACGGCTGAGTGTTTCGCGCTGGGCGATTTCGTACGCGACGGCATGGGTCAGCCGGCTGTTCTCAAGGGCGAGGCCGGTCTGGAGGGCGACCGAGCGCAGCAACTGAACGTCAGTGCGGGAGTATGGCTCCTCTGACCTCTTGGGACCCAGCGAGAGAATTCCGAGCATCCTATTCTTGAGTCCCACTGGCAGCAACAGTTGCGAGTTCAATGAGCGAAGCGTTTCCGCCTCTTCAGGCGGAGCATCGTAGATCCAGTTGTTTTCGTCGTCGAAATAGACGCGGGGCGGTTCCTTAGCCGACTTCACCAGATTGACGGTGGCGGCCGATTCCGGCAGTTCCAGACGCTCCGGCAGTTCCAGACCGAGGCAGTAAACAGGCCGAAAGGCGCCGCTGCCGTTGAGCAGGACAGCGACGTTTGAGACATGCAAGGATGCCGAGATCTGGCGTGAAACGGTGTCCAGCAGCACACGTTCATCAACCATGGAACGAACGGATTCGCTGAGCTCTTCAAGAATTTGTTCGGAATTGTAGGCATCGCGGAAAAACTTCCGGTCCACCCATGCCAGGAGATGCTTCCGCGCGATACGGACACCGACCACAACCACAGCCACCGCCGCAGCGATGATGACAATCCTGCCAACGGGGTCCAAGTTCTTGCCGAAGGCCAAAAAATTGACGGCGGTGATCAAACCGCCGCCAACGACCATCAGGGCCACTCGGGCGCCGCCGCGAGCCAGGGTATAGCGAACACCCTGGCGAACCGCCATGCGAATGTTCATGGCGCGTTCGGCTAAGACAACGTAGACCAGCGTGGCCGGAAAACAGAAAAAGATCGCGACGGCTGCGATGATCATCCACTCAGGCAACCGGTCGAAGGGGTCCTTATTGATGACGCCGTAAATGATAAGGACCAGCAAAGGCGTAAGCGCCGCCGACGTTCCCCATACCAGGAATTGCAAGCGGCGCTTGGAATCGGCATTCTTGGTGGTGGCGGCCTTGGCGCTCAACGAGAAGAAGAAAACGCTGACGCCGAGAAAACTGAACACAGTCAGAACGGTTGCGACGTGGCTCGCGTTCAGAAAACGGTCGATGGGCGCCACCAGGCGATAGTTGTCAAGGGCAAGCTCCAGATCGATCAAGGCAATGACTGGGATGAGAAGCATCGGACCGAGCAGAAGCCATTTGAGCCAGGGGCGTTTGCGGTCCCATCCGGAGCGTTCCGGGAAGTACACGCCAAACAGAAGCATCCATGTGGGCCACAGCGATGTGGCAATAGCGTTGAAGGCGATGGAGAAAGGCCATACAACCTCAGGCAAATCTCCCGTTCCCGAGGCGTGGACGATTTGGGAAACGGCAATCAACAAGCCGAAAACGATGATGGCGCGCAGATCGCCTGGCCGCATCAGGGCGACAAAAATGCCGGCCGCCTGAACAAGCAGCGGCGCAAGCAGTAGCAATGACAGGATGAGATAGGAGTTGAAATTGGGCGCCGACTCTTGGGCGCGCGTGATGGGAATCTGAATATGGCGGACGGCCGTTTCGCCGTCGCGCCGGACGTCCACCGGGAGGAACTGCCCCGGTTTGCGTTTCTTCATCTCTTCGTAATAGACGCGGTCGCCAAAGGGCTCGCGTCCGCCGATTGAGACAACGTAGTCCTCTGCCTTGAGGCCGGCCTTCGCGGATTGCGGACTGACGTGCTGGATCAGGCGCTGGTTATTAATGATAAAGACGTCGGCCGGACCGTCGGCCCACGCCATCTTCGCCCGGAGGGTCGCTATCGAATAGGTGATCTGATAAGAAGCCGCGATGAGACAAAGCGGGATCAGAAACAGGTAATTTCCATGCCACCGGCTGCGAAGAGTGTTTCGGCTCATTGGACGGTATGTAGCCTTTCATTGTACGCGGGGTCGGGACAGGGCGAACCGAAAGCGGCGTTACGACCCGATACTGTTCTCTATTTCCAATCTGAGCGTGCGATTGGCGTCGTGCAACTCCCAGATTTGAAAAGTCAGCGCGAGGCAGATCAGTAAGAGGCCGATGACAAAAAGAGGGAGCGTCACGAACTGCAACGTCACACGAGTGATGGAGATGCTGATGACCAGCGCAACAGAGACGAAACAAGCGACGGCGATATAGAGCAGCCGGGTGGCCCAGGAAACATGATCCACGCGGCGCGCGAAGTAGACCAATTGGGCGCGAATATTCGCGCGCCGTTCGGGCGTAGTCGCAGGGTCGCGGAGCTCCCGCGTGAGGCCGCGAACCCGGTCCGCGATGGTCATATAGCGCGAGTTGACGCCTCCGATGAGAATGGCCGTAGCTGAGACCATCACCACCGGCGTAACGGCGGCGGCCACAACATTGAGCGGGTCAGTTCCTCCGTGACCGAAAAGCTGCATGGAACGAGTGTACGATTCGGCCGTGTCGGCGGGCTGAATTTGAAGTGTGAATGTTTTATGATGAAGGGGTCACGCCGAGCGATGGGCGCGTAGCTCAGTTGGTTAGAGCGCCTGCTTCACACGCAGGAGGTCCGGGGTTCGAGTCCCTGCGCGCCCACCATTCTTTCAACAACTGTGCCAAACTTGTTGTCTCCAATAGGATCACCTGCTTTTTTCGCCGGGTGGCGACGGGCATCCGCACCGCAAGGTCCTCAGAAAACACGGGGCATAGACATCCGCGGTTCGTCATGGTCAGGCTGGTTGATCAAAACTGCGCCAGAATCTCAAGCCTCCACGTTCTAGCCTGCGGAGTAGAATTCGCGAAAAGAAGCGATTCCGAGATTTTGGAATAACCGGATACAAGGCATCGCCAGATACGCAAAGGAATAGGACGGCCTTCGAACAAAAGTCACTGAACTGGTCCCCCAAAATTAATCGTGGAATTTGTTGTGAACTGTTTGAGTTCGCCCGCACTCGGCGCGAGCAGCATAACCACCAGTTTGCTTTGCTGTTCCGTCTGAATTATCAGAAACGCCGACCTCAAACCAAGCAGCGTCGATCTCAACAGAGAAGTTCTGCCTTCTAAGTGCATTTGCACCGTAGAAGATGGACACAGAGCACCGGCATTACCCTGACACAAGCGAACCGTCGCCTCCTCGTCCCCGACATTCAGAAAATATAAACTCTTGCCTTGAAGGCCGGCTGTCTTATAGACCCATATCGTTCGCGGCGGGTCTGCCAGTACCTCCGGATCTCTGGCAACAGAATGCAATAAGTTCTTGTCCTCTTCGTCAATCCGGTCCATGCTGGTGGTAATCTTGATTCCCTGCGCCTGCTCGGGATAAGTCACCCTGACCCATGCGTAGGTAAAGGGCTCCGAGAAGCCCACCTGCGCGCCTTCGACTCTGATCTCCTGTTCTCCGTGTGGTTCCGATATGAATTCTGCGCTCGCGGGATGCGTGGATCCGTCAGCACGATAAACTTCGAATCGAATAGGTGTTCGATCCGTTCCCGAGTTGGCAATCTTAACCACCGACCATTGATTTGGACCGTAGGAGATTGCCGGAAGATACACGATTCGTGGGTTCTCGCCGAGATCTAAGGGCGATGTGCCCGGCTGCGCGTCGCCGTTTGCAGTGTCGGACGTTTCCCGTGGCTCCTCGCTCCGTTGCACCATCGCGCGAATAATTTCAATTGAAACTCCCGCATCGAAGAGCCGAACGAGGTCGTTCTTCGAAATGTCATAGCCCGGAGCGGATTTCTTAATCTGGCCGATGATCAGATCGTTCGCCGCGCCAACACGCTTTAGCTCGATGACATCATCCACCGTCAGTTTCTGTCTCCGGCTGTCCCCCGCTCCATCGCGGCCACCCTCCGCTATTTGGGCCTTCGTCCCCGGCCCGGAGACCTTCTTTGATGCCGCGCGTCGGATCGAAATGTCCGGGTCACTGGATGAGATCTCCTTCAGAACGGATTGATCCTGAATGCGATCGATTGCCGCCAGCCGGACCATCGCACTGGTATCTGTTCTGGCGATCTGAGCAAGAGCGGCCGGATCCTGAAGTCTGCTTACGGCTTCGGAACGTACGTCCGAGTCCCGGTCGGTAGTCGCGACAGATCGAATTGTATTTTGATCGGAAAGTCTGACTACCGCACTCCGTCTCACAGATGCAGACGGATCGGTATTCGCGATTCTGGAGAGGGCGCTCTGGTCGCTGATCCCGCGGATCGCACTGACCCGAAGCGTTGAGTCCTTCGCAGTCGTTGCAATCTTCACCAGTTCCTGGCAGGATTTTTCCCGTCCCTGCCCGCATTCCTGACTGAGTCTGACGATGTTCTGAGCAGCCAATTCCGGGGGGCACGTGAAGGAGAGCAGGATCACGGCTGCCGTCAACACTTGTGTCAATTTCGAGGACATTCCGGCCATGGCTCTATCCCGCTCTTCATTCAACAGCGTCTCGGTATTTTCTCACATTTTGGCGATCTCCACGCGGGGTTCAATTTGGAGTCCTCGAACACAACAGAGGCTCAATCATGCTTGGCACGCCGAGATTCTTCGTTCCGACAGGAATAGTAGGTTCTGCTCGCCCACTT
Source organism: Acidobacteriaceae bacterium (assembly GCA_903970405.1). GTDB lineage: Bacteria > Acidobacteriota > Terriglobia > Bryobacterales > Bryobacteraceae > CAJCIT01. Next base: position 1,191 of record CAJCIT010000238.1, on the reverse strand, counting down.
ATTCAACTCATTCCCGTTCCCCTCGACACAGCGGTAGGTTTGTGATCATGAGCTGTACTTGTGCTAACCTTGACGTGTCTTGAGCCGCCATTTGGCGGTGATCGATATCAGAACGCCGTTCCCCGGCTGCGGTGGCACAGGTCCGCGAGGGAAACGAATAATCAGTTCCGGGCATTTCGACCAAGTGGAGTGAAAACGTGAAAGCTCGTTTACGACCGGCGCCGTTTGCATTTACCCTGATTTTCACTGGCATCCTTGCTGGCCAATCGACTGCCCCCGCGGACCGGATTGTTCTGCCTGAAGGAACCGACATAAAGATGAAGACTCTCGAGCCTCTCTCTTCAAAGACGGCAAGAGTCGGCGATCCCGTGGCTTTGGAAGTAACCGACGATGTGCGTGTCAGCGGCAGACTGGTAGTGCCGAGAGGATCGAAAGCCCACGGAGAAGTCACCCTCGTAAAAAAGCATGGAATGGCGGGCAAGGCAGGAGATTTGATAATTCGACCCAATTATGTTCGGGTCGGCGACCTTAAGATAGAGCTTCGGGGTGCGAAGGAGACGGAAGGGGCATCCAAACACGGAGAAGCGATCGCACTCGCGACCATCAGTGGTGTCGGTATTCTGAAAAGAGGTGAAAATGCTGTAGTGCCGGTAGGCGCCCAGGTCATCGGGATCGTAATGGAGGATATTTCCGTGCCTGTACCCGGAGCTCCCGCAGCACCTCCAAGAACTCAAATTCCGTCAACCCCTTCTCCCGGGCCAGGAAATTAGACTCGCCCGGCCGGCGAACGAGCAGTGCCGCCAGTAACAACGTCCCGTTCCGGCTCTTAAGAGTGCGGCAGTGAGCCTGTTTGTTGCTGATCCATTTCCCCGAAGAGCTCTAATACTTGTATTTTCCTTTCCATTCCATTCTGTCTAACCACCCGCGCTGCGGCGCTACGCAGCGCAAGACGGTAACCCGGCATTCCAATGTCCACAGCTAGTCCCGGATTTTCGACCTCTAGAGGTCACTTCCGAGAGCCCTGACCAAGCCGGACAGAGCGAATGGAAACTCGGACGAATGGAAACTCGGGACAATGGAAACTATGGAGAGCTGGGGACGGACGGTCTTTTCCCCTGAGAACCATCGGCATTCTCCGGCACTACATCGATGTGGCACGAGTGGCTCGTCTCATCGAAGCCGGTTCATTTT
>CAJCIT010000237.1 GCA_903970405.1 Acidobacteriaceae bacterium | reverse complement strand
ATGGCCGAACTCGCTCCCCATCTCATCGGTCTCGACCCTACCGAGCTCACACTTATCAACCAAGCCATGGATCGGGCCATGCGGGGCCATCCTTACGTCAAGTCGGCTCTCGATATGGCCTGCTGGGATATTCTCGGCAAGGCCAGCAGCCTGCCTGTGGCGGTCCTGATGGGTGGCCGTTTTGGCGAAGACTTTGCGCTCTACCGCGCCATTTCCCAGGACTCGCCCGAAGCCATGGCCGAAAAGGTCCAAACTTATCGCAGCCAAGGCTACACAAAGTTCCAGTTGAAAGTGGGAGGTGTCCCCGATACTGACATTGAGCGTATCCGCTTAGCCGCTGCCGGGCTGCATTCGGGCGATGTCCTGGTGGCCGATGCGAACACCGGCTGGACCCAGCACCAAGCCCTGCGCATCGCGGCGGCGGTACGCGATGTCGATGTCTACCTGGAACAGCCCTGCCTGCACTACGAAGAGTGCCTGACCGTCCGCCAACACACGGACCGGCCCATGGTTCTCGACGAGACGATCGACGATGTACTGATGGTTCTGCGCGGTTATCACGACCAAGCGATGGACGTCATCAACCTGAAGATCTCAAAGGTGGGCGGACTTACAAAAGCCCGCCAGATCCGGGACCTCTGCGTGTCGCTGGGCATCGCCATGACCATCGAAGACACCTGGGGCGGCGACATTATCACCGCAGCCATCGCCCACCTGGCCCACAGCACGCCGCCTGAGCTGCTTTTCTCCGCGACCGACTTCAACAGCTACGTTACAGTCAGCATCGCCGAAGGGGCGCCCCAGCGCCGGAACGGCCGTCTGGCGGCCTCCACGGCTCCGGGCTTGGGAATCGTCCCTCGCCGTGAAGTCCTTGGCTCTCCCGTTGCCGCTTTCGGCAAGCGCTAGCGGACAACCCATGCCCGCCAAAGCCGCCCTTTTCGCCGCACTCGCCGCCTTCGCGCTGTGGTTTGCCGCAGTCTTCGTGACGGCCTTGCGCCGCTCGCGCGCCGAGAATGGCGTCTCCCCGGCGCCGTCCTTCGCCGCCCTTGCCACCGGCTTCGTGACAAACTTCTTCGACACGCTGGGTATCGGCTCCTTCGCCCCCACCACAGCCGTTTTCAAATTCCGCCACATGGTCCCCGACCGGTTGATTCCAGGAACCCTGAACGCCGGCCACACGCTCCCTGTCATTTTCCAGGCATTCATTTACATTGCAGCGATTCAGATGGATGTCATAACGTTGCTCCTGATGATCGCGAGCGCGGCCACCGGCGGCTGGATCGGCGCTGGATTGGTGGCGAAGCTATCGCGCCGCACTGTCCAGTTCTGCATGGGCGGCACGCTGCTGATCGCCGCCACGGCGCTGCTGATGCGTCAATTCGACTTGTTTCCGGTGGGCGGGGATTCGCTCAGCCTGACCGGCTGGCGGCTGGCCGTCGGGCTGCTCGGCAATTTTCTGTTTGCCGCTGTCAGCACGCTGGGCATTGGCTTCTATGCTCCGTGCATGACGTTGGTCAGCCTGCTGGGCATGAATCCCATTGCCGCATTTCCCATCATGATGGGCTCCGGCGCGTTTCTGATGCCGTTGGCCAGCATCCGCTTCATCTGGAGCCGCGCTTACTTCGCACCCGTTGCCGCGGGCCTCGCCGCGGGCGGTCTCTTGGGCGTGCCCTTGGCCGCTTTCGTTGTCAAATCGCTCGATCTCAGGCAACTGCGATGGCTTGTGATTGCGGTGGTGTTATGCGCCGCAGTCTTGATGTTGCGGTCGGCATTCGCCTCAAAAGAAGAGCGAGCGGCGGCGCCACCCTCCTGGGAACGCCAGTCTCCCGGTTAGCGTATCGCCGCCTTCCACATGTGCCCAGTTGCCCACTAGACGTTGTAGAAAAACTCCTCCCGCACAATCTTTCCATCCTTCACCTGATAAACGGCCAGTTCATCCATGGTGTTCCTCGCGCCTGTCGGCTTGAACGTCACGTCGAACGTCATTCGGACCGTGAAGTGCGAACCCGCCACCAGCGGCCCTTCCAGCGATCCGCCATGAATTTCATGGTTCGCCTCCCACCAGTTCGCCTTTCCCTTCACCGCGTCCAATCCAGTCATCTCCCGTGAGCCATCAGGACCTGCCGCCGCCTCCACGCTCACGATGTCATTCGAATACAATTTGTCAATTGCCTCCATGAACTTTCCCGCTTTACAGAGATCGGTCAGTTCTTGTGCAACTTCCTGGGTGGTCATGCTCTTGTTCTCCTCAACGACGTCAAAATCAAAGTCTCCGAAATGCTATCACCTCTTCCATAACGAAATGATGTCGAAGAGCCTAAGACTGCAAGCAAGATCCCGCCTGCTAGAATCATCATCTGATTTTGCCTTCCGCCCTCGGTCGGGTGCTTCCGGCTTTACTCTGATATCGTGAGCCTATGTTGCGCTGGTTCGTGTTGCTCTGGGTTGGATTTCAATCCCCCCAGGCACATGCCGACGCGCTCTTTCAGGAGGGCCGGTTTCGCGAAGCCGCTTCCGCCTACCTTGAGTTGCTTAAA
>CAJCIT010000236.1 GCA_903970405.1 Acidobacteriaceae bacterium | reverse complement strand
CGACCTTGGGCAGTCAAGTGACCGATAGTCGCCAGTTTTCTTAGGACCTGTCAGAGTTACGGTTCCTGGCATTATGTTGCATTTAAACTCTTCGGCACAGCCTACGTGGACGGCGCCATGTGGCCGCTGGTCTGCAAAGCGGATGAGTGCAGGTTGGCGACAAGTCGCCAGTTCATTTCAAAGGAGAATAAATGCTTGGCTTAGGATTGGTTGGGACTCTGATTGTGATTGTGTTAGTTGTTTGGCTGCTTCGCAGGGTGTGAGCCCGCGGTCCCTCAACAGTCTCTCTCAACTAACCTGACCGCCGCTCAGCGTGGTTGCAAGAAGGATCGACAAGGAGTGGCAAGCTCGATGAATACCACCGAATACCAGAGGCAATGAGAAGAACTGGTTTCCGTCAGGTGATTACCGCCGCTTTGGTATTGGCAACGACCACGGTTGGCGCAACCATGGCTCGAAATCTCATTTCTGACAGCGTGGAACACGCCACGACTGAAATGGATTATTGGGCCCTGTTAGCCGCGGTAAAGAATGGGAAATGAGAAGCGGGCGCGCTCACCACGGCTTTAGGTGAACCGTATTGGTCGCTTAAGTCAGGCGCCAATTTTTTCAGGGCATCTAAGCGATAGCCCGCTGGGCAACGGCCTTCTTCAGGAACTGGCCGGTGTATGACTCCGCGGCTTTCGCAACCGTTTCCGGCGTGCCCGTGGCGATGATGCGCCCTCCGCCATCGCCGCCTTCCGGGCCTAGATCGATAATCCAATCCGCCGCCTGAATCAGCTCCATGTTGTGCTCAATCAACAGAATGCTGCCGCCGTTGTGGATCAGGCGCTCAAAGGCCTGCAGCAATTTGGCGATGTCATCGAAGTGCAAGCCGGTGGTGGGCTCGTCGAAGAGGAAGAGCGTTCCCTGGCACGAGGACTGCGCCAGATGCGCGGCCAGTTTCACGCGCTGCGCCTCGCCGCCGGAGAGAGTGGTGGCCGATTGGCCGAGCCGCAGGTAGCCCAGACCCACGTCGTTCAGCACCTTCAATCGTTGGGCCAGCTTCGGCGTGTCGGCGAAGAATGAAATGGCCTCGCGCACGGTGAGTTGCATCACCTCGTGAATGTTGCGCCCTTTGTAGCGAATATCCAGAATGCTCGGTTTATAGCGGGCGCCCTTGCAATCTTCACAAACCAATTCAACGTCAGCCAGAAACTGCATCTCCACAGTGACAGTTCCATCACCCTGGCAGGTCTCGCAGCGGCCGCCCGGAATGTTGAACGAAAAATGGCCCGCCGTGAAGCCGCGCCGGCTGGCGTCCATGGTTGAGGCAAACAACTCACGGATCTGATCGAACGCCTTGATGTAGGTGACGGGATTCGATCGCGGTGTGCGGCCAATGGGAGATTGGTCCACCATCACCACGCTGGTCAACAGATCCTGCCTCTCCACTTTCCGCAGCACCTGCCGCCGGGCGCCTGCCGTTTGATCGCTTTCTTCCAAGGTCCGGCGGTCCTTGTTCACCAGACGGTCGAGCGTTTGGAAGATGACGTCATGGACCAGCGACGACTTGCCCGATCCGGAGACGCCCGTCACCGCCACCAGCATGCCGAGCGGGATCTCCACGTCCACGTTCTTCAGGTTATTGGCCCGAGCGCCGAAGAATCTGATGACGCGTTTGGGATCCACTTTCCGCCGGTCCAACGCGCGGGAAACGGCCAACTCTCCGCGCAGATAACGGCCGGTGAGAGATTGCAACGGTTCGCGCCCACTTGCCGCGGGAGGGGGTTCCAGCAACTTCCTGTACGAGCCTTCGAAGATCACCTTGCCGCCCAACTCACCCGCGCCCGGCCCCAGGTCGATGATGTGGTCGGCATACTCCATCACCTCCGGATCATGTTCCACCACCACGATGGTGTTGCCAAGATCACGCAGTTCTTCAAGGATATGGATCAGGCGCGCGGTGTCGCGGCTATGCAAGCCGATGGAGGGTTCGTCCAAAACGTAAGTTGCCCCCACCAGGCGCGAGCCCAGGCAGGTGGCCAGGGTGATTCGCTGCGACTCGCCGCCTGAGAGCGTGGCCGAGAGCCGGTCAAGCGTCAGATATTCCAGGCCCACGTCGTTCAGGAACTTGAGGCGCTGCCGGATTTCAATAAGCAGCTTCTCGGCAATTTGCGACTCCTCCGGACTGAGCTCAAGCGAATCGAAGAAATCGCGGGCCTGGGCGATGTTGAGGCGGGCCACCTGCGCGATGTTGCGGTCGCCGAGGCGGACATAAAGCGCTTCCGGGCGCAGCCTGGCGCCGCGGCACGCCGGGCACTCCGTGTAGGCGCGGTACCGGGCGATGAAGACGCGCACATGAACCTTATACTTCTTGCGCTCCACTTCCTCGAAGAAGCGCCGCACATGGCTGCGGACAAACTCGCGCTCGTCCTCGCGCAGGCTCGACCAGGCGACGTTAAGGCGGACATTTCCGGGCGCCTTTGGCAGGAACTGCTCATCGAAGTACCACGTGTATTGCGGCTTGGTCCAGGGATCCACCGCGCCGCCCTCGATCGAAACCATGGGGTCCGGAACGATCAGAGCCATGTCATAGTCGATGGTGTTGCCGAAGCCCTGGCATACCGGGCAGGCGCCGATCGGATTATTGAAGCTGAAGAGCGTAGGCTCCGGCGCATTCACCGTGAGGCCGCACACTTTGCACGAATACTTCTCACTGAAATGGAGGCGGCGCGGTTCGGCTACCGAGGCCTGTTCAAAGAAAACCTCGCCCGCCTCGCGATAGCAGATTTCAACCGTATCCACCAGACGCTGGTGGAGATCGGGTTCTATCACGAAGCGGTCGACTAAGGCGAACAGCGGCGCCGAGAAGTCGATATCGAGCAGCGATTCGGGCGTCGAGAACTCAAACGTCTGGCCGTTCTGAAACAGGCGGTTGAAGCCTTTGCGGCGGAGGTCGAAAAGATGGTCGCGCAGGGCGGCCGCCTCCTTTGAAACAAGGGTCTTCGAAGCGGGCCGCAAGGGCGGTGATTTCGCCGCGGTTTTGGCGGGCCGAACGGGGCGCTTGTTGGGCGCTTCCACGGGAACAGCAACCGGCGCCGGCGGCCGGATTGGGAACAACGCATACCATCGCGAACCCCTCGGCTCAGCGAGCATGGTTTCGGCCACCTGATCCACCGTGTCGCGTTCAATGCGGGTGCCATCGTTCGGGCAATAAGTCCGGCCGGCGCGGGCATACAGCAGGCGCAGAAAGTCATAGACCTCAGTGGCGGTGGCCACCGTGGACCGGGGATTGCGCGTCTGGTTCTTTTGCTTGATGGCGATGGGTGGCGCGATGCCCGAGATCTCATCGACGTCCGGCTTTTCCATCCGCTCCAGAAACTGACGCGCATAGGCCGAGAGCGATTCCACATACCGCCGCTGTCCTTCGGCATAGATCGTGTCGAACACTAACGATGACTTGCCCGATCCGGAAACGCCGGTAACCACGGTCAGCTTGTCATGCGGAATGTCAACGGTGATATTTCGCAGGTTGTGAACGCGCGCACCGCGAATCTCGATACAGGCTGGCGCGGTGACTGAGGCGAGAAACGGTACCCTGGAATCGTCTGGCATCGGCAAAAGCTAAGGGGAGGGAAGTTGGCGGCGGCGCTGCCGGAACTAACCCATTATAAGATGTGGCGGCAGGTTCGCCTGGCGCGCCGTTTGTCAACACGCCGTTTGCCAACTTAGATCCGCGCGATGCCCTTGGAGACTGACGTTCCACAACTGCAACGGCGACTGCTGGAATGGTTCGATGCGGCAAAGCGGGACCTGCCTTGGCGGCGGGACCGCGATCCCTACCGGGTATGGGTCTCTGAAATCATGCTGCAGCAGACCCGTGTGACGGCGGCTCTGCCTTATTACGAACGGTTCATGGCGCGGTTCCCTTCCATAAAGGCGCTGGCCGAAGCGCCCGAAGCCGACCTGCTGGCCCATTGGGCAGGTCTCGGCTATTACTACCGCGCCCGCAATCTTCAGCGAGCGGCGCAACAAGTCTCCGCGGCGGGCGGTTTTCCACGGACGCATCAAGCAATTCTGGCTCTGTCAGGCGTGGGAGATTACACGGCTGCCGCCATCGCCAGCATCTGCTTCTCACTGCCCCACGCGGTGCTCGATGGCAATGTCTACCGCGTTCTGAGCCGGCTTGCGAATGACCCAACCGAAATCTCTTCGACCGCGGGCAAGCGCGTCTTTGGTGAAGTGGCGGCCAAACTCTTGAACCCGGACCGGCCGGGGGACCATAATCAGGCCCTGATGGAACTGGGCGCGACGGTGTGCCTACCCAGGAATCCGCAATGCCTGCTCTGTCCGCTGGCGGCGTTCTGCGAAGCGCGCGCGGCCGGCACGCAAGACCAACTTCCCAGGAAGAGAAGGGTCCCAAAAATTGTGCGCGAAGAGCGAACGCTGTTCTGGGTGGAACGCGGCAACCACCTGCTGCTATGGCAGCGTCCGGCCGGGTCGCAACTGATGCCGGGATTTTGGGAGCTTCCGGAAGCGGAACAACTCGACGGGTTAAGCGGCACGTCTGAACTGGGCTCATTCCGGCACGGCATCACGTTTCATGACTACCTGTTTCGAATCGTAACCGCCGCGCCGCCGGCCGATACGGGCGTGGCGGCCTGGGTGAATATCGGGACGTTGGACGGGCTCCCCTTGAGCACAGTGGCAAAGAAGGCCGTCACGCTGGTGGAACGCAGCGTGAAAAGAGGGGCGGCGACGCTTTGATTTGATTCCCGGCCGCAACCTGCGCCGCTGCTCGCGCGTTGGTATCGTAGGAGTCACGGAAACTCGCATGTCTGGACGCCACATTCTTCTTGTTCTAGCCGGTTCGGCCGCGTTATGGGCTCAAGATCCGGCGCCAGCTCCGCCAATTGGGACCGGAACGTCCGACGCCCCGGCGCCGTCTGACGCAACCGATAAACCAAGCCCGACACTCAAGCGAAGAGAACCTGCGCCGCCAGGGGTCTACCGCGTTGAACCGGGCACCCGCATTCTGTTGAATATGATCAACAGCGTCAGTACAAAGAGCACGGCGGTGGGCGACCATATTTACCTTGAGACCGCGTTCCCAGTGCTTTCGAACGGCAAGATTGTGGTTCCCCAGGGAAGCTGGGTGAGCGGCACCGTTACTTCGGTGAAGCGGCCTGGGCATGTGAAGGGCCGGGGCGAGTTGATGGTGCGCTTCGACTCATTAACGCTGCCGAATGGCGTGACCCGCGACTTCCGCGCCGGCCTGGCAAGCGTCGACAGCCGGACCGATCAGAAGCTCGACGAGAAGCAGAAGATCCAAGGCGCCAGCGACAAAGCCGATGAGGTGCGAACCGTCGCCGAAACCACGGTCGCCGGCGGGGGCATCGGAACGGCCATCGGAGCGGCATCCGGGAATTTGGCGAAGGGCGCCGGCATCGGACTCGGCGTCGGCGCGGCAGCGGGATTGATTGGTGTTCTGATGACTCGCGGGCCCGATGCCACGCTGGACCGCGGCACGAACGTGGAGATGGTTCTGGACCGGACCATTGAATACCAGGCGTCCGAACTTGACTTCAGCAATGCGCCGCCGCGCGCCGCCCTGGCTGAGGGTCAAGTGGTCCAGCCACAGAACGCCCGCAAGAGCCGGCTGCCGTATTAGTGGTTGCCAGCAGCTTTGGCCGGTGGTTGACTGGCGCTATTGAATCGCGTCAGACTTTCGGCTCAGATCCTCCGCAAGAATGATGGCCTCAGCCAGTTCCCGCATCGGACGGCGCAATCGGCGGCTCTCATTCCGAAGACGCAGGTACGCCTCTTCTTCAGTCAGGCTATGCCGGTGCTGGAGGATTCCCTTGGCTCGCTCCACAAGCTTACGAGTCTCCAACTGACGCCGCATTTCGGCGGTCTCTTCCAGAAGGCGGGCGTTCTCTTCGGCCAGAACCGATTTCGAAATCGCTCCACCCATCTGTTCGCCGACGAACGTCAGCAAGGCAATTTCATCGCTGCTGTGCGAATGGGCCTCGCGATGATGTACGTTGATCACGCCGATCAGGTCGCCGCTACTAACCAGCGGCACTGAGAGGAAGGCTTCGTATGTATCTTCCACAAGGGCACGGAATCTCTTGAATCGGGAATCCGCGGAAGCATGCGCCGGCAGCGCAACCACCGAGCGATGCTCCGCCACCCAACCGGTGACGCCCTCGCCCACCTTCATGCGAATGTTTCCCAGGTCCGCTTGATGCGGCACCTGAGAGGCTCTTAAAACAATTTCATTTGTTTCGCGCTCGAACAAGTAAACCAGACAAGCATCGCAATCGGTCACCTGCACAGTGAGACCAACGATCTCACCGAGCATTTCATCCAGTGAGAGCTCAGAGCTAACGATGCTGCTGATTCTGTGCAGGAGAGCGACCTGCGATGTGGGGGGCTCCATAAGTAATGAGGTCGCCATACCATACGTTACCGGACATGGCTGGCGCTTATCAAATTAAAAGATTTGATGTCTCCTATGCAATCGTAATGATTCTAAACCGTTTATACGAACACGGTTTCCCGAGAGCGCACTGCGTCACATGGCGCTGTCAACGTCTCCCGGATGACTGGTCAGCATTCGCGAAGGTCCAGCGAAGTCCAACAATCCCTAGGACTATATCACCTTCTACAACGGCTCCCGTATGCGAATCACCGAATCCACCAAATGCCAACGTTTCAAATGCGTATCAACTCGGTTTGCTCTTCGCCGGTGACGATGGCCGTTGCATCGGACACGAACACGTTGACTTCAGAGCGAATGCCGAATGTAGCCAGGTAAACGCCTGGCTCAATGGAGAAGCATGTATTAGGAATGACGCGCCTGACATCGTGGGATTCCAGGTTGTCCATATTAGCGCCGGTACCGTGGACCTCCGTGCCGATGCTGTGGCCGGTTCGGTGAAAAAAGTATTCTCCGTAACCACGTTCCTCAATAAATCGGCGGCAGGTGTCATCCACTTCGAATCCGCTCAACAGCCGCCCGTTTTCGATGGATGATCGCACGAAATCCGACGTGTACTTGCGGGCGCCCGCCACCGTTTGAAAAACGTTCTGCACTTGGTCCGGAATAACTTCGCCGCAATAGCCAGTCCAGGTGACGTCGTAAAACGGGGCATCGGGTTGCGTCAGCTTGGCCCACAGGTCTATCAAGACCACGTCCCCCCGATGAATGGGGGAGTGGCGTTCGCGGGAAGGCTCATAATGCGGATCGGACGCATTGTGGTTTACGCCGATGATGGGCCCATGATCGGTCTCCAATCCCAGCTCGGAGAAGCGCCGCAGGATGAACTGCTGAACGTCAAACTCCGTAACCGGAGTTTGCGATTTCAGCCGCTCACGAATCAGTTCGAAGGCATCCCGGCGCGCCGTGTCCACGCGACGCCCGGCCTCCAGATGTTGCTCCAGTTGCGCCTTCGACCAGACTGCCTCGAACTCCTGGACCAGGTCGGCTGAGCTGACCACCGTGACACCGGTGGATTGCACCAGTTCGATGGTGCCCGCGTCAACCATCGCCACGTACGGGATGGCGCACATGGGGGAATATTGCATGGCGATGCGATCGGCGGGAGAAATCAAAGCACCTAGCTTCCGCTGCTGATCCGGCCAGCCCGAATAGGCCACCGTCGTCCCTGGAAGCGAATCGAGCATGTGGTTCTCAATCCGGTGGACCAGCTTGCGCGGCTCGCCTTCCGTGGGAACGAAATAATACCAGCGCCGGGTGGGAGTGGCCGGCGTTGCAAGCGATAGCAGGCGATAAGCCAGGGGATCACGGCGATGGTGATCGAAGAAGAGCCATCCATCCAGTGCCTCGCGCCGCAGCGCGTCTTGAATTGCAGCGATTTGCATGACTCAGATTCTATGCGTTCTCCAATTGACGAAGCTTCTCCGGCTTGGGTGCGGGCGACAAAAGGCTGACCGTTACCAGACTCACCAGCGACGTTAATAGCGCTGGAACAATCGCGTCGAACTGGCGCCAGTAAGGAGGAAAGACCTCCGGCTTGAACTGCTGGAGCAGTTGCCACACAATGGTGACAGCGGTCCCGAGCAGAATGGACGAAACGGCGCCGGCCGCCGTGGCGCGCTTCCAGAAGAACACCGCCAGTACGACAGGCGTTACCGCCGCGCCATAGATTGTGTAAGCGTAGAGCGAGGCTTGCAAGATCGATTCAAAACGAGTGGCCTGCAAAACGGCGAAAAGTCCCAGCAACACGACAATGATCCGGGAGACCAGGAGAATCTTCGTCGAGCTGGCTTTGCGGTCAATGTAGCGCTCATAGACGTCGTGAATCAAATTCGTTGCGGGCGAAAAGAGGTAGTTGTTGGCGGTCGATATCACCTTCGCGAAGACGCCTCCAATCAGTAATGCACCCAACAGCGGCGGGAGCCCTTGCTTCGCGGCGAGTGCAATGATTTCTCTTGGCTTGTCGGTGATAAGGAAGGAACTGGCAACCACAGCCAGGGTCACCAGAAAGGTCTCCAAGATCAAGGTTCCGACGATCCAGCCGTAAACCGAGAGCCTGGCATCGCGCTCAGTCCGGGCGGAGAAGAACTTCTGATACATCCCTTGGTTTCCGACTAAGAGCAACATGGTTGGCAGAAACCAATCCAGCGCCTTCAGCGGGCCTGCGGCTGGGAAGAGCTTGAAATGAGAAGCGGGCAGAGCCTGGTGGACGTGGCTCCAACCCCCAGCGCGAGCGAGCAGAATTGGCACGGCCACGATGACGATTAAAGTTACGGTGCTTCCGATGACCAGATCCAGGTACGCAATGGACGCCATGCCCGCCGAGGCCGTAAAGAGAATTACAAATCCGGCGATGATATAGAGTCCGGTGTTTCGGTCTACTTGGGGAAAAATAAGGTGGAGGATATCGCCGCCCCCTATAAACTGATAGCTCGCGATCACCGTATAAGAGATGACGATGGCGATGGTGGCGAGAACACGGGCCGTTGAATTAAAGCGTGTCTCGAGAAGATCGGGAATCGTGTATTGGGCGAAGCGCCGGGCTCTGCCGGCGATGAGGCTGATCACCACCAGGCCGGCCCATCCCCCGGCGGCTTGCCATAAGGCCGAAAAGCCGTTCCGATAGGCGTTTTCAGCGCCTCCCAAAAGGCTCCCGGCGCCGATCCAGGAAGACAGAAGCGTAAAGACCAAAACAGGCCATGTCAGCGACCGGCCCGCCACCAGAAAATCACCCTTGCCGGTTACCGTACGGGCTCGAAAAAAGCTGACGCCGCAGAGAACGGCGATCACAACGGCAAGGGTAATGACGTAGACCATGAATGGTTCATCTTAAACCGTCCACCATTGAACGAGCTTCGTGGGGTTTGGCAAGGGTCAGGCTGAGCGCTGGCTGCGAACCTGTTTCAGAAATGGCGGCGGGTCATATCCAATCAAGCAGAACTGATCCAAAGCAAACAGAACCACTGATTCGAGGCCCAGGGACTGCGCCAGGTCCGCCTCCGTCATCCACGTGGATTGGGCGTCGGAAATCCCAATAAGATGGCTTGCCGAGCTCGCCGGAAAGCCTTTCTGAGCGCCGGTCTCCATGGAACTGTAGCTCTCATCGATGTTGCGAGCGTTGGTATACGTGAAGCTTTCGGTCTTCAGGCAAGTGAGGTTCTGGGGCGTCCAGTCGGCCGAAGGAAAATTCACGATCTGGTTGAGCGAATAGTCATTCGTATCGACCGGATACAGCACTTCATACCGGCAATTTGGCCATTGCGCCCTGAGGGCCGCGCGAATTGCCGCAGTGTGGTGGGCGAGGAGACCCGAGAAGAGCGTGGTCTCGTTCGACAGCGACACGAGTTCGGCCGGGGCCGGATTGTTGACCAGGATCGTTGCCGGCGGGACGCCATACTGCTGGACGAACTGGCCGACGGTGTACGCATCGTAAAACGGCATCGAGTCGGTTACATTGGTGAGCTGGCTGGATGGGAAGTACCACCATTGCACTTCGCCCGACTGCAGGTACGGAACCATCCCGGCGGCCACCTGGAGCGCCGCCGTAGTCTGATACACCTGCGTCCAGAAGGCCGTGCTCGCAAGAGAGAAGTTGGTCTGAACCGCCGGCGTATTAACTACAATCGGTGCGCCGTGAACCATCCGTTGAGCTAATCCAGCTGAAACGTTAGGGTCTCCGTTCCCCAGCTCAGTACTGAACGAAGCAACGCCATCTATTCCGTAGCCGGCCAACGCAGTAAAGAAAGCTTGAGTCCAATCCCGCGCGGCGCGGTTTAGCACCGGCGCGGCGGATAAATCAGTACGCCAATACTCCGTGATCGGAGATAGCGCAGCGTCGGTAGGCGGGTCATCGTAGGGCGTTCCCGCAACGCCGCCGGCGAATTCATTGGCAGAGGGCGTCGCGATGACACTTCCCGTGCCGGCCGTCACTGAAATCGCGGTCGGGGGCACCGCCGCCGTGGGGAGCGGAGTCATCTGACGAAGGGTAATCGTTAACACTGCCCCGGACGCCGCCGCCCAAATTGACGTATAGCCGCTATTGATAATGTTCGCGAAGGCGATCGCGACGGTCTCAAGAGTGTCGTCGGGAAGGACGTAGTGGGTGATGGCTGTACGCTGGGAGACCGGGACTGACGATGGGCCAATTACCATCTCGACATAGCCTGGGTTATTTGTAACTGTACCGCTGAACGTCACTTGAACCGACGCATACACTTGTCCGGGATTCGTGAGTTCATAGAACCACAAGGCGCCGACATAGTGGTTCACCCGGCCGCAAAATCCCAGCTTTTGAATCATCCACGCCGTCCGTTCCGCAGCCAAGGCCTGGGAGTGATATGTATCCCAGTCCGTCGCCAGTGCGAGCTGCGAAAAAGAGGGCAGGTCTGGAAGGTCGGCCGAGGGGTAGGCGATTTCCAGGAAATCGAGATAGAGTGTCCCTGCGCCGCTTTGTTGCACCGTAACGCTGTGCGAGCCCGCGGCAACGCTGCCAAGCGGGAGACGCGCCAGCACCTGCTCGCCCGGAAGGGCCAAATTAAAGGCTTGGCCGGCCCCACCATCGATCGACACTGAAATGGTGGCGCCACCCGTCAGCATCTGAACGCCCAGAAACAGGTTGTGAGTTGCGGACTCCAGATAGCCGAAGGTTGCGGTTGCGCCAAGAACTGTGGTGTAACTTATCGATCCGCCATAATAGTTGCCAAAACCGGTGGCCCAAGCCGTCCCCCCGGCTGTGCCGGAGGGCAATAACACGGCTGCCGTATCATCGAGCCTTCGGCTGCCAGGCCCAGCGACATACCATTGGCCGCCGGTACCTGTCACCTGCCAGTTCGAAATAAGAACCTGAAATTCCGTTCTATCGAAACTTCCGGGTTGAAGATCGGCCGCCCATGTCCACCGGAGTTTGCGAACGGCTTGGGTGGGCACCGCCCCCCAAGCGCTTTGATTCAGCGGTTCATCCCGGTATCCTTGCAGGTTGCCGAAATTGAGGGTCACCTGATAGGCGCCCGGAAACGCTCCGCCGGCCAGCGTCACAAAAGGCGCCGCCCACGACTCGGTTGCGCCCGAATTAGTAAAGCCGTAGATGCTAATTCGGTTCCCGTCCGAGCCTGTCTTTCCCGTATTAAGTCCGCTGCCAACCCAAGTAACCGTCACCGAAGTGCCTGTAGCCGAGGCGGTGAAATCCGTCGATAACTGATTGATGTTAGCCGCGAGACCTGAGGCGATGTCATTGAGTTCATCGCCGACCCGCACTTGGTAATAGTAATGTTGCTCCGGATAGGCGCTCGCCGCCGGCGCCACTGGCATCGCCAAGCCCACCTGATCCCCTGCCGTCGGGCTGCCTTCAATGGTCATCGTTCCGTATGCGGGTCGGTAAGAGTTGGGGTCGACGGGAGCGGCGACAGGCGCGCTGAGTGGCACATAAAAGATATGCTCAAGGCCATCGGCCGCCGTCGCCCATACCCGCAAATATGGCCAATCGACCGTCGGAAACAGAGATGACTCGAAGGGAATGCAGCCGGTTCGCGTTTCGGTATAACTGAGCGTGAGACCGCTCAAATCGCCGTCCGGCAAGTAGCGAAACAGCGGATGCTCATAGACATTGTCCCTGTTCCATTCGACCACCGCCCAATCGAACTGCTGGCGCCAACATCCTGAAACAGTAAAGCCGGTTTCCGAGGCTTGGCTCATCGCCGCAATCGCGGAAGGCAATTGAAAAAAGCACTGGAGATCGCGATGCGGGCTAAGCTTCAGTAACTGTTCAGACATATGCCTCTTAAAGTAGAATCGCTAACGTCAGATCGCGGCCCGGCGTGGTGCCCGCCCCTGCAGGCACAGTAGTGATATTCAGTTGAAGCAACGATCCGGCGATCAGCGGCGAAGTGGGTGGGGCGTCGGCCATGCCCGTCGTGGAGCCGGCGGCGAATGTAACCGTGCATAACTGGACCGAATTTTGAAGAATGGCGAGGTGAACTGGGCCGCCCGTTGCCGCAGTACCGAGAAACGCCTGCACGCCGCGTATCTCGTGACTCGCATCGACCAGGAGCGGCGGCGTCGCATTCTGTTGCACGCCGAGGATTCCCGCCACCTGCATCGACATTTGTCCGCCAGAGAAGGTATGGATACCATTCGAAGCAAGCTGGCTGAAACACAATGTCTGAGCCTGCCCGTCGCCTTGGGAGTTGGTCATGAATAACTGCGCGGAAAGGATTCGCACATCGGGAAGCGGCAGGACGTGCGAGTAGTTCGCTGACTCGCTGTTTTCAAAGAAGCCTTTCGCGTAAGGCAGAATGAAGGTGTTTCGCTTAAGAATCCAAACCCCGTCGCCCGCGGAATGAACCGTCGCCGTGGAGCCCAACGCCCCTCGATTCACTTGAGCCATGTTGCCAACGGGAACCCCGGAAACGACCATCAGCTCAGTCCCAATTTGCAAGGCCGATCCATTACCCAGAGCCGAACCATCGGCAATCGCGATTTGAGCCGATACGGAGTCCAGCGCAGCGGCAAGCATAGTATCGGGGCTCACCTGAAGCGCGCTTCCGAAGACAAATTCCAGAGTCCCGGCGGCGATGGTAAGCGTGTTCGCCAGGGTCGGAAACGACACATGGCTCACCTGAACGTCACCTGCGCCGATCGCAGCCAGTAGGAACGAAGGCTGTGGAGCAACCTCCGCGTCGCCGCCATTTTCTCCGGCGCCGCCGCCCACCGCCCACCGCGTGATAGGACACAGATCAGCCGAGCACTCCACGTTGAGGACATTCGCGGCCCGGCCGGAAATCTCGATAACCGACCCGCCCTGATTCGGCACTTCAAACTGTGCCGGACTCGCGGGGGAGACGGCTCCAAATCGCCACGAAGCCTCTGTAATCACGAATTCGGTGGTGGTGTCGGGCATCACCGCCCACGGCGGAGACACTGTGATTGTCGAAGCTGTGTTCGCGACAATCTGGCTTTCCTGGCCCGCTCCGGTACCCGATATCAGGCGGCAATCCTGATTCACGTACTGCATTTGAAGATTCATGTCGCTATTTGAGATGCTGTTCGCCGTAACAGCAGTTGCCATCACGGGGCCGGCTAATTCCAGGCGATAGTAAAAGTTTGCGTGGTCGTAACTTGGATCCACCGGTCCAATCGGAAGCGGCTCCTGGGCGCCGGAATCTGTGAAACTAGCCGCGACGGGTTGGTTCGAGGCGATGCGATAGAAGAGCTGCGGGTTTTGTCCCCGATAGACGTGGAAGGACAACGCAGTAGCTGGAAAGCTGAGGCTGTTTAGCGTGATTGACCCGTTGGGCGCGCCATTGGGAATGGACGCAACAACAGTGAACGAGAGCTGGGACTCCAGACCGCTGGAGTCCACACCGCTAACAGCGTAGTAGTAAGTCGTTCCGCCATTCAGTGATCCGGCTCCCGCGGTGTAGGTGGGGGATAGACTGAGCAGCGGTAAGCTCACCGTCATCGACGCAGTTCGCACCGGCGTCACGAACGCGATCGACAACGTATCTGTCACTCCCCCATCGGAACGCTCCGTCAGGCTTTCGGAAATCACGAAGTTCGATAAAGGCGCGCCCGCGGCCAAGATCGGTCCCATTAAGGGCCGAGGCACTTTTACGTTTGCCCCCGGCTGACTTCCAGGGCCAGCCAGAGCGTCCGACTCATCGGAGTACCAGCCGTCATCATGCCACTGGCCGACGATCCGAATGAGCCTGGAGTTGAGTGACAATGACATCTGCGTGACACGCAGCGGTTGCCGCACCAATCCTTCCTTCGCATACGTCAGCGTGATAATGTCGCCGGGCCGAACCTTCAAAGCGCGAAAGCTTGTCTGGAACTGGGCGAACTTGTTCCCCGCCAGCGACTTATTCAACTGAAGCGTAAGAACTCGGGCAGCCTGGCTGAAGTTTGTAATGCCGAGGGCCGTTGACTGGCTGGCGATCTCATAGCCCATGAGCGCGACATCGGCATCATCGTATAAGGACAAACTATCCTGCTGATATTGATTGTTCTGGTCCTGGAACTCGACCGAGAGGCGGTTTGAACTCTCGGCAACACTTCGGGCCAGCAAAGACACCGTGGACGCATCGTTGTCTGACCGCACAATTCCCGAAAAGAGTGCGCTGCCGTCACTAAATTCATAGGCAGGCCATCCGTTCGATAGAGTCTCCAGGCTGTTGCTGCCGTCAGGTAGATTAGGTTGTTGCTGAGCGATGGTTGTTTCTGGAATCAGCTCCAACTGACCGCCGATTCCGTAGCGCAACATCAGGCCCGCCCCCACCCGAACTCCGCGAACCACCTGCGCAGCGCTCTGACGCTTAGTCAACAGCAGATTGCACTCAAACCTCGGAATGGAAAGTGGATTTCCGTTGATGTCGGTAGTTTGAATCAACGCGTCGCAATAGGCGGCTGCATTTGCGAATGTAACAAGGTTAATCTCGTCCAAACCCCAATTGACACGCCGCAGGATATCGAGGATGACCCACGCCGGATTATTCGAGAAGCCAGTGGTGAGCAATGAACCGTCCGCGTTGAAACTGTCGACAAGCGAGCCCTGCATCAATACTTGAACGGTGGGGAGAGTAACTCCGGTGCTGATTCGGTTCGGCACCACCACAGAAAGGACGCAAAGGCTGCCGTAGGGGTCGCCAAGCGGATTTCCGTTCGCATCGGTGAACTGCAGGTCGAAGCCGCCAGATACCGAGCCGTCGTTTACCAGGCTGTACCAACCGGTGGTCGACATATCTTGTCCGGCGACGACGGCGGGAATGGCCACGTCATTCACAATCACGGTGAAAATGGCTTGGATCTTGCCGGAGTTCAGCAGAACTTCCATCCTGGTGAGGTTGCCGTCGTTTCGCGCGAAAATGACGGGTGCATTCAGCCAGCCGGTGCCGTAAACCAGCGGTACAGCATCGTTATACTTCGTCAGGTTTTCCTGCACAGCGGATAGGTGAGTGTTCTTGTCACCTACGGTCCGGACAAGATAGGATACGGGAACAAATTCGACGCCTCCGAAACGGCGGTTCGTTTGACCGCCGGCGTCAGCATCGAACATCCCGCGCGTAACACAGCTCGCGCGCGTGCGGTCACAAGTGCCGTAAGCCGCACCTCCATTGAGGTTCCCTCTTCCACCGGGCTGATCCGCGGAGTATCCGCAACGGTAAAACCGGTTAAATCGGTTTGACGAAGACGAATCGACGCCGGCGCCTCGCTCAGCGGGGGATAACGGAAACGCCCAAGGGCACAGGCTTTGGATTCGAATATCGGGGAGGATGCATCGTTGGAGAGTGAGCTTGTTGGTAAACGTCAGCTTGAGCGTATCTTCCAGGATTTGGTCCGGATCGCCGGCGATGCCAAGAAACATGACGATCGCCTCAGTCGTCACTAGTCCTTGCGTCAAATCGGCAAAAACGAAGGAGACTATTAGTTGCGAGCCTTTAAATCCGATTAACGACTCTACTTCAGACATTCCGGAGTCGGCATTAGCCAAGATCAGAGAAAGCTGCGAGATTCCGTCCATGGCGTCATTGGCGCCGAGCTGCAACTCGAAGACATTGTGTTGAAGGACGCGCGCCGAATAGGAGTTTCCGCCGTAGGAAATTGAATGGGTTGACCAATACTCCACATCTCCATTGGGCAGCGTGCACTCAAATAGCAGCAGCGGCGAGTCTGCCTGTCTTTGCTGTTTAGCGTCGTTGATAGTCGTCATAAGCTAGCGTGTTGCCTCAATAGAAATCAACGTCGAAAACTGTCCCGGAGCGTCCGCCGTCACCGTCATCGCATCCATCGTGAAGTATGCGTTTGGATAAACGCCGCCGCTGCCATAGGTTGGCCTGTAGTATTCTGACGCTTCTGGCTGCGCTTCCAACTGTGGCCCAAAGACCTGCATCTGTTGCCCCGGCGCCAGTTGAAATCCGAATGTGACAGAGGATCCAGGGCTTGTGAGTTGCTTTGTTGACGTGACTCGGGTCCACTGTGTAGGTAGTGAAACTGCCTCGAGGACCTCTTCGGAAGGTCCGCTTCTTACCAGGGAACAACTTGCCGGCGCACTGGCTTGTACAAAGGCGCTGAACACGTATGTAAAGTTGGGCGGCGCCGCTAAACTTTGACCGAACGTCGCCACCGCCTGAGATTGATTTGTGATCTGGAAGGCCCCAATCCCCCCTTGCGGGTCGGCGATGCCGCCGGCAACCGCGACTCCCGGCGGAAGTGTCCAGATCGAATTTGTAAGATCGGCTGAATAACCGAGAAGATTGTCGGCTGGATCGAGGAATAGAAACGAAGCCCAGCGTCCGTAACATCCCTCGAACAGAGTTTCAAGGGATGCTGACTCGGCTTCGGTCAGGTTTGTCAGCAGGAGATTCCAGGACACGAGTCCCGATGTCGGATCGAAGTAGGAGAACGTCTGGCCATCCTCGGTGGTGTTCAGGACAACGTGATAGCTCCTCACTTTTCGCAAAGGGAATTGAGCTGTCGCTCCGGATGAGAGTTGAGGGAAGACAAGATCAGGCACGGATTTCCACGACAACCACTTCGGTTGTTCCTCTCCCGATCGCTTGATACGTCGTTGCCAGAGTGCAAGTCTGAAACCGGCAAGCCGGAAAGGCGATGCTCGAGTTCGGATCGGTAAACGAGAAAGTGCCGTAGCTTCCTTCCACGTCTATGAAGAACTGTTCGAGTGTCGCCATTTCCTGGTCGGTTAGTTGGTCGAGTTTGATCGTCCACATCTGGAGTGGTCCGCTCATCGTCAGGCATCGCTGATCGAGTCCGTCGAGGAACCGGATGACTTCCGTCCCGGTCCGGTAGGCGCTTGCTAATGGATGCTGGACAATTGCGCCGGTGCTGAGGGTGGGAAATGCCGCCATATTAGGTCTCCGCGACAACATCGTTGAGCGAGTTCGATTGAAGCATCGCCGTCTTTACTGCCTTCGCGATATCGCTGCTTCGATCTACAAACGACTGCGTGTCCATCGCGGAAACATGAAAGTGAAATTGATGTCCGCCGGCGCCTCCTGTGTTCCCCCGCGGAACTGCACCGATGCCTCGAGTTGCCCCACCATCTGAAGCCGTTGGTAAGTTCGTCCCAGCCAGGCTTCTTATCGCAGTTACCCGTCCGGAGTGGGCGGCGAGACTTGCCGAAGCGGCGATGCCCGCGCTCGCTGGAATGGCCCCCAGCATCGCTAGAGGATCTGGCAGCGAAAAGCGAACCAGTGCAGCGGGCGCCGATCCGCCGCCGAAACCGAAGAGCGACGATAGCCCTGTAAATATGGATCCGAAAGCGGAGCTGCCAAGGACATTTGAGAGGTAACCTGTCAGCGTACCGGACAACGCTGAACCGCCAGATGATTCCGACGAAGAGCTACTGGTGCTTCTGGATGACGGAGCCCCGAACGTCACTGCCTTCGCCTCGACGCTGGCGGTTCCTCCTTTGAGACCCAGGTCCTCCGCAAGACCCTTCGCCGCAAAACGACTGGAGGAAGCACTGCCTGCTGTGATTAGTTTTTGAAACGTCAGCTTAGGTAACTTTGGATTCGATGATTTCGCCATTCACGGCCTCCTGTAGGATCACAAACGCATCGGCCATGCGTGGTTCCAATGACCACACGCCGCCGGCGCCCAACCGGCTCCAGAGATAGTAAGCATCGAGGAGAGTCTGGCTCGTCGCCGTAACGTAACTCTTCGGACACTCGGTTGTACTCACATTACGGCGCGTCCAAACGACTTGGCGCCGCTCCTTCACGTGCAATTCCGAAAAACCACAGTTTCTTGTTCGGTCCAGGCCGCTTGCCCGGCATTTGTCGCACTTCCAAGCGGCCGGATTGGAATACTGAAAGTGAAATGCGACTAGGAGTTTTTTCTTTCTTCCTCGTTGAGTCCGAGACTGCTCTGGAGAGCCTCGGCAATTTCCCCGCACAGTTCTTCCGGCCCTCGTTCCACCAGAAGGTCTGGCGTAGCCGGCTGTCCATCGATGGTGAGCCCCTCAATCCGGTCTACGCCCCAGTGAATCAGGAGCCTGGCCGCCCGGATTGAATTCAGAGCCGCCATCAACTGCTCCTCGGCGGAGCCCGCTTGCAGGAACTCGTTTTTGTGGCCGAGCCGTCCGATCTCCTCAAGCAGGGCGATTCGCTGCGCCAGCGACACGCGCCGGATCCAGAAGACGGCCCCGAGCTGGGTCTTACTCTCGACTCTGGTGGTGCTTTCAAACGATGTTTCTTTATGCAAAGGCCACATACAATTCGTCATTCTGAGATCCATAGGCCTGACAGCCTTGGAAATCCCACTGGAGGCGCGTCTCCCCGTCGTTGAATGTTGGCACCACAGGCATTACCTTGGGCAACAGGATCGCCATCATTTGACCCTGTTGGCTCCCGAGTTGAATCATGGCTGGCACGGTAGCGGTCGCCCTCGCCGCTTGGTACAAGCTTGCCGTCTGGGCGTCATCCTGTGCAAACAGGCTGAAGTGTGAAACAACCTGCCTGGGCCCCGGAGCCAGCGCTCTCGGCGTGATGGCCCCATATTCCTGATTCCGGGTTGCCACGCTATTGCTCACCCTTACCTGCGCCGCGGTCAGCGTGAAGAATTGATTCGTTGGATTTCCGAGCCAAACCTGCCCCAAATGTCCGGGAACCACCGAATAGTCGTACGCACTTACCGCCGGTTCTACCGGGTAACTGGCAAGTCCCGCCTGCCCGGCGGCGAAGCTCGCCGAGTCGAGAACATCGGACGCCGGCCCCTGAAAGACGAATTCATGAAAGTCGCCGTTTACGGCAAATTCCAGGGCGTCGACACCGGCGCCTGTAAGAACCCGGCTCACCGCATCGATGGGATCCCAGTAATCGTATATGGTCAGACTCTGAAGGGCGGACGAAAGCGAATAGCTCGCCGTGGTTGACAGAACTGTTCCATTGTTCAGACTCGAGGAAAACGGAGCGTTGATGTGAATCGTACTTCCGTCAACCACCGTTGTTACGAAACGGATTTCCCCGCTGACTGAGATCGCGTTTCCAACCGATAGACCATGCGGCAACGCCGTTTGTATCGTCGATGTGTTTGTGCTGTTAGCAACCGCAATTCCCTCCGCGATGGTTGGAGAGCCTCCCATCGCGGCCTGGAACAATGCCCCTTGAACCGGGGTTCCAGAGCCGTCCCAAGACGTCAAGTAGGTTTGCAATCGAAAAGCGGTGCTCTTGCGCAAATTCGGCGGGGGCGCCAGGCCGGTGCGGCTTCCGGTCTTGTCCCGGCGGACGGCGCTCTGTTGCACCTGCTGAATGGAAAGATGCACGGCCGGAAACCGGTTTCCCGCCGTCACTGTCGCCGCCTGCCCGTAGGCGGATTCGATGCTCGCGTAAAAGCGATTGTTGTTCGAAGAAATATATCCTGACATTGAACCCTCGGTTTCTAGGAGCGGCCGACGCTCACCTCGCATGTTATGGACGCCGTCTGCACAAAGCCCGCCCCCCCGGCTTCCGGTGCCTGAACCTGCACGTCATAGGCACCCGCAAAAAATAGCCCGTTCCCCCAATCGCCCGCGTTGTCCCTCAGAATCCCGGTGATGATCTCCACGTAAAAATGCAGCGACTGCTCCGCCTGTTCCACCAAATCGGCGCTGGCTGCCACAGTCATCGCCACTAAGATCGTCCCCGAAAGACTCCTGAATTTCTCCAGCAATGTATTGGCGATCCGCGGCACGTAAATGGAAACTCGCGGGTAACCGATCTGCTGTCGAAGATCTATAATTGCCGGGCTCGCCGAACTGAGGATCACCTGATTGGGCGGAATGGTTGGCAATATGATCGAGTCTGACAGTTGCACATCCGCGATCGCATTCTGAAGGGCGGATTGCGAATTAAGAATGCTAGCCGCCTTTCCCGCCACTTGAAGAGTTAAAGGAGTCATTCTTAACCTCTCGGCAGCCTTCGCGGATCGATAACGTAATAGTCGGGAACTTGGCCGTTCTGGGGCAGGGGCCCTTGCAAAACTCCCGAGTCAGGCAGTATCCAGCCGCCGCCGACGGGAATCGGGGCATTGTTTTGACGGGTCGTCTCCAGTCCGGCTTGCCGTGCGTATACATTCCAACCCACAGCCGCCGCCGGAGCGCTTAGCGCCCCCTCAGCCGTCTCCACGCTGATGCTTGACCCATCCGGAAGAATCAATCCATTGGCGTCGCTCAATGCGCCTTCGTTCCCGTTGGCATCGGTCCAGGCCACACTCACCACCATCTCCTGGGTCGGCAGCGAACCGTTCAACACGCTAACCAGGGGAATAGCCGGCTTCGGGAGAGGGTTAAAAACAATGCCCACGCCGTATTGCCAGCACAACTGCTGCGCTACATCCGCCTGCGCAAGATACTGAGTCCACTTGCCCTTGAACCGATCGTTCAATTGGACGTTGTACGCTTCTGCGAAAATGTTAGCCAGCACGTCCATGCACAACCATCGATCCAGGGGAGGAGTCACCACCACCGTGCTCATACCCAACTCGCGCCGGTGGAGGTGCTGCGGATCGCTCAGTCCGGCCTTCAGCAGGCGAAGCAGAAGCTGGTCGCTGACGCCGGCGATTGACACCTGAATCTTTGAATCGACATCGATTCCATGCGTGGTAGTAACATTGGTAATGTTTCCTTCGTAGAGCTCGATTTGGTCAAGACCCAAAATGCCGTAATCAGTCAGTAGCGCCATATGCTTATCCGTCGCTACTTGTTAAGCGGTTTCCGGGCGGATACCCTGTCTTCATTCTCCGAAATAATGGCTACTTGAATCCGCTTCCCTATTTCCGCCTTTTCGAGCCGCTTCTGAGCCTCGACGATCGCCGATTGAAATGCGGCGACTTGGTCCGGAGTCGCCAAAACGGCCTTACCTTCCACAAGAAGCCGAGCCGCCGCTTCCCGAGTTACCTCGTTAATGACTCCGCTTCGTCCGCCGTCCTCGGTATCGGTGCTCGCGATGAAGACAAACTGGTCTGTAATTGTCGCTTTGACTTCGCGGATTTTTCGGTAAAACTGCCTAAGATCCATAGGTACCCTCCAAAACGAAAAGGGACCGCCGAGCGGTCCCCTCAACCATCCTCTTTACTTGTTGCCTTCTTAACTGTTCACCTGGACTGCAAAGTTGTTGCGCAGCACCCCGGTTCCGTACAAAACGTCGACCGTGAATTGCTGGGCCAAAGTGTTCGGCTGGTAGCTCATCAGCACACGCAGACCGAAATTGCCAAGTTCCGCGTACTCCGCGATGGCGCCGGTGCCTGGCAAGGGCTGCGGCAATCTGCGGATAACAAGTCCGATGGCGTCACGAGTAAACGCCAGGTTATGCGTATTGACCGTCGCGACGCCGGTATGGGCGACAAATTGCGAGCGGAAGATGAAGAAATCTTTCATCTTGCCGACGTTGCCTTCCACCAGCGCCTTCAGACCCGCATCGCCGGCAGTGTAATATTCACTGAAGCGGGGAATCTGCCGGATCTGCGAGTAGGTGCTGGAGTCCACCACCAGGTACTTCGGAGCGCTCACTGGCACCATTGCCTGAAAGAGAGCAGTTTCAGCCGAATCCACCACCGCTTCCGTCACCGCCGTCGCCGGCGCGCCTACTGCTGTATTGGCGGTAAACTGACTGTACAGATTGAGAAGATCGGTTTCAATCCGTTCGGCCAAAGCAATCACAGCGGGTTGCATATAAGCCTTCAGCAAATCCGGAAAGGCCAGTGCCTTTGTAACATCAGGAATTTGGAACGTTGCTTCGCAGTGGGTGTTCAGCACAATCTGGGCGTTTCCCAGACTCGGATTTTGCGGCTGAACCGTACCTGCCTCGGCAATGTTGTTCGCGACCAAAGTCGGCGGGATCGGCACGTTGACCGTGTCGCCTGCATGCGCCAGAACCGGCTCATAGTCGCGATTCACCAGGTTACCCATGATCAAATTACCCATCAACGCGGGTAAAGCATCAGCGGCAACCAACTTCACAATAGCGTTCGCCAAATTGGCGGACGTGATAATAGACATAAGTCTCCTTACAAACCATCAAGAAGCGCGGAACGCTTCTTGTCCCTCGCTCTACAGGCCCTTCAGTGTTCTCGCGGCAAGGCGCGCAATTTCTTGCCGAACCCGTTCGAGATCTTCCGGTTTCATTCCTGCTTTGATGCGGTCGATTTCAATACCGCCACTCCCTAAGGACTGGCTCTCCTGGTTACGGCTCGGGGTACCGGCGCCGCCGGAAATGCGCGGCGGCAATAGCTCCGGGTTTTCCTGAACGAAGCCGGCCAGGAAGTCCTCCAGGCCCCGCGAATCGGCGCCCTTTGTCGTCAGTCGCCCGTCTTCGCCGCGGACAACATCGTCCTTAACCGCACGAAAGGCCAGCTCCACTTTATGTACGCCCAGCTTCTGTAACGACTGGCGAATCTGTGTGTGCCGGTCCGCCTCTTCCGCCGCGGCGCGGGCCTGCTTGTTCTCCTCCACAAGGGAGTTCAGCCTCGTCTCGAGTTGTTCACGCCGTTTTCTCTCCTCAAGCAGTTCGGTCTTATACGCCGGCTCGCTTTGCTTATTCTGCGTGCGCACATAGTCCTCGATCGCCTGTTGAATGATCTGACGTGTCTCGCTCTCGGTGGCCTTGCCGCCTTGAGGCGTATCATCTGCTGACATCATTTCCTCCGTTCTCCGCAAACTGTTGTTGGATCTCCAAGCTGATTTGGTCCTTAATGTCCTGCCGGACTTCCGCCAGGCTCTTCAGCGCTAACTTCTGGAGTAGATTCTTCTTGAATGTCGGAGACTCGATTCCAAGCGTCAGCAACTGCTGTGCGTCGGAGAGCTCCGCCCCAAAATCACCAATGTCGAACTCATCTAGACCGGTGACGGAAATGCTTATATTGTCTTGACGGGCCTGCGCGACTTTTGTCAAAATATCCCGCATACAACCCTTCACAATGTCACCGTAACTGCGCAGTACTTCTTGCGTAAGAGCGAAATCCCGCATTTTACTGAGTGCCGACGCCGCTCTTACGCCGGCTAGGTCGCCAGCCGCCTGAGTCAAGTAACAGATCCGATAGATTTCATCCTTCAGGCTTGCCAGATTGCTGGCCGCTATTTCGAAAACCTTGCCGTCCGGCTCCGTCCAGCCGAAGCGGTCCTGCGGCCCTAATTGAATGTAGTAGGATTCGCCCACCATCTGATTCCATTCGCGGTCTGAGTAAATCACCGGCATCGCGAAGAGGCCCATCGTGATGGCCCAGCCAAGCGCATTGACCTTGTTCAAATGCTCCACTTGGAGCAGGGCCGATTTGTTCATCAGCCACAGGCCGGGCGTGACGGTCATTGTCACAACCGGTACTTTCGCCTGCTGCGCCAAACAGTGCCTACCCTGTCGAACCACCTCGATCGGCCCGTACTCGGCGCCCGACTGAACTCTCCGGTAAATGCGATAGTCGCGCCGGTCAAAGTACCTCCACACTGTCTCCGTAATCAGCTCCGGATTGCTGACGTCAGGTTGCTTTACGTTCGTCTCTCTGATTACGATCCAGTCGTACTCTCCCTTGGCGTCCTTGCTCCAGTTCGTCACGGCCGAGGGCGGATATGACACCAGATGAGGCGTAGAGAGGCCCAGCGCCTCCTCCTCGGCCATGGTTGAGACCTTGGCCGGCGAAGCCGGAAAGTCCACTAAGACATGCGCTTTTCCGTAGACCAGTGTTTCCGTAAATACCTGTTTCACGAAGTCACACAGTCTTGTGGACTTGTCGTCACAGTTATCCGCGAAGCCCGAGTAGAATTGCCGCACGCGATCCACCGGCGTCTCAAAAGTAATTGTCGGTTCCCGCCGGAACACGGTCGCCCCGTACCAGTCGATGATCGAACCGACGTAGTTCTCATAAAAGAGCCGGCCAAGCCTTTCGAAGTACACGTCTTGGGGCTCCTTCTGACGTCGCACCAGGAAGTGCTCTGCATGCTCCTTGAGTTGCTCCCCGCCTTCATAGAGGTCGCTATAGCGCTGCCATAAGCGCTTGCCCATCAGAAACTCTCGATGTTCGCGGTCAATATAAGTCATTTGTCACCACCACGCTAAAGGTATAGCGGCGTCCGCACTTCCCCAAAGGGAGACTGCTCGCCATAAAGGGACCAGATGACGTAACCAAGTGCGTCCGCCATGTGGGTCCGCTTTGAATCTGTGTCCTTGTCAATCATTGCCGTCCCGTCCTTGTACGTCACTTCTTCCATGTCTTTGATTAGCTCCTTGCAGCGCTGATCGATGTGGAGCCTGATTTCGCCTTCGGCGTTCCTGAGAAGCGCGTTGACCTTGGCCACTCTCCTCGATACCGGCGGGTTGCTGCTCGGTACTCGTTTCTGAAAGTGCTTCACGCCGCCCTTCAACAAGGTCTGGTTGAGCAAGTCGTAGTCTGAGCAACTGGTTGTTTTCCTATAGTTACCGCTCGCGTCGCCAAAGATCTCGATCCCGCCATGATGGCGTCCGTATCGGGAAGCAAATTCCTCTCCGGCCTGGTCGGTTGTCGCCAGGCTCAGACTGATTTCGTCGATTACCTGGAGAGAATTACCGTCCTTCTGCACTACCACCGAACTCATCGGATTCACGTTGAAATCCAAAGACCACAGCAGCACTCGCGCTGGATCGTACTTCGCGGTGTTTAGGTGTTCCGACCGGCTGAACTCGTGATAGACGCGGCCTTCTCGCACATTGAGATACTCGCCTAGCACTTCTTGTTCATAGAACCGCCTGTCGTAAATAGACTTTAGCCGCTCGTAGTAATCGGGCGCGCCAGCTAGAACAAAGCGATTCTCAAAGGGCGCCGCTCGAACACAAAAGTGTTCATTCGCCGGCTCGGCAATAAAGCGTCCGTGAACCCAGTCGTGTCCCTTCGGCGTCCACACTGCAAATCCGCAGAGTTTCTTCGCGTGCGGGTCTCTGAGCCGCGCCGTCATGCGCAACCATGACTCTTCCTTCACATAGGAGAGCTCGTCTAGTCCGAACCAGGCGAGGTTTGTTCCACGCAGGCGGTCCGGCCGATCCAGAGATCGCATGAGGATCTTGGATCTAAACTTCTCCAGATAAAGATGTTGATCAGATCGGTGGTGCCGGTACCTGACATCCTCTTGATCCATCATCGCGAGCAACATGGCTTGCGTGGTATCGTGCAACATTCCATAAGTCGGCGCCGCCAGCAGGCCCGTACAGCCAGGGTTGGCCGTCGCCTGACGAATTGCCTCATGACACAGTGCGGCACTCTTTCCGCTGCCAACTGGACCGGAGAACCCCTTGAATGCCGATTCCGAACGGTGGAACGCCAGTTGGGAAGGTAGTGGGTCATAAGTGACACCCTCTAAGATTTTGCGCTGGTCGATCCGATCCTTTGCGCGGCTTCCTGCCCGGCGCGAGTTACTCATAATCGACGGCCTCAGCGCGCGCCGAAAGTGTCATGAACCTCTTGCACCTGCCCCGTTTTGAACTCGTCAGGGGCCCCCTTCGCACATGAAGTTACCAGGGTCTTACATCCGGCCGGTCCGCAAAATGGCTCTTAAGTGGCTGATTCAAAGCCAGATATGTTTTTTATCAAAGTTGTGATCGTCTTGATAAAGCGCGCTCGCGAGTTACTAGCCAGCCTAGCTTTATGCATCAAACCGGCGCGCAGGAGGAGTAAATGCCAGGGAGCAACTGCCCTAGCAGCACCGGCCGCCGCGGAATTTCCGCTCAAGACGGCAATTTTGGAAAGTCTGCCATTCCTTCTTAGAGTGAGGGGCCCTGGTTTGCGCCAGATGTCGAGCATAAGCGCTCTCGTCAGAGAGTTCTCGAATCAGCTCAATAACGTAAGCTCTGAGGCTGCGTAGAAACTTCATCGCTCGGTTGGCTCCAACTGCGAAACCACGAAAGGACTCTCCGAACTGTCCGTCGGGCGGCCGCCCCGTAGTATTTCAATCCACACCCGGAGCGAGTCCGCGACGATCAGCGCAACTAACACTAGAAAAACCGCGCAGATGGCGGCATCCAGCCGGTCATTGAACATCCGGGACTGAAGCTCCGCTGTTTTTGCTGCGGTTAGACCCCCCGCAAGGATCGTGGTTTCAATGGCTCTTGCCGACGCGAGAAATCCCAATCGGGGCGAATCCGCAAAAACTTTTTCTAACCCCGCCGTAAAGTTCACGATCAGCAGCCATATCAGAGGCACGGCGGTAATCGCGGCGTAGCGTAACCTGTGCATTTTTAGTAGGATCGTCGTCGCCACACACAAGGCAATCGAAGCCAGCAACTGGTTGGCGATTCCGAAGAGAGACCACAGCGAATTAATCCCGCCGTAGGGGTCCAGCACTCCCTGGTACAGGAAGTAACCCCACGAAGCAACCACCGCTGCGCTTGTGACTATTACTGAAAGCATCGATCTCGAACGCCCCAACGGCCGATAAAAGTGTCCCAGGAAGTCTTGTAGCATAAACCGGCCAACCCGCGTCCCCGCATCCAATATCGTCAGAATGAAGAGCGCTTCAAACATGATGGCGAAGTGATACCAGAAGCTCAGGACGGCATTCCCGCCACCAGTGCTGGCAAAAATGTGGGCCATCCCCAAAGCCAGTGAGGGCGCCCCGCCCGTACGTCCGAACAGAGTGCTTTCACCGACGGTCTTGGCCAAACTAGTCATCTCGTCCGCCGTCACGGGGAAGCCCCATCCGGTGATCGTGGCCGCAGCCGCGCTGGCTGTGGACCCCACAATGCCTGCGGGTGCGTTCACGGCAAAGTAGACCCCCGGCGCCAATGACGCCGCCGCAATCAGGGCCATCAAAGCCACAAACCCCTCCAGCAGCATCGATCCATACCCGATCGGACGCGCGTCGCTCTCTTTGGAAATCATGCGGGGCGTTGTGCCCGACGATATTAGCGAATGAAACCCGGAGATTGCGCCGCACGCGATCGTTATGAAACAGAATGGGAAAATCTTTCCGGCGAATATGGGGCCGGTCCCGTCGGTGAACCTTGTAAACGCGGGCAGCGATAACTCTGGCCTCACGGCGAAGATACCGATCGCAAGCAGAAAAACGACGCCCAGTTTTACAAACGTGCTCAAGTAATCGCGCGGAGCAAGAACCAGCCAAACCGGAAGCACGCTGGCGGAGAAACCGTAAAGAATGATAATCACGGCAATGGTCGTGCCGCCTAGCGTGAACACCGGCGCCCAGTGCGAGTTCTGCGAAACCCACTGTCCTCCGAAAATGCTCAAAAGAAGAAGAACGAAACCGGCCAGCGATGTTTCCAGCACCTTTCCGGGCCTTACAAAGCGCAAGTACAGACCCATCGAAAGGGCTATCGGCAGCGTCATGGCGATGGTAAAGGCGCCCCATGGACTGCTTTTCAATGCGTTTACCACCACCAGGCCCACAACCGCCAGCAGAATCACCATGATCAGCAGCAAAGTGATCAGAGCAACGAATCCCCCCAGCGGGCCAATTTCTTCCTTCGCCATCTGCCCTAACGTACGGCCATCTCTGCGCATGGAGCAGAACAAGATCACAAAATCCTGCACCGCGCCGGCCAGTACACAACCGAATAAGATCCAGAGCAGCCCGGGCAGATAGCCAAACTGCGCTGCCAGAGTCGGACCGACCAGAGGACCGGGACCGGCGATCGCCGCGAAGTGATGGCCAAACACGATCCACTTGTTCGTCGGTTCGTAATCGTGTCCATCGCGTAATCGTTCAGCCGGCGTTGCCCGCCGGTCGTCGAGCCCCAGCACCTTGATCGCGATGAATTTGGAATAGAACCGGTAGCCCAGGAAAAAGAAACTGGCAGCCGCCCCCAGTATCCAGATACTGTTGACGTTTTCGCCCTTCGTCAGGGCAATGGCAGCTAGGCAATACGCCGCCACGATGGAGACTAAAACCCCGATCGCGATTGGGAGCCGGCTTCTCATGTTTTATGAGTATACGAGCGACCAAACCTGGACTCGCCGTTCCGCCGGGCTTCGCTCAGAAATGAGGAACGCGGCTCAACATGGTTTTGGATCTTTCGCTTCCAACCCACTGCACAACTCGCCAGTCGGCGTCCACCTCGCCTACGTATCGTTCCGGCTGGTCGGCCTTGGAACTAAGCAGCACAGTGACCTTCAGATGAGGGTATTGCAATGCCCTTAACCGCTCATTTGGCGAGACGCTGGCAATGCGATCGCCGGCCGGGAGCCCCAACTTCTTGGTCACGGCGCGATAGTCGTCGCCGCTGCTCAGTCCCAAATCCGGGCGCAGCACCCGGTGGGACACGTTCCTTGGCGGCGAAAGCCAGTCTCGAAGGACACCGGCCGTAAGAATCGAGACAAGGGCCGCGCCTGCTCCGGATAGGAGCATGAATCGCCCGACGGATGAATTCCACCTTCGCTCGAGCCGAATCCCGACCACTGTCGCTCGTCCGCTGCTCACCCACCGCACCCCAGGATCGCCGTTTGCCGCCGCCGATTCCACACTTCGCGGCATCTCAATGACCCGCCGGACTCGCGGCCATGCCGTCCCGTCCCGAAGTTCAAGCTCCTTAACAAGCCCCACCACCAGTCGGGGCCCATCCATCTCGGTTACCGATCCCACGAATTGACGCGGCACTGAGGCTTCCATCCCGCTAACGGTATTGACTACCCAGATAGACGACACCGAAACTCCGCCCAGTCGCCAGTCGTTCGGCGCAACATTGGCAAGCGGGGGATGGAACACAAATCTTCGTCCCCCAATTTCTTCGATCAAAGGAGGCAGCCATGGCGCCGTCATTGCTTTCAGTGTAGACCCGGCCGCCGTCGTTCAAAGCCGCCCCAGCGTCTCCAAGTGCATATCGATCTCCCGAGCATCCGGGCGGATCGCGTTCCCTTCAGAGATGGATGTGCGTTCATCGTCGAATGCCGCGAAAAGGCTCAACTTCGCGACAGCATACTTCTCAGACTCGATGATTCCCCGGCCTCGCCAAGCCGACCATTCCCTCAAAGCCTCGCGCGTCACAATCACGGAAATCAGATGAAAGTGCTTTCGATCGGCCGTCGCCTGAAAGACGTACTCCGCATCCTCTAATCGCAATCCGGTGGCGCGATAACCACGGTAGAAATACTGATACACGATACCGGTCACCGCGGAATAGGTCTTCAACCGGCGTTGCGCCGGCGCGCCCCGCAGGTCATTGGGCTCAAGGGTAGGCTGCGATTTTCTCCACCACCGCCACACAAAGCAAGCGTACTTCGTCCGCGGGCGGCATGGCGTACGCTGACAGAGTGCCAACCACGAAACGCGCTGGCGCCTCTGCACAGAGGCCTTCGTCGCTGACATCCATCGATCTGGAAGTGTTCCGTCATGCGCTTCTCTCCGTGGCTGACGAAATGGGAACTGTTCTGCGAAAGACATCCTTCTCGTCAAACATCAAAGAGCGCCGCGACTACTCCTGCGCCGTCTACGATGCCGCCGGTCAAACCATTGCCATGGGCGATCACATGCCCGTTCATCTCGGCGCAATGCCAATGGCCGTGTCCTCCGTGCTTCAGGCACTGCAAGTTCGAAAGGGGGATGTGGTGATCGTCAACGATCCCTTCCGCGGCGGCACTCACTTGCCGGACATTACCGCGGTCCGCGGCGTGTTCTTCGGCGCGAACACGCGGCCTGAGTTCTATGTTGCCAACCGCGCTCATCACGCCGACGTCGGCGGCATGACGCCCGGCTCCATGGGCCTCGCGCGGGAAATCTACCAGGAGGGTTTGCGCATACCTCCCGTTCGGCTTGTCGCCGGGGGGGAATTGGACACTCAACTCCTTGATCTCATCCTTCTGAACGTCCGGACCCCGGAGGAGCGTCGCGGCGATATCCTGGCCCAACTCATGTCGCTTGAGCGCGCGGTTCAACGGTTGAGCCAGGTGTACTCAACCTGGGGCCGCGCCCGGACAAAGACTCTGTCAGCCTCTCTGTTGGACTACAGCGAACGCCGCATGCGGTCGGCGATCGGAAATATTCCCGACGGCTGCTACACATTTGAAGACTGGATCGACAACGACGGAACAACCGGCGCTCCACTCCGCATATACGTCTCCATCTCGATCAGTGGAACCAGCGCCACCATCGATTTCACCGGCTCAGCCCCACAGTCAGCGGGACCGGTCAACGCAAACCTCGCTGTGGCCACCGCAGCCGTCGCCTACGTCTTCCGCTGCCTCATTCCGGATGACGTGCCATTCACGGAAGGCCTATTCCGGCCACTCAAGCTGATTGCCCCGGAAGGCACGATTGTCAACGCAAAGGCTCCCGCGGCTATGGCGGCCGGCAACGTTGAGACATCGCAGCGCATTACAGACGCCGTGCTGGGAGCCTTGGCCGGCGCTCTTCCGAGCCGTATTCCGGCAGCCAGCGCGGGCACCATGACCAATTTCAGTTTTGGCGGTTGGGATGCGGCACGTGGCGCGCCATTCGCTTATTACGAGACCATCGCCGGGGGCCAAGGCGCTTCGCTTCGATTTCCAGGCATTTCCGCCACCCACTCGCATATGACCAACAGTTGGAACACGCCGGTCGAGGCCTTTGAGCGGCTGTATCCAGTCCAAATCGATCACTATCGAATCAGACAGAACTCCGGCGGCGCCGGAAATCGGCGGGGAGGGAACGGGATCGTCCGCTCATTCAAATTCTTAACAGACGCAGACGCGACTGTTCTGGCCGACCGCCATCGCCGCGGGCCGTATGGGCTGTCCGGAGGAAAGCCGGGTAAGGCGGGCAGGGCGATTCTCGTGCGGCGCGGTAACACCTCGCGACTGCCCGGTAAGAGCAGGATCCAGGTTCGGCCAGAGGACATCATCAGCCTGGAAACACCCGGCGGCGGCGGGTTTGGCGACGTGGAATCTGGCTCGATTGAGTGAAGCGGAATTCACACCTCGCATTGAATCGCAAGGGTTGGACGATACAATTGGAGGGAAGGAGCTAGGTGAGACCGGTTTGGGAACTGCAACGACGACAAATCTCGCGTTCGACGAGCGGACAGCGGCCAGGAAGTCATTTTTACTGGTCTTTCTTTGCACTCTGATCGGTGCGTTGGGCCAGATGCTCATCAAAACCGGCGCCAGCCAGTTGGGTGTTCACGTGAGCCTGCCGGAAATTCTTCAAAAGCCAGGCTTGCTCTTTACCTATTCCCTTGGCATTCTTTCGAATCCGCGGCTGTTCATGGGCTATGTGTTGTACGGAATTAACACGTTCTTGATGGCGGCGGCTTTAAAGGGACGCGAACTCTCCCGCCTTTTCCCGGTTATCGCCTTGACTTATGTCTGGGTCACGTTCCTTTCAATCAGCCTGCTGGGCGAACGGATGAACTGGTACCGCGCCGGTGGTATCGGATTGATTGTGGCTGGCGTTTCCGTACTGGGCATGAAGAGCAAAACCGAGGTCATCCCATGAAGACTCCCCTCAGTTCCATCCTGTTGGTGCTGTTGTCTTCCTTTATTGGATCCTTTGGCG
Source organism: Acidobacteriaceae bacterium (assembly GCA_903970405.1). Classification (GTDB taxonomy): domain Bacteria; phylum Acidobacteriota; class Terriglobia; order Bryobacterales; family Bryobacteraceae; genus CAJCIT01. The sequence continues at coordinate 16,924 of CAJCIT010000236.1, read as the reverse complement.
CGGTCTTCTTAAAGCTGGGCGCCGAACACCCCAAACCGGGCTTTGCCGGTCTGCTGACTAACTATCGTCTGGCTATTGGCGTAGCGCTTTATCTATTGTCTTCCGTGTTCTTCGTAATGGGCGTCGCGCAGGGTGAACTCACCATCCTCTATCCCATGATCTCCCTCGGTTACATTTGGACGCTCGTCTGGTCTCGCATCTTTTTTAAGGAGCGAATCACGGCGTTCAAAGTTGCGGGCCTGGGCCTCATCGTGGTGGGTGTGGCGTGTATCAATTTGGGCAAGGCGTAGCGGCCAACCTTTCCCGGCTCATTGAACCTGCCTCAGGCCGCCTTCTTTCCCGCCTGTAAGTCCTTGCCCTGGTATATCAGCTTGACAAGATTCTCTGGAGTAACCATGCCCTTGCCCCACCGTTCGTCATACTTCCTGGTGGGAGCAGCGGCGATCGCCTGGTCGACTGTCTTCCCGGACTTATACATTTTGCTGATTTTCTCGCCAATGTCGGTAAGGGCGTCGTAATAAATCTTCAACTCTGCCTTCACCGCCAGCGGGCCGTGCCCCGGAATGATCTTCGTTGACGCGTCCACTTCCTTCAACAACAGACCCGCATCGTGCATCATGCCTTCAATTGAGCCGCCGGTCGAATAATCGATGAACGGATATATGCCATTGAAAAACAGATCGCCGGTTTGAAAAACACCGGCTTTGGTGTAATGGACCGTGCTATCTCCATCCGTATGAGCCGGCGGAAAGTACTTGTACTCCACCGTTTCCCGGCTGAACGTCAGCTTGCCCGCATCCTTAAACGTTTCCTTCGGCAGTCCCGCCGGCTCCACAGCTTTGAACGTCCGATGGAAGAATTCGATGGTATTGTCTTCGGCCAGCCGCTTCGCCGTATTCTCGTGAGCTAGAATGCGCGCTCCCGCCTGCCCCAGCGCCACGTTTGATCCGGTATGGTCATAGTGCCAGTGCGTATCTATCAAAACCTGAACCGGCTGACCCAGTGAGTCGGTCTTCGCCCTCAGATCCCCGGTGCTGGTCGGCAGCCCGCAATCCACCATCAACAAGCCGTCGCTGCCTTTTAGAATCGTGATGTTACCTCCAAGGCCGGTCAGCAGGTACAGACCATCGGCCAGGGGCGTCAGCTCCACCTGCCCTTGCGCCCAGGCCGTCCCTTTTCCAAGGACCAGGGCGCCCGTCGCTACCGAAGAGATCAATTGTAGAATTTCGCGTCGAGTCACTCGTGTAGTTTACAAACTTCGAATCAAGAGGACCTGCCGACCATCGGGTGGACCGACGGAATGGCCCGTCACCGGGTGGCCGATCTCGCCCGTGGGGACATCAACGAACGCGAGGAATCCCTGTCACTCCAGTGGGGCGTTCGATCATGGATGTACTTACGTCGACGCGGCGCATCTATCGCTCAGCATGCTTCGGCCCCTGTCCGCGAATGGAGGCGCAATCGTACAACATCGAAATTATGAGATTGTATGGCATAATTTCAATGTGATTGTAAAACGCCAAATTCAGTCGAAAGTGACGTCTTCTTCGCCAGTTTCCTGCCGTCGCCATCCTTGGCCCGCGGCAGGTTGGCAAGATCACGCTTGCCTGGGCTTTGGCAGAGGAGTTGGGCGAACAGGCACTTTACCTCGATCTGGAGTTGCCCTCCGACCGCGCCAAGCTGGCTGAGCCAGAACTCTACCTGAAACAGCACGAGAGCCGGCTTGTGATTCTCGACGAGATTCACAGGCTCCCCGGCATATTTGAAACGCTGCGCAGCCTCATCGACCAAAGGCGCCGGAAAGGCAGACGCAGCAGCCATTTTCTGCTGCTCGGCTCAGCCTCCATCGACCTATTGCAGCAGTCCGCTGAAAGTCTAGCCGGCCGGATCGCCTATCAGGAACTTGCGCCGTTTTCAGTCGGCGAAGTGGGCACGGCCCGAAATGGATCGGCGAATGGATCTACAGACCGGCTATGGGTGCGCGGCGGTTTTCCCGACAGTTTTCTTGCAACCAGCGATGAAGCCAGCTTCTCATGGCGCACTGCATTCATCCGGACCTATCTTGAACGCGATGTACCCGCGCTGGGTCCACGCATTCCCGCGGAGACGCTACGCCGGTATTGGCAGATGCTTGCGCACAATCATGGCCAGATGGTCAATGCGGCGCAACTCGCAAACGGGCTGGGCGTCAGCGGCCATACCGTCGCCCGCTACCTCGACATCATGGTGGATCTGCTTCTCGTTCGCCGCTTGCAGCCGTGGGCCGCGAATACGAAGAAGCGGTTAGTGCGGACGCCGAAGGTTTATGTTCGCGACAGCGGCCTGTTGCACGCGCTGCTCGGTATCCGCAACCAGGAGGAGTTGCTTGGACATCCCGTGGTGGGCGCCAGTTGGGAGGGAATGCTCATCGAGAACATCCTGGACGCTCTGCCGGCCACGGCCCGGCCAACTTTCTACCGCACCTTCACCGGGGCAGAGATTGATCTGGTGATCGAGTTCAGCGCGAAAGAACGCTGGGCCATCGAGATCAAACGCTCGCTCAGCAACCCGCGCCCAGGCAAGGGCTTCTATATCGGCTGCGAAGACCTGAAAGTCAGCCGCCGCATTGTGTTGTATCCAGGGGAAGAATCTTATTCGTTCGACGGGCAGACGAAAGTTATGCCGTTCGACAAGTTCTTGCGAGATGAACTCAGAGAGGACATCAGATGAATCTGACGGCCTACCGCGCACCGGGACTCGGGTTAGTGATTCAAATCAATTCTTCGGCGCCGCGATGGGGTATCCCGCCCATACATACTCCAGAGCCTCGGGTAGAGTCTGCTGTTTGACGGCGCGGTCGGTATGCCCGGCGTTGCGCGCAAAGACAAATTGGTAATGGTAGCCCTTCGCGGCCAGAACCTTTGCCATATTCTCATTCGCCACAACCCAGTCATGCATATTGTCGCGGGTGCTGAAGTTGTCCCGGTCGCCGACCTCCATCCAGATGCGCAGCGGCTTGGCCGGATTGCTGGGGATGAGGTGTTCATGGAACTCCCACGCGCCATGCGGAGTCTCCGTATTCGGCGGCCACTGCTGGTTGACATAGGTCCCTGAGTAGGTGAGAACGCGGTGATAAAGTTCGGGGTGATACCACGCCATGATGAGGGCGCATGAGCCGCCGGAGCTACCGCCCATGGCCGCCCGGCCCTCGGGAACTTTGGTTAGTTTCACGTTGTATTGCTTTTCCACCAGAGGCAGCACCTCTTTCTCAACGAATTCCGCATAGAGGCCCGACATCGTGTCGTATTCCAGGCCGCGTTCACTTCCTTGTCCGTCGCCCCCGCCGTTGCCGATGGAGATAGCAATCATCGCGGGCACCCGGTGCTGCGCGATTAGATTGTCCAGAACCGTAAACAGCGCTTGGTCAGGTCCGTCCGCGCCGACGATGAACGGCGCATCCGTGCCCGGCACGTACTGCTTGGGGACGTACACGGCCACGCGGCGAGTGTAGGGAGCGGCGTGGCTGGTGATCACCGGTTTGGTGGGATTGGCGGGGTCTGGCGCGGCAAATGTGTTGGGATCGCGCACAATGCCTGGATAGAACTTACTGTCGGCCGATTCCATGGTGAAGGTAAAGATCGATCCGTGGGGCACGCTTTCCTCAACGGTCATCTCCGGCGCGGGGCTATGCGTCGGACCGAGAATGAAGTTACCGTCGACGTCTCTTGGGGCGTTGGCGCCGTCAGGCAGGTCTTTCGCCGCGACATAACCGGGCGTGTTGGGGTCGCGGGTCGGCGGGGCCGGCCGCGCGGGGCGTGCGGGCGTAGCCGGGGCTTGCGCCGTTGTTGGCTCTGACGCGGTCATCAGACTGATCGCAAACGCGATGCTTAGAAGACGAAACATTTTGAGAACTCCTCTTGCGTGTCTACTAGATGATGCCAATTTTGCGTTGGCGCGGCGCCGCGATTCGCCGCTCGGAGCGCGCCTGTAATAGACTGCAAGGCATGAAGAAGCTATTGATCGCTCTGGCAATCGCTGCCGCCTGTCTCACGTCGCTCGCGCAGCAGGAGAAAAATCCATTCCTGGGAAGGTGGGATTTTAACGTCAAGACCGGGGACGTCGGCGCCAGTTGGCTTGGCGTCACCGAAAAAGACGGCAAGCTGGAGGTGTGGTACCAGCCCACCGGCGGAAATGTTCGCGAGGTGAAGGACTTCAAAATCAGCGGCTCACACTTGAGTCTCACCCTGGCGCCGGCGACAGGAACCCACAGCGCAATGACGTGGGAATTGGACGCAGCCGGCGCCAAGCTGACCGGCGTTCAGAAACGAGACGACGTCACGATGGCGCTCACGGGCGTGCGGGCGCCCGCACTGAAGCGAGCCGCCCCGAAGGCTTGGAGCGATCCCGAGCCGCTCTTCAATGGCAAGGACCTCACTGGCTGGGAACCCATCGGGAAAGCCAAGAGTAATTGGACGGTGACAGATGGATTGTTAGTGAATACGGCGCACGGCGCGAATCTGCGGACGGTCCGCACGTTCGATGACTTCAAGGTGCATTACGAAGTGAACTGCCCAGACGACGGAAACAGCGGGTTCTACCTGCGCGGCCGCTACGAACTGCAGATTGAATACGAGCCTCTCACCTCGAACCCGCCCGAGCGTCGAATCGGGTCGGTTTACGGACGCATCGCGCCGCAACCGGAACTCCCCCGCGCGCCTGGTGAGTGGGAGACGTTCGACGTGACGCTGGTGGGGCGCATCGTCACAGAGGTGCATAACGGCGTCACCGTAATCGACCACAAGGAAATCGAAGGAATCACTGGCGGCGCGCTCGATGCCAATGAAGGAGAGCCCGGTCCGTTCTATATTCAGGGCGACCACACGGGTGGCCTGAAATTCCGGAATATCACTGTCTCCGTGCCGAAGAAGTAATCAGTGACAGTCACTGCGGGAGTGTCTTGCGCTGGAGTGTCTTCCTATGGACGTCGGATTTATTGGTATAGGCAGCATGGGCGCCGCCATGGCGCCGAATCTGGTCAAGGCAGGCCATCGCGTCAGAGTGTGGAATCGCAACTTGGCCGCGGCAAAGGCTCTTGAAGGCGTCCAGATTCTGCCATCGCCGGCGGCGGCGTTTGAAAACGCCGCTGTCATAACCATGCTGTCCGATGACGCGGCCGTGCGCAGCGTCATCATAGACTCAGGGGCCTTGGCTTCCGCGCGAAAAGACTGCGTCCACGTCATGATGTCGACCATCTCGCTGGCGCTGGTCGAAGAACTGGAGGAATTGCACCGCGATGCCGGCATCGCTTACGTGGCTGCGCCCGTTTTCGGTGTGCCCGCGATGGCCGAAAAGGCGCAGTTGAACATCCTGGCTGCGGGTAATGCTGAGGCGGTTGAGGCTGTTCAGCCCCTCCTCGATTCACTGGGGCAGAAGACGTGGCGCCTGGGCGGCCATCCCCTGCACGCCAACGTGGCCAAGATCGCCGGTAACATGATGAACGCGCTTGCCATCGAAGCGATGGGTGAAGCAACGGCTCTTACTGAGAGCTATGGTTTGAAGGCGGGCGATTTCCTTGAGATCGTCATCGGCGCGATGTTTGCCAGCCCAAGCTACAAGCGCTATGGCGGCCACATCGCGAGCAACAGCTACGAACCAGGCTTCAAGCTTATCTTGGGCCTCAAAGACGTAAACCTGGCGCTTGACGCAGCGAAAGCGAAGCTGGCTGTTTTGCCTGCCGCGGAAATTGTGCGCGAGAATATGCTCAGAGCCGTCGATCGGGGACTCGGAGACCGGGACTGGTCAGCCTTGGCTTCTTATTTGGGCAGCCGCACTCGTCAGGAAACCCCGTTACGGCAGGACTAGACTAGCCCAAAGCGTTTGCTTCTCAGTCGCCCACGGTTTAGGGTTACCTCTGAAAACGGGTCACTTTAGTTTCCAGGTCTCGGACAGCCAAATCTGAGAATTCATCTCTCGGAATCCTCATGCAGCGAGCAGATCGAGGACCTGGTGCACATCGCGGAAGAAATGGACGATAGGTTCGGGACGGGTCAGCAGGGGCGGGTACCCTTGGATGAGGATGCCACGCGCCAAATCCCACTCGCCGAAAAACCGAGAGATGGGAGACTGCGTCTTTTCAGTGATTTCTACGAAGCAACATGCCGCTTGTGCGCTTCTAAGCAAGCTGAAGCCGTTGGCCTCCTGACTCCCTCACCCGGTCGCACTGTCCGGACCTGCTGCCGCTGGCAACCCCGTAGAACCGCTGCCCGCCGTTCGCCTCGACTTCGCCAGGCCATTATCGATATGTTATTGGCGGAGTCCCTCCGTTCCGAAACCGGATATCGCATGGTCCAGTGGAAAATGAACAACCCGGCTGAGATAAGCCCGGACGGCTCAATGCGCGATCCGAGTCATTGGTTTTTCCAGACTACGTTCTGGTTATGCTGGCTGGCCATTGCTCTCTTATTCACCCTTGTTTACGGCAAGCTGACGGCGAAGGATGTAGTGGCCATCCTCGTCCTGGGAGCGGGCTTCTTTCTACTTTCGGAACTGATGAGCCGCTACATGACGCGCCGCGGCTGGGCGGATTCGTTCCGCAGCCAGGCGCCCCGCACGCTGGCCATGTCAGTGATTGGGTCGCTTGCGCTGCAGGGCATGGTTGACCCGATTCTGGTCCTCGGTTTTCACATTGGCACGTGGTCTGAGGTGCTTTCCAGCAAAGCCATCGCCGGTTGGGCTCTGCAGGGCACCTTAATGTTCTGGTGCTGGGGGTCGATTTATAGCAGCATCACGCTGCGCCGGCGATATCAGCGCAGCGAAATGGAGCGGCTGCAACTGGAAGCGGCGGTGCAAGCGGCTGAGCTGCGGGCCTTGAAGAGCCAAGTGAACCCGCACTTTCTCTTCAACTGCCTGAATAACCTGCGGTCTCTGGTTGTGGAAGATCCGGAGCGCGCCCGCGACATGATGTTGCGCCTTTCCGAACTGCTGCGCTATGCGCTTGAGGTGAGCCGGCATGAGCGCGTCACGCTGGAACAGGAGCTTTCAGTGGTGGAGGCGTATCTGGAACTGGAGTCTTTGCAGTTTGAAGACCGCCTGCACTGGGAGATGAACGTGACGCCTGAAGCGAGCCGCGCTCAACTTCCGCCGATGGTGGTGCAGCAGTTGGTGGAAAATGCCATCAAGCATGGCATCTCAAAGCGCCCGCACGGCGGCGAGATTTTGGTGAGCGCTTCGGTGAGCGGTGGCGCCTTGGTGATTGACGTGGAAAACTCCGGGCAACTGCCGGCCACGCCGGGATCGGGCTTTGGACTCGAGAATGCCCGGCAGCGGTTGCGCCTTCTGAGTGGCGAACTAGCGCGCCTTACTTTGAGCAACCGGGATTCGGATCGCGTAGCCGCTACGGCAAGCATCCCGTTGTCATAAGCTGAGCGAGTTCCTCAAACTCACCATGAGATTGCGAACCCTGATTGTCGAAGACTCGCGGCTGGCGCGCATGGAGATGCGGCGGCTACTGGAGGGCCACCCGGAGGTGGAGGTGGTAGGCGAAGCGGGGAATGCCGATGAAGCCGAGATCTTGATCCCCGAAAGCCAGCCGGACCTCCTGCTGCTGGATATTCAGTTGCCCGGGCGCAATGGCTTTGAGTTACTGGAGTCCCTGGATTCGACGCCGCTGGTGATCTTTACCACCGCCTACAGCGAATTCGCTGTGCAAGCGTTTGAGCAGAATGCCCTGGACTATCTGGTAAAGCCGGTGGAAGCGGACCGGTTGGCGAAAGCGCTGCAGAAGGCATCGAACCTGATCGGGCACCAGGAGCCGCGCGAGACGCCGGGCGAACAGAGCGTGACCGAAGGCCGGTCTTTGCTGAAAGTGACGGACCGCGTCTTTGTCAAGGACGGCGAGCATTGCTGGTTTGTGCCTCTGGCGGAGGTCCGGCTGCTGGAAGTGGAAGGCAATTACACGCGGGTCTTTTTTGGGAATCACCAACCGCTGATTCCGAAGACCCTGAACTATCTGGAAAGCCGGCTGGACCCGCAGGTGTTCTTCCGCGCCAGCCGCCAGCATCTGGTGAATTTAAATTGGGTGAAGGACGTGGAGAGCTGGTTTTCAGGCACGTTACGGCTGACGTTGCGAAGCGGCCAGCAAGTGGAAGTGTCGCGAAGGCAGGCTCAGCGATTCCGCGATCTGATGAGTTTTTGAGGAACCCACCGGGGCTGCCTGTACCGCCCGGGGCTCGCTGGGGTGCGGCTTGCCGCCGGCCCCCGCGGGAGCGCTGTCCCTGAAGGCGGACCGGCCTTATTAGTGTAAAATCGGGTGGTCTTTGCCCCCTTGGGCAGCAAATTATCCGATCGGGTTGCAATCTATACAAAGGCGGTTTATGCTTCGACGTTCGTTCGGCGCCGGCATCCTTGTGGCGGCGCTATTCAGTTGCTCCGCGTACCCTCAGCAGGATCTCAACCTTCCCAAGCGCGCACTGATCACGCAACCGGTGAATAACCAGAAGCGCGTGACTCTCAGCGGGCAAACGCTTCTGCTGGCGAACGCCGCGACCGATCGGGGAATGGTGCCCGACAATCTACCCATGGAACACGTTTTGTTACAACTTCAGCGCCCAACGGAGTTGCAGCAGGCATTGGATCGCTACACCGGCAGCTTGCAGAACCCGTCTTCGCCGTACTTTCATAAATGGCTGACAGCGGCGCAATTCGGCCAGCACTTTGGGCTGGCGGCAAGCGACATTAACACGATTACCGCCTGGTTGGAATCGGAAGGTTTCATGGTTAATCGGGTGTATCCGAACCTCGTGACAATTGACTTTTCCGGAACGGCCGGCCAGATCCGGCAGGCGTTTGAGACTGAGATCCACCACGTGATGGCGAATGCCGTGTTACATGTCGCGAACATGCACAATCCACAGATTCCCGCCGCGCTGGCGCCCGCGGTGGCGGGCTTTTCATCGATGCATAACTTCACCCCGCACGCGATGAAGAAAAAGAAGTTGCACGCCGATTACACCGTCACTTTGGGCGGCAGTCCCTATCAGGTGGTGGTACCCGCCGACTTGGCCACGATTTACAACCTGAATCCGCTTTTCAAAGAGGGCATCACCGGGCGAGGCCAGACCATCGCCGTGATTGACGACAGCGATTTGTACAGCGCGGCGGACTGGACGACGTTCCGAAGAACGCTTGGATTGTCCAAGTTCACGGCTGGCTCGTTGACCACCGTGCATCCCGGCGGCTGTGCCGCTCCCGGCTTGGCGAATGGCGACGACGATGAGTCGGCAATTGACGTGGAATGGGCCACGGCCGCCGCTCCCGGCGCAGCCATTCAACTGGCAACCTGCGACGGCACCAATGCCACTGGCGGCGTCCTGCTCGCCCTGGAAAATCTGGTGAACTCGAACGGCAATCTGCCGGCGGTGGTTAGCATCAGTTACGGAATCTGCGAGGTGATCAATGGCGCTCCAGTCAACGCCAGTTACAGTCAGGCCTTTCAACAAGCGGTGGTGGAAGGCATTTCCGCCTTTGTGTCGGCGGGAGATGAAGGCGCGGCTAGTTGCGATGCGGACGAGCTTTTTGCCTACTATGGCGTCGGCGTGAGCGGATACGCTTCCACTCCCTATAATGTGGCGGTTGGCGGGACGGATTTCGGCGACGCCTACGCCGGGACGGTAGGCACGTATTGGAGTTCGACGAACACGGCGGCTTATGGCTCCGCCCTCTCTTACATACCTGAGATTCCGTGGAACGATTCGTGCGCCGGAGTCTTGGCCGCTGCATACTGGGGATTCAATACCTCGTCGGGCCCGTCCGGTTTTTGCAACACCGGCTTTGGGTCGGAATTCCTGGGGGTGGCGGCAGGGAGCGGCGGTCCCAGCGGATGCGCCACGGGATCAGCGGCCAAACTGGGCCTCGTCAGCGGCACATGTCAGGGAAACCCTAAGCCTGCCTGGCAGGCGGGAGTTCTGGGGAACCCGAACGACGGCGTGCGTGATATCCCTGACGTCTCTTTATTTGCCGCCAATGGCATCTGGGGCCATTATTACGTCATTTGCTTCAGCGATTCCACGAACGGCGGAGTCCCCTGCACCGGTGATCCGGTTAACTGGTCCGGCGCCGGCGGAACATCCTTCAGTTCGCCGATCATGGCCGGAATCCAGGCCCTTGTTAACCAGTTTGCCGGCGGCCGAGCCGGAAATCCAAATCCCGTCTATTACGCCCTGGCGAGCGCCGAATATGGAACAACGGGTTCCAGTTCCTGCCTTTCAAATAACGGAAATACCGTCGCCGGCACGTGCACATTTTATGATGTGACCACCGGCGACAACGTGGTGAATTGTTATGGATTTTCGGGCTGCGACGGCTCCTTCGGGTCATGGGGTACTTTCCTGAACGGCACGCTGGCCCTGCAATCGACGTCCGCCGTTCCGTTCTATGGCCAAGGTCAGCCGTGGAATGTTCCGTGGCAGCCGGCTTACAGCGCGGGGCCCGGGTGGGACTTCGCCACCGGCTTGGGCTCCGTCAATGCTTATAACCTTGTTCATAACTGGCAGACAGGAGTTATGGCTGTCAGTAAGTAGTAAGCGGATCTGAAAGACGCGAGATGGGTAACCCCCGTGGCGCGGCTTTCAGCCTGCTGAGCCGAGAGTCATCTCGGCTGTGCCTGTTTACAGTCTGAAACGAAGGACAGCAGGCACAAATGTGGGCTATCCAGGCTAAGAGCCCGACCCACGGAGGGGTGTGACGCCTCCCGTATCCAGCCGGTCGACGAATCGCGGTACTGGACTGAGGACCGGCGGGGCCGCGCCGAGGGGGATATACTGTCCGTCTGAATCGAGGTTTGCATGTCAGAAAACACGCGGAGAGGTTTCCTGCACGGTGCCCTGCCTATTGCGACGGCGGCATCGTTCATGATTGTGAAGCCGGAGCTGGTACGGGGCGCGGGGCATGAGAAACTGCGCGCCGGGCTGGTGGGCACCGGCTCGCGCGGCAGTCAGGCCGTGGTGGACATGATGACCGGCACCCAGAATGTGGAATTGGTGGCCATGGCGGATCTGTTCGAGGACAAGTTGGAGGCGTCCTTACGGGGATTCGCCGAAAAGCCCGGATACGAGACGTGGAAAGACCGCATTAAGGTGGGGCCCGAACAACGGTTTGTCGGCTTCGATGCGTTCAAGAAGCTGGTTGCCTCTGACATTGACATTGTGATGCTGGCGACCCCGCCAGGGTACCGGCCGGAGCATTTCGAAGCGGCCGTCAATGCCAACAAACACGTGTTTTGTGAGAAGCCGTTTGGGACCGATGGAATGGGCTTACAGCGCTTCATGGCCGCGGCAAGGCTCTCAGAGCAGAAGAAGTTGACCGTGGTCTCGGGCGCACAGCGGCGATTTGCCCGCGACTATCAGGAAACCGTGGCCAAGATCCAGAACGGCGCCATTGGCGACGTGCGGGCTCTTTATGCGCATTGGATCGGCAGTCCGGTTTTTCCCATCAAGACACCGCAGGACCGGAAGTCCACATGGGGCGAGACCACTTGGCAGCACCGCCAATGGTACTCCTACATCTGGCTCTGCGGAGATCAAATTGTGGAACAGCATCTCCACAACATCGATGCCTGCAATTGGGTAATGAATGCGCATCCGGTGTCCGTGGTGGCAAGCGGAGGGGCTTCGTGGCGCCCGAATGAGCCGGAGTTCTACGGCAACATATACGACCACATCACAGCCGAATTTGTGTATCCGAACGGCGCGCGAATGCTGGCTCACTGCCGTCAGTATCCGCAAGGCTCATACCAGAACGTCAGCGAGTTTGTGGTGGGTTCCAAGGGCAGCTCCAACGCGCATGACCTGGGGTCGGGTACCGGTCAGGATGTCAGATCGAAGTTCAAAGATCCGCTTGAGAATCCGTACGTCCGCGAACACATGGCGCTGGTGGCCAGCATTCGCGGCGACGGGCCGTACGTGAACCACGCGATGCGCGTGGCGGAAAGCACGCTGACTTGCATCATGGGCCGTGAGGCAGCGTATTCGGGCATGGAGATCACCTGGGACATGATGCTGAATTCGAAGCAGGATCTGCAGCCGCGCGTCAACGATTACGACGCGCCGCTATCCATCCCGCCCCGGCCGATTCCCGGGGAATATAAATTCGTTTAGGGCAGGCCGCGTGCGAGCGCGCGGGTCAAAAAACCGGCCGTTTGAGGTAGTTCCTGGCTTGACTCCATCCATGTGATCTGAGTTGTGTACGATTATACGAACAGGAGGCTAGCGTGCCTGAACGAAGAGTCAAGGTGACCTTGCCGGGCATTGGACTGGTGGAGGGGTCCGAGGTGGAGGTACTAGAGTCCACGGAACGCTGGTCGGACGTAAAGCTCGCTGACGGTACCACCTTACGCATCAAGCCCGTCGTCGTGTCTGTGACAAGAGTCGATGGCCGTTATGATCCGCAAGGCAACCCACTATACGCAATCCAAGCAACCCAAGCGATGAGCGCAAATGCGCCAGATCATCTGCGCCAAGGGACAGAAGTCAAGAAGGTTCAATAAGACGTAAGACACATGTCCGGAGCAAGGATAATTACCCAGTCGCCCGCCATGCCGTTCACAATTATTCATGGGGCGTATTATTCGCTCTACACGCAAGAAGGAGGCACGGAGTGGCGCCAGCAGCCATCTGACGATTCGCTGTTTGCGAGTGCTTCCGAGATCCCTGAACAGTATGAATTATTTCCGCCTTGTGTAGTCCAGGAGGCGGTATTTCAAGAGCTCCTGGCTCAGTGGCGTGTAGAGAGGGGCACCACATCCTCGGCGACGGAAATTGTGCTCTGTAACTCCTACCAGGCAATCATTGCCATGGGGCCGACTGCAATTCCGTTCATTCTGGCTCAGATGGAAGGCGAAGGGGAGCATCCGGACCATTGGTTTTGGGCGCTCCAGATGCTCACCGGCTCTGATCCCGTACGCGAAGAGGATGAGGGCGACTTCAGAAAGATGGCTAAGTCTTGGATTGAATGGGCCAGATCGCGGTATGTGTGGTAGTTGGGAAGTTCGCCACCACCCGAATCTAACGGATGACAATTGCGTCAAGACGAGCGACGCGGACCCGGCATACAACTGTATTGCGTGGGCCGCGGGCGATGTGACTCGCTGGTGGTGGCCAGCCCGGCGTCGCGGCATTAGTTATTGGCCCCCAGGCGTGGCGCGCGAAGAAACCATAGAGGCGTTCGTCGAAGCGTATGCAACCCTAGGGTTTCAAGAGTGCGCCAATGACTCTTTCGAAGCCGGAATCGAGAAGATTGCGCTCTTTGCAATAAACATTCACAGTATCGTAATTCCAACTCACGCCGCTCGCCAACTTGACTCCGGAGAATGGACCAGCAAGATGGGATCACTCGAAGACATTAAACACACTACCTGCGCCGCGCCGAGTGGCCCTATATACGGCCGGCCCGTCTGTTATTTAGCTCGCCCGCGTCCGCAGGTGGCCTCAACCAACATTTAGCACTACCCGACGGCCTGGTGGCGATTATTGTGATAAGTTCGGGTTATGGCGATAGTCTGGACCATCGGCATTGTGATCCTCCTGGTTGGCTTTCGGCTGCTGCTTCCACCCGTCCCCGCGTTTGCCAGGTACGCTCAGCGGATGGGAAAACGCACATCGCTCGCGCTTTTGACAGCCGCGTTCGCCGGCGCAGCTCTTTTGATCTTCCTGACAAAGCCGTAGGCCGCGAAACCGGAGCGCGGCGCCGCAATGCCTGAGCTTCCCGATATCGCCGCCTATCTCTACGCCCTGGAGCGGCGCATTCTGGGCGCGAATCTCGAAGCGGTGCGATTGGGAACTCCCTTTCTTTTGCGCTCCGTGAAACCGCCGCTTGTGGAGACGCACGGCCGAAAAGTGGCCCGTCTGCGGCGAATCGGCAAGCGGATCGCCATCGGCCTTGAGCCCGGCTATTGGCTGGTGCTTCACCTGATGATTGCCGGACGGCTGCACTGGCACAAGCAGCCCCCGAAACTATCCAAGCGCGTCATAGCGAGCTTTGATTTCTCAACCGGCTCGCTTTCACTCACCGAAGCCGGCTCGAAGAAGCGAGCGTCATTGCATGTAGTCGAGAGCGAGAAAGAGCTCATCGGGCTTGATCCTGGCGGTTTGGAGGTGATGGAGGCCGATCTTTTCGCTTTCAAGGCCGCGCTTACGGCGCAGAACCACACGTTGAAGCGAGCGCTCACCGATCCGCATATCTTCAGTGGCATTGGAAACGCCTACTCTGACGAAATCCTCCATCGAGCGAAGCTGTCACCCATCGCGCTGACCTCGAAGCTGACACCTGCCCAAATTCAAGGTCTGTTTGAAGCCGTGCGCCTGACAATCGAGGAATGGACTGCGCGATTCATTGGCGAAGCTCAAGACACATTTCCTGAACATGTAACTGCCTTTCGGGAAGGTATGGCGGTTCATGGCCGTTATGGCGAGCCGTGTCCGCGCTGCGGAACGAAGGTCCAGCGGATTCGCTACGCCGACAATGAAACGAACTATTGCCCAACCTGCCAGACTGGAGGCCGCCTTCTGGCTGACCGGGCGCTTTCGCGCCTGCTCCGTGAAGACTGGCCGCGCACACTGGATGAGTTGGAGGCAATCAAGCGGCCTTGATTGGCACACAAGAGCGGGGCCGCCTCACGCCCCGATTGCTTCGCCGATCTCCAAATCCTCTGGCGTATTCTTTAAATCCACGCCTTCCCACTGCGCTACCACGGCGCTGGCTACGCAATTGCCTAGCAGGTTGACTGACGTCCGGCACATGTCCATCAGTGCATCCACTCCCAGAATCAGCGCGATCCCCGCTACCGGCAAATGAAAGGTTTCAAGAGTACCCGACAAAATCACCAGAGACGCTCTCGGCACCGCTGCCACGCCCTTGCTGGTCAACATCAATGTCAGCATCATGGTGATTTGCGTGCTCAGTGGAAGGCTGACCCCCGCTGCCTGCGCCACGAAGATGGATGCCAGCGCCAAATACAATGTCGAGCCATCCAGATTGAAGCTATACCCGGTCGGCAACACGAAGCCCACAATATGTTTCGGGACGCCGAACCGCTCCATATTCTCGAGGGCCAAGGGGAGTGCCGCCTCACTGGACGCAGTGGAAAAGGCGAGTATAAAGGGCTCTCGAACCGCCCGGACGAATCGCCTGATGGGCACCCGGGCGATTGTCAGTGCGGTACCCAGCACCAGTACGACAAACAAAATCTGCGCCAGGTAGAGCGTTCCCACCAGTTTGCCGAGGTTCTGCAGGACGCCGAGTCCATGCTGTCCCACTGTTACTGCAATCGCCGCGCCCACTCCAAACGGCGCCAGATACATGACGTACTTCGTGTAACGGAACATCACCTCGGCCACGGCAGCCGCCAGGTCCACCACCGGCTTAGCCTTCGGTCCAATCGCCGCGCAAGCCGCGCCAAACAGGAAAAAGAAGACCACCATTTGCAATACGTCATTGCGGCCCAAAGCGTCGAAAATGTTCGCTGGAACGGCGTGCTCCAGAATTTCGGCGAAGGTGGCGGGCTTCGCCAGGCCCGCCGGTACCCCGGACGTGTTGCCCGCCTGAATGCTCAGGCCCGCGCCCGGTTTCATGACGTTTACCGCCACCAAGCCAATCACCAGCGCCAGCGTGGTGGCAACCTCGAAGTAGGCGATGGATTTCAGCGCTATCCGGCCCATGGTTTTCAGTTCGCCGCCGGAGGCGATTCCCGAAACGATGGTCCCGAACAGCAGCAGGGCAACGATGGATTTAATCAGCCGCAGAAAGATGTTACTGACCGGCGAAAGCGACTTTCCAAACTCCGGAAAGAAATTCCCGATCAGAATCCCCACCACCAGAGCAATAAAAATCCAATGAGTAAGTGTGAGTTTCTTGAGCCAGTTCATCTGCCCCTTGCGCCGTTCAGCGCTCTCCCCATTTCAGTTTTTCGCGCAGTACATCGAAGTACAGCATCCGGGGCGGACGGATCAAGATAATGGAGTTCGTCGAAGAACGCGCCAGGATCCGGTCGCCTTTGGAAATGGGCTCGCCCACCTGGCCGTCAATGGTCAGGAAGGTGCCTTCGGCGCCGCGGGACAGGATCTGAATCACGCTGGTATCGGGCACAATCACCGGCCGGTTGGTCAGCATGTGCGGACAGATGGGCGTCAAACAGAGTGCGGCGACGGATGGAAAGATAATCGGGCCTCCGGCCGAAAGCGAGTACGCTGTGGAGCCGGTGGGCGTACAAATGATAAGGCCGTCGGCCTTATAGGCGGCGACGAAATGATTGTCCACGTGCGTGTCCAGGTCAATCATGCGAGCCATCATCGATTTGGTGATCACAACGTCATTCAGCGCCGAGTAAGACGCGACAATCTGCCCGTCGCGCACCAGCTCGCACTCAATCATGCGGCGGCGCCCGATGCGGTGCTCGCCCTTCAGGGCGCGTTCCAGTTCCGGGTAGAGCTGATCCACGGTGATAGCCGTGAGAAAGCCCAGCCCACCCAGGTTCACGGCAAACAGCGGGATCTCCCGCCCGCCGATCGCGCGTGCCGCCGAGAGCAGCGTCCCGTCGCCTCCCAAAACAATAATGAGTTGAGCGCCGTCCGGAATCTCATCGCGCCCATAGAAATGATCGATTCCGGCGTAGCGGGCGGTCTGCTCATCGCAGCGCGCCGTGATATTGCGATCGCTCAGCCATTTCAGCAGGCCGCGAATCAATTCGCCGGCCTCTTCCAGGTTCGGTTTTGAGACTATGCCAACAGTCTGAATCGGATGCATGTGCCGGGTACGTCTTAGATTAGCGCGCCAGCTTGGCTAGGGCGGGTATTACCATTTTCAGAATCTACTCGCGCTGCGAAGCTCTCGTCAGGCTGCAAAGCCGATCCCTCACGGGTAGCTGCGGTTCGGTGCTGGCCAACGGGGAACAGGC
>CAJCIT010000235.1 GCA_903970405.1 Acidobacteriaceae bacterium | reverse complement strand
GTTTGGTCTTGTGACGCCGTCCGTCGTGGACTCCGACCTCAGCGAACCGGAGGGGGCGTTTGAGCAACTTGATTCCGAGACCAAGACGAAGATTATGGGGATGAAAACTGGACTGACGACCAAGCGAGAGAACGATCTTCCAAAACGAACCTGGAAGCAAAAGATTCGCGCTGCCGCAAATATAATGATTGGAAAGGCTTAGATGCCTGGATTGTCGTCGATTCTCACAGAGAAACTCACGCGCAAACTATAACACGTTTCTGGAGGCCTCGGAAGGCTATTTTCGCGCCGAACAGCAGCGTCAAGAGCCTTCCTTGGCCGTTAACCTGATGATAATATTCGATTTACGCAGGGATTTTGAACTGGACCTCTTGGATCGGTGACCGGCTTTCCGACCCGTCGTGAAGCCCACTAATACCTCACCTCCCTACCCGCTCACCAACCGCTCCGCCTCCAGACCCTCAACCCGCCGCTCCCCGCGCGCCCCGGTGCCGGGTTGCGCGTCCAACTTCCGGAACGCCGCCTCCACCCATGGTGACGGCAGTTCATCCACCGCGGTCCGCATTCGGTCCTGCCACCACTTCGAGATTTGAGCCAGTTCCTCGCGTGCATAGCGGTGCTCAATCATCTGGTAACTCCCCCGCGTATACAGCAACAGATCGATGGGAAAGTCGACATCGGCCGCACACAATCGCGTTGCATCGAACGCCAGTATCCCCAGCTTAAATGCGTATAGCAAGGGGTCGGTATGCCGCAAAGTCCGCTCCAGGATCGGCTTCCCAAAACCGGAGTTCCCAATGATCTGATACGGAGTATCCTGACCGACCTCCACCCAATTCCCTTCCGGATACACAAGGTACAGGCGATGACGCGAGTCCGAGATCATCTGGCCGCCGATCAGCGCATGGATGTTAAAGGAGAGGTCCACTTCCTTCAGCACAGGCCCATCCTCAGCGGCCACCCGCCGGACTTGCGCGCCGAACAGGTCCACCACCTTGAAGAGCCGTTCCCGGACTGTGGTCTGCTTTGCGAAGGCGTCTTCAAAGTAAAGCAACGCCTTGTCCCGGATGGAGCGCAGCCCCGAATTCATGATGAAAAATGAAAATCCCGGTCCCTGGTACGTCGCGGATTTCTTCGCCATCGTCGACTCGCGCCCGGCAAGGACGCGGGTATCCGAAATCCCCACCAGTCCTTCGTCCAGATTCATGCCCAGACAGAATGTCATTCTCTTCCTCTCAGACTTTGTTCGAGTTCGGGCTGCGTCAGCAATGCAACGCCAAAGCGTTCAAAAATCCTCAACTGCCCGGCGTCCACCAGGGCTTGATTCTCGGGATGCCATTGCACTCCCAAGGCGAATCGGCAGCCGGGGCGCTCCACGGCCTCAATCAGACCGTCGAACGGATCCTTCGCTGCAACTGTCAAACCCTGACCCAGCCTCCCGACGCCTTGGTGATGCCGGGAATTCACTCGCCACTCGCCTGTATCCGCTATCGAGTGAAGCAGGCTCCCAGCCAAAACCGAGACATCGTGAACCGGCGCGGCGCGGTCGCGGCCTCTGCGCCGGTGATGGTCCACCGTCTCCAGATGCTGCACCAAGGTCCCTCCGTGAAACACATTCATCAGTTGCATGCCCCGGCAAATGGCCAGCACCGGCAAGTCCAAATCCAGGGCTTCCCGCAAAAGCCTCATTTCAGCGGCATCGCGCTCACGGTCTGGCTCTTCGGTTTCGAAGCGCCTCGCTTCGCCATAGAGTTCCGGATCCACATCCGTACCCCCCGTCAGCAACAGTCCGCTGAATCCTCTCAGCGGCGGCACAGCGTCCGCCCGAGCCAGTTCTGTCTGGACACCAGCGGCCTCCAAAGCCTGCCGATACGGCTCGACTTCAGACTCCTCGCGATAGATGACCAACGCTTGGCTCACTGGAATTAGTACGAGGTCCCCTTTCAATTGTCTCAATTGCACCCGCTTTCGCTTCAAACTGATTGATGACTGAGCGACAATTGTCTGTACGGACAGCTTCCATGTCTGTATCCACGGTCCTTTTCAGGCCAAGCTTGTCAGCCTGTGCGGAGCCGTCCGTCGTGGGTGCAAATGCTAATTAGAGTCGGCTACGATCTTCAATTTGAAATTCCGGCTCCCGTCGCAATGGTAGCGCTCTTAAGCGTTCATCCTTCGCGCCGGGCCGATCTTAGGGAACCAGATGGGCCACGAATCGATCCGGAAATCCCGGTGGAGGTGTATCAGGACACCTACGGGAATCTGTGTTCACGTTTTCTGGTCCCACCGGGGCGCCTTCGTTTATTCAACTTGACATTGATTGAAGATTCAGGCCAGCCCGATCCGGTGGACGTCACGGCCGAAGAGATCCCGGTCCAGAATCTGCCGGCGGAGTTGCTGCGGTTTCTGCTCCCGTCGCGCTACTGTCCGGTGGATCAGCTCGTCAATACCGCGGGCGAGCTGTTCAGCAATACGCCGCCCGGCTGGCAGCGAGTGCAGTCAATTTGCGACTGGGTGCACCGCAGCATCACTTTCGGCTACCATTTCGCAAACGCCCAGAAGACCGCGCTTGACGTCTACACCGAAAGGAGAGGGGTCTGCCGCGATTTTCAACATCTTGCCATTACATTCTGCCGGGCCATGAATATACCTTCCCGCTACGTTGCCGGATACCTGGGTGACATCGGCGTGCCGCCCCTCCCATCGCCCGGAGACTTCAGCGCGTGGTTCGAAGTCTATCTCAGCGGCCGCTGGTGGGCCTTCGACGCCCGCTTTAATCAGCCTAGGATCGGTCGAATCCCCATCGCCATTGGGAGCGATGCCACCGACACGGCCATCACGACATCCTTCGGTCTCGCCCAGCTCACCTCCTTCGCGGTAACCACCGACGAGGTTTTTGCCGCAAGCGCGCCCGCCTAGAGTCGCTTCGGAGTCTCAACAAATGAGAACGCCGCTTGGGGTAGTCAGTCTGCTGCTCCTGCATGACCAAGCCCTCCCGAAGTCGTCCGAGACGTACAGATTGCCAACTCTATCGGCAACCGCAATCGACGAGCCGTTTGCGGCGATGCAACCGGTGTCAACCTTGCCTTCGGTCCACGGCGGCATCCCACCTTCGACGGGGACCAGGCATCCATCCGGCTTGAGCGGCCGCCGATAGATTCGCCCTTCAGCCGCAAAAGGATCGGCGGCCGCCGAGAAGATAATGTCGTCGCCCGAAAACGCTACTGCGTAGCAGTGCGATGCGTGGAGGCCCTCCCTTTCAATGGTCCACGTTGCTCCGGCGTCGCGGCTAATGCAAAGGCCAACCGCGGCCGCCGCGGCGACGATGTCCGGATCTGTCTGGTGCGCCCGCACTTCGTGAACATCGCTGTGGATATCCATGGTGGGCTGCCACGTTCTTCCGCCATCCAGCGAACGCGGAATGCCTCCCACGTGAACGTTGGCGAACAGTACGGTCCCGTTTGAGTTGGCCGCAACCGAGCGAATGCCCAGCGGCGGCCCGAGACGCTGCCCATTCACAATTGCAAAACCAGCAAACCAAGCTTCCCGCCCCGCGACGTTGTCGAAACCATCGAGAGGATCCAACACACCGCCCCCAAGGCTCAGCCGCAGCATGCGGGCATCGTCCGTTCCTACGTAGATGGCGTCTCGAACAGCCACACAGCACGAAAGCTCGAACTCGCTGGCCGCTATGGTCTTCCATTCGCCACTCGGTCCACGCCTGCGTAGCGAATGTGGGCCAACAATGGCCAGCGCTCCGCCGTGTCCATCCGGTGCCAGCCCTCTGACAGGCTGCCCCGCAATCTCCTGCGTTAGCCCATCGCCGGTGACTGCGAACAATCCATCGCCCCACGTTGCCACAAGTGTTGTCGGTTTCGTCACGGGTTACCTTCCGCTCCCAATTGTCGCGGGCGATCGGAGCTGCTAAACAAGGCCTGCTCACTCGTCCTCTATAATCACCAAACATGGGTGGGACAGGACGGGGGCGGTCTATCGCCCTATTCGCCTTCGTGTATTTCGGGGCTATTCCGGTTACGCCGGTAACCGGCGGCGCCGCGGCACTGCTCGCCGAGCATCAGCCCAATCGCAAGACCCTCGATGCCCGCATCGCGATTCTGCTGGCCGCCCACCCCGCCGTACTTCGCGGGCACCTGGGCTTCAAGGTTGTGGATGCCGAATCCGGCGCCGTTCTCGCCACGCGCGCCGCTAATGAGTTCTTCACTCCAGCCTCGAACGTCAAACTCTACACCACCGCTGCCGCGCTGGTCCGGCTTGGCGCCGGCTACACCTTCCACACCGAAGTCGTCGCACCCAATCGCAAGGCCGGAGAGAGCACCGTCTCTGAACTTCAATTCATCGGCGGCGGCGATCCCAATCTCTCTGGCCGCACTCTCCCTTACTCCGTCAGCGACAAAGGCGGGGATCCCATCCACGCCGTCAACCGCCTCGCCGATCAGGTTGTCGCGGCTCACATCGTGACCGTCGCCGGCGACGTCGTCGGCGTCGACCACCGTTATGCCGGTGACGCCTATCCAGACGGCTGGACGCTCGACGATCAGTTGTATAACTACGGCGCTCCTGTAGGTTCTCTCGCCGTGAACGATAATTCCATCCACATCGCCATCCAGCCTACTGCGCCCGATGAACTGGCTGAGATCACTCTTTCCCCCGAGGTCGGCCACTTTGTCGTTCTGAATGAGGTCTTAACCGTCCCCGGCGGCGGTCATGAGATCCATATGACGCGCGACCCCGGAAGCCGGGAGCTCATCGTCACCGGCTTCATCGGAGCCCGCGCGCCCGCTTACGAAGACGATCTCGCCGTGGCGAACCCCGCTCTTTTTGCCGCTGAAGTCTTGCTCAACGCGCTCCGCCAGCGCGGCGTTTCGGTGCGCGGGTCAGCCCGCGCCGACACCTGGGCCTTTGACGCCGTCCCGGTCACGCCCACAAGGCATAATTCGAGCGAAGAAGCCGCTGGGGTGGTAGCCAAGCTCGACTCTGCGCCGCTGTCTCATTCCATCGGCATCGTGAATAAAGTAAGCCAGAACCTCCACGCGGAGATGCTGCTTCGTGAACTCGGCCGGCTCGACGGCAACGGAACGCTCAAGTCGGGCGTCGATGCGCGGCAATCCTTTCTGCGGGAAGCGGGTATTGGCGACAAAGACACAGCGCTCGCGGACGGCTCCGGCCTGGCACGCCAGAACCTGACCACGCCCGACGCCACTGTCACGCTTTTGCGCTATCTCTGGCGGCGTTCTGAGCGCGAAGTTTGGCTCGCGTCATTTCCTATCGGAGGGATCGACGGTTCGCTTGAGCATCGTATGAAGACGGCCAGCGGCGCCGAGCGCATTCACGCCAAGACCGGCTCCATTTCGCACGTGGCGACGCTTTCCGGGTACGCTCAAACGAAAAGCGGCCGGTGGCTGGTCTTCTCCATCATGACGAATGCGGAGACCGCGCCCTCCGGCGACATCCGCGACGTCATCGACCGGTTCTGTGCTCTTCTGTTGGAAGAATGATTTGGGAGTGCCAGCCTTCAGACCCGCGACCGTCAGGAAGCGACCGGTTGACACGATCGCTAACCGCAGTCGCTCCCTGAGGCAGCGTGAAAAATCCTGGAGACAAACGGACGGACCCACGCCTACTGAGCCGCGACCGTCAGGGAGCGACCGGTTGCCCCGGCAGGACCTGCTTCCACGTCGCTCCCTGACGGGTCGCGGCTCGGTAGGCGTGGCTGCGTCCCTTGGCATCGAAGGCACTACACCTAAAAGCCCCTACTTCTCCACACCCGAGTTCCAATACGCGAACATCTCCTCGGCGCTCGGCGTCTTCACCGGCCGCACCAGCCGGAACCCGAGCCACTGCGCATCGGTCTCATACCAGATGCTTTTCGGCAACTGCGGATCCTGCTGCTTCCAGGAAGGATCGCTGCCTACCCGCGCGCCGCACCGAACATCGGACGGACCGTCGGCCCACGATCCGCCCTTGGTCACTTGCGGATAAGGCTTCGTCGACTTCACCCACGGATTCGTTTGCTCCTCGGTTCCGAGCGGCGTCAGTTGATCCAAGGTCCACTCCTGAACGTTCCCCAGCATGTCGTACAAGCCCCACCCATTAGGCTTCTTCGCGCCCACCTTTTGGTATTTACCGTCGCTGTTTTCCGCAAACCACGCGAAGTCCCCCAACTGCTTTGCGTCGCTGCCAAAGTAATAAGCGTCATCGGAACCGGCCCGGCATGCATACTCCCACTCCGCTTCAGTCGGGAGCCGGTAAAATTCGCCCGTCTTCGCGCTTAACCATTCCGCATACTTGTTCGCCGCGTGCTGCGTCATGCTGATGGCCGGGAATCCGTGAATGCCCATTCCGAAACTCATCTCGACGTAAGGCCGCGTCGGGTGGCTGATTGCGTCCACCGTTTCATCGCCATGCGCTGCGTCGCCGGTCTGCTGCGCGAACTGGAACAGCCGGTATTCGTCCCACGTCACTTCGTGGGCCTGCATCCAGAACCCATCCAGGCGAACCTTGTGCGGCGGGGCTTCGGCCGCGTTGCGTCCTCGCTCATCCGAAGGCGTTCCCATCAGAAATTCGCCTGGAGGGATCAGCACCATGCTGTAAGAGACCACGGTATTCGGAATCGTTACCTCATACGACTTGATCTTGATGTCCGGGGTTTGGCCAGCGCGCTCCCTGGCGGCGATCCGTTGGTAGACCCGCTGCACCAGGGCGTGTTCTTTCCTGGCCGCCTCCGCGGGGGTCAGCTTACCCATCGGACCCGGCCGGGACCGGTCATCCGGGCTCAGCTTCGCTTCTTCCGGCCACTCGGCGCCATCGGCAATCCACGCGCGGATGACGTCTCGCTGTGCTTTGGGCAGTTGCGGGCCTCCGGGCGGCATTGCGCCGTCGTTGTCCGCATCCCTCTCAATCAGTTGGACCAGGCGGCTCTCGTTCGGCTTCCCTGCTACAACCGCCGCGCCTGACTTCCCGCCCGCCAGAAACCCCGCTTTCGAATCCAGCTTGAGGTTGCCCGCAGCCCTCTCTTCGCCGTGACAGGAAACACAGTGCGATTCAAGGATCGGCGCTACTTGGGTCTTGAAATCTATTTGAGCGGTTGCCTGATGGCCCCCCACGAGGACGGCAAAAAGCAAGCCGCCCACGGAGCACTTCGCCACTGCAAACAGACTCTTCATGTCCCGATTTCCTAAGCGAACGTTCGGAAGGCTGGCAGCCCGCGGCGGATTGAAAACCCGCCAACTCAAGCTAAAGCCTGTGCCACCAATCGACTCTAGATGAATTTCGTCACGCCTGGCCTTGGCCGAGGCGCCACCGCCAACGGGGCGTTCCAGTCAACCTTGTCCGGTCCCAGCTTCTCCTGTGAGTTCAAGGCCTGCTCCCACGCGATCTGCTCACCCGTGTACGCGGCCATCCGCCCCATCATCGCGAGCAATGTGCTGGTGGCCATGCGCTCGCCGTCGTTGATCGGCTTCGCTTTTCGGATCGAGGCGAACAGCGCATCATGCTCGCGCTGGTACATATCCTGCACCGGGCCCCCGGTCCAGGTCCACGGATTCTTGCCCGTAATGCGCGGCGCTTTGCCGCGGCCTATGGTCGCCACGCCATCAGTGCCCATGATGTAGTCAGCGTTTTCGTTGTAGATGCCATCCATCTGGCGGCTCGCCAGGAACGCCCGGACCTCGCCGGGATACAGATAGTTCACTTCGAAGTGGTCATAGATGTTGCCGCCTTGCGCGGGAATCTGACGCCCGCCCACGGCCACGCAACTAATAGGCGGCTGATCCTTGAACGCCCAGGCAATTTTGTCGGCGCTGTGCACGGCCTGCTCCACAATGCTGTCGCCACAGAGCCACGAGAAGTTGTACCAGTTCCGGATCTGCCACTCGGTGTCGGACATGCCGGCCGGACGCGTGCTCTCAGGGGGCATCGGCTTCACCGGGCTTGTGTAGTAAGTGGCGTAGTAAGCAACGATGCGCCCGATCGCCCCCTGATGAATCTGTTCGAACGTGGCCTGGATTATTTCGTTGTAGCGCCAGCAGAAACCGGCTACCAGCGAAAGGTTCTTGCTCTTCGCTACATTCACTGTTTCCAGCACCTGCCGCACGCCCGGCGCGTCAGTCGCGATCGGCTTCTCGCAGAACACATGCTTCCCGCCGGCAATCGCCGCGGCGAGATGCGTGGGACGGAAGCCCGGCGGCGTTGCCAGCAGAATCACGTCAATGCCGCTATCGATCACCTTCTGATACGCATCCAGGCCGAGGAACTGCTTGTCGCTGGCCACCTTCACCCGGTTCTTGAGTTTGCCATTGTCCGTGGTCCTCAGTTCTTCCAGCGCCCGGTCCACTTGACCCTGGTCGACATCGGCCACCGCAATCAACTCGTTGTAATCGTCCGCCGTCAGCGCCTGAGCCGCCGCGCCGGTGCCCCGGCCGCCACAGCCAACCAATCCCACCTTAATGGCATTTGTCACCGATTGCGCTGAGATGATCGCCGGAAAGCCCGCCGCCAGTGCGCCTCCCACCACACCCGTGGTGCTTTTCAGGAAATCTCGCCGGTTCGAAGCGTCGTCATTTTGCATTTCCCAATTGATACCACCGCCGGGTTGGGCGGGGCAGCGTCAAGAGCCCGCAGCCCTCCTGAGCCGCGACCGTCAGAACGTGTGAAGAATCGGAGCAAGACAGCCGCGCCTACTGAGCCGCGACCGTCAGTTCTCAGGGAGCGACCGGTTGACAGGACAGAACCCATCAATAACTGGTCGCCCCCGGACGGTCGCGGCTCTGAAGCATCGGCGCTTAAGTCGGGCTTCAATTTTTCACACGTCCCATCGAGCGATGGACGCATCCCA
>CAJCIT010000234.1 GCA_903970405.1 Acidobacteriaceae bacterium | reverse complement strand
CCTGGATTGGGGCATTGAGTTCGTTTGGATTATCGATCCCGTTGGCCGCCGGGCCTTCACGATGTCGGCAGGGCAACCGTCGCCGGCTGAAGTTAGCTTGAACGAGTCGCTGATTGCTTCGCACGGCCTTACTATCTCGCTTAGCGACCTGTTTGAGCAGGCCGAACAGTTATTTCAGTAAGACCATCTCGGCCCTTAGCGGGGCAACTTCATCAGCCAGGCGGAGCTGGTGGTCTCGTGGCGCGAAAAGACGAGTCCAGGACCGCGAACCGTCCAGTCATCGTCAGGATTGACGTTCGTCGTGGAACCCGGCAGGAACTTGACCTCTTGAGGCTCCCCGAAGCCCCGGCGCTCAGGGTCGAAACGGACTGCCATGAGCTTCGGTCCATCGAACAGATAAATGAAGTTCGATGCCGGGGAAAGGCGCCAGGGAGTGAGGTTGGTGTTGATCAAAGTGTTAGGCAGCGGGATTTTGATCCACTTGGACTGCGACGCCGGTTCCTCGCTCCACGGGACCAGATACCATTGAATCGGCTTCGATTCCAACGGCCAAATCCCCACCGCGAGCCATGTGGAACCGGCGCCCAGTCTGCCGCCGAGGACCGCCGAGTCGGTTGGGTATTCCAGCCAGGGACGGTCCTTGCCGGAGGAAATGTCCAGAAGCCGAATCGTCTTCCTGACGCCTGTAACGTCCGATCTTGCCTTCGGATCATAGAGGAGGAATCGACCGTCAGGGGAATACCCGTCAACTTGGCCGCAGCCCGTACAGAGAACACGCGCGTCGGTCCAGCGTCCGCCGGCACTACCGACACGAATGGAGTAGGAATTGCCATCGGGGATGGAATAGGCAAGTTGTCGTCCATCAGGTGAAATGGCTGGTTCCGGCCATGGCCAGGGAAACCCGGTAGTCACCGATGTTTGACGCCCGCTGACCAGATCGACGGCGTAGCGATCCGAAACCGAGAAATATGCGCTGCCGGGGTTGCCCCCACCAATGCGCAAATCCTTATCGCGCCCGTCCCGGGTGATTCGGCGTACGACTCCCGTGGGTTGACCAGTGGCGGGAGAGAGAGGAAGCAGGTAAAAATCACTGAACTCCTTCTTGACCTCGAGCGCCAAGGTCCCCGCCGCACTGACGCTGACGGGCGATTCCTCCATGGTTCCAAACGTGAGCTGGCGCGGAACACCCTTCGCGCGCCATGTTCCCGGCGAGAGGGCGATTTCCCAGATGTTAAGCTGTCTGGTCTTCCCAGCCGCTTCGAAAATGAGACGATTGCCCGTTATCAAAGCAGAACCGGTGGGTTTCAAGCCGGCTGCGCGCAACGCGTCGCGGGCGCCGATCGCTGTTCCGGTATCGGGCCTGTCCACCGGAACGGCGATCCACTCTTTCGTTTCGCTCGTGTCGGACCTTGATGTCAGAAAAAGAAGGTAGCGGCTATCGGGAGTCCAGACGCCGCCGCCAATGAGAACTGCCCCTGGGAATATCTGTCCCGATATTGCCCTTGGTTCTCCACCGTTGGTGGAAATCGTCCGAAACTTCGCGTTGAAGTCGAGTATCTCAGCGTAGACGACCTGTTGTCCATCTGGGGAAAGCTTCAGATCGGGAATCTGGCCGCCATCGGCCGACACCAGCACCTGGGAATTGCCGCCCAAAGCGGAGATCACATCGATGGAGCTCTTCTTCCGATCGGCTGATGTGACGCCGTAAACGATGCGTTTGCCGTCCGGGAAAAACGAGGGCGAGGAGACGGATTCGCCGTTCGAGTGAGTCAATTGAATGGGCTCGCCGCCACCCACCTGCTGCAGCCATAACTCGTCGTTCCCTGAGCGGTCAGAAACATAGGCGACGAACCCGCCATCGGCTAAGATGGCCGGCTGGGAATACGAATGCCCGTCGTCAGGCGAGAGCCGGACCAGCTCTGGGCCCTTCCACCGAGTCTGAGTGTCGAAGTGCCTCCAGGAGAAGGCAGCGGCGGCGATCGACACCAAACCGAGCGCAACCACTGCCGGCCATAGCCAGGCGCGGCGCCTTCGGGAAGGAACGCTCTCCGCGGGCTCGATGACTTTTCCCGGCTCCGTGTCCCGCTTCGCACGCTTCAAATCCGCTCGAAGGTCGGCCGCGGATTGATAGCGCACCTCGCGGTCTTTCTCGAGGGCTTTAGAGACGATCTCTTCCAACTTCGGTGGGATGTCGACGTTCAGGCGAACGGGCGATATTGGCTCTCGATTCAAGATCGCATCGAACGTCTCACCGGTGGTATCGCCTCGAAAGGGAAGAACCCTGGTACACATCTCATAGAGCACCGCGCCGCAGGAGAAGAGGTCCGTACGGCCGTCCAATTCTTTGCCCCGCACTTGCTCAGGAGACATATAAGCCACCGTACCCATTAGCGAGCCGGGGCTGGTGATAGGCGGGTCCATCTCGATGGTCTGAGTGTCGTCCGCGCCCGGTTTCACGGAAAGCTTCGCGAGGCCGAAGTCCAGAACCTTAACAAGCCCTCGCGTGGTGACGAAGATGTTGGCGGGCTTGATGTCGCGGTGAATGACGCCCGCCGTGTGAGCTGCATCCAGGGCGTCGGCAAGCTGAATGCCCAAGTCCAGAACCTTATCCGTTTCCAGCGGCTTTCCGGCAATCAGATGTCTCAGAGTGACGCCGTCCAAAAACTCCATCGCCAGGAAGGCTTGGCCCTCATGCTCGCCGACATCGTAGACTGTGCAGATGTTCGGATGGTTGAGAGCCGAGGCGGCCTGGGCCTCCCGTTGAAAACGCTTTAACCACTGCGGGTCACGGGCGGCGCGATCCGGCAGAAACTTCAGCGCAACAAAGCGGCGCAAGCGCATGTCCTCGGCTTTGTAGACAACTCCCATGCCGCCGCCGCCAATTACTTCTAGAACGCGGTAGTGCGAAACCCTAGCGCCAATCAGGTTCGCAGGGCCGGCCATATCGAGGTCTCCCTAAACTAACTCCGTGAGGATGTTTCTCAACGTCAGCCCTGAGTTCCCGCTGACGCGCTCCGTACAATATTCACATGCCCGCACTCTCTGGCGATTTGGGAACACCCACAGGAAGTAGGGTGGGCAGGGCGACATTGAGGTGCGCTGGTGTCTCATGGGAGCGAGAATCAGCCCGGATTCCTTCAGAGCCGCGACCGTCAGGGAGCGACCGGTTGGTCCCGCTCACGACCCTCACGGACCGCCCGACGCCCCCTTTCTGAGCCGCGACCGTAAGTAAGCAAGCGGGTGACCCGCAGTGCCCCGTGCTCACCAGTCGCTCCTTGACGGTCGCGGCTCAGTAGGCGTGGATGCGTGAGTTTGTCTCCGGGATTTTTCACACGGTCTCAGTTCTCAGGGAGCGACCGGTTGACAGGACAGAACCCATCAATAACTGGTCGCCCCCGGACGGTCGCGGCTCTGAAGCATCGGCGCTTAAGTCGGGCTTCAATTTTTCACACGTCCCATCGAGCGATGGACGCATCCCA
>CAJCIT010000233.1 GCA_903970405.1 Acidobacteriaceae bacterium | reverse complement strand
TAGATTCGTCAGAATTAGATTCGTCAATAGAACCATATGAGGTCCCCCTCAAGCAAGGGTCCGCGCGCTAAACCGGCAAAAAATGGCGCCAAATGGACGCACCGCGCCTACTGGAGCCGCGACCAGCTCGGAAGTCTGACGTTCGTGGCGGAGTGGCGATCTACTCTACCGCTGCCACCCAGGCAGAATAAGCAGGCAACGCAACAGACTTCAACGATCCCGCCTTCATCAGCGAGGCATCGGTTGCCGCGAGCGTCCGAGCTGACTTAACGTCAATGCCCGTTCCCGCCAGATCGAGGGTTACCGTCTTGGGCCCGGAGCTCATATTGATGGCCACGATCACAGGCGCGCTGCCCTGGGGCGCCGTTCGAACGTAGGCGAGGACATCGGCGTCATCCTTAAGAAGCATCATCATGCCGCCATCGTGCAACGCGGGATTCGACCTGCGCAATTCGATGAGCTGCTTGTACCAGTTCAATAACGAGTGAGGGTCGGCTGTTTCGGTCTCCACGTTGACGGTTTTCCAGTCCGGCGCTATCGGGAGCCAGGTATGGGGGTTTGTCGAGAAACCGGCTTGCGGTCCGGGCGTCCACTGCATCGGCGTCCGCTCGCCATCGCGGCCCTTCTCCTTGGGCCAGCCGGTGACGCCAATGGGGTCGCGCACATCCTCCTTGCGAGTCGGCGTCGTGGTAGGCATGCCGATTTCCGCGCCGTAGTAAGTCATTGCCGTGGCGCGGGCGGTAAACAGCATCGTGGCGATTAATTTGGCGATCTCCACATTATGCACGCCGTCGCCGAACCGGTCTATGGAGCGCGCATTGTCATGGTTGTCGAACACCAGCAGGGGCTGCGATCCGTGAATCTCCTTTTCCACCTCGCCGATGTAACGGCGGAAATAAGGCGCGCTCAATTTCGCCCCCTCGCCGAAGCCAACCAACATATCCATGGGCAATTGCAGTTCATTGTGCGCGGCCCCGCCGTACCACTTATCCAACTCAAGCGTGTTGGGAAGGTACGTTTCGCCGATCAGCACGCGGTCACCCGGATACTTCGTGACCATGGCGCGCATACGCCGGATCACATCGTGCACCTCCGGCAGGTTGTTGGTGTAAAGGTCGGAAACTCTGGGGTCGCCCTGGGCGTTGAGGCCGCCCAGCACGGGGTTATCGCGGAGCTTGGGATCCTCGAAGAGCGTGGGAACGGCGTCCAGGCGGAAGCCGGCTACGCCGCGGTCGAGCCAGAAGCGCATGGCGTCGAAGCAGGCCTTCTCGACGGCTGGATTGCGCCAGTTGAGGTCGGGCTGCTGCTTGTAGAAATCGTGATAGTAGAACTGGTGGACGGCGGGAACCCACTCCCAGGCCGAGCCGCCGAAGAGCGAGACCCAGTTGTTCGGGGGAACCTTGCCCTCATGCTCAAAGCGTTTCTGGTAGGCGGTGACATTGGGGCCGTTGGCGGGGATGCCGTCGTTCCAGACGTACCAGTCGTGCTGGGGGTTGGTGCGGGAACTGGCCGACTCCATGAACCACTTGTGCTTGTCCGAAGTATGGTTCAGGACCATGTCGAGGATGACGCGGATGTTGTGCTTGCCTGCCTGCTCGATGAGGCGGTCCATGTCGGCGAGAGTGCCGTAGTGCGGGTCGACGTTCTCATAATCGGAGATGTCGTAGCCGAAGTCGACCTGCGGAGAGGGGTACATCGGCGCGATCCATATGGCATCCACGCCGAGCCTCTGCAGATAGTCCAGGTGTAGGGCGATGCCGTTCAAATCCCCGACCCCGTCGCCATTTGAGTCGGCGAAACTGCGGGGATAAATCTCATAGATGACGGCGTGTTTCCACCAGGTTGTGTCGGAGCTTGGCTGGGTTTGAGAGCGCATTCCGGTTGAAAGAAGGCAGACGGCCAGGAAGGAGCAGGTAGTGAAGGAGCGCATCAGGGAGGTCCTTTCGTCACCCAAGATCATACAGAAGGGGAGGTGGTGTCGCGCGGCTGACGCCGCGCTGGTGGGGACGGCCGCCCAGGCGGCCTGGTGGCGTCGCGAGCTAACGCACGCTGGTGGGGAGGAAGCCGCTTACTAAAGCACATCCGCAAAACCGCGCTTTAACTGCCGGAACAACAGGCCCCCGGCGACAAATACCGTCACCGAGTAAAGCGCCACAATGACAAGGTCTTCCACGGCGGGAACGCGGCTTGACAGCAGCCTGTCGCGGTACGCCCGCACCACGTACGCCAGCGGGTTCCACTTCAAGACAAAGCTCACCTTGGCCGGATACTTCGTGATGAAAATGGGCGTCATCCAGAACCAGAAGGTCAGCACCAGGGTCAGCACCTGCGCGGTGTCTCGCAGATACACCTGCAGGCCGGCCACAATCCAGCCCAGTCCCACCGCCAGCAGCCCCAGCGCCAGCATGTAGAACGGCAGCGTCAGCATCCACGGACTCGCATGGCCCACCCAGAAAAACACCCCGGCTAGCACGATGGAAAGAGCAAGCAAGTGCTGTACCAAGGTGGACAGGAACACAGCCACCGGAATGAACTCCGCGGGAAAAACGGTCTTGGTGATGAGATTCGCGTTATCCACCAGGCTCGACGCGCAGCGTGTCAGCGTTTCCTGGAACAGCAGAAATGGGAGGTACCCGCAGGCCAGAAACATCACGTAGTTATCGGTGGCTTCGCCGGCCGGCACCTTCGCTCCCATGCAGAACTGGAAGACGAACACCCAGCTCAGCAACAGCACCAGCGGCTGAACGAATCCCCACAGCCAGCCTCCGGCCGATCCCACGAATCTTTGTTGAAAATCCCTTCGGACCAGTTGGGCCAGCAAGTGCCGCTTGGTCACGAAGTTTCGAACAAAATGCCGCCCTGGAACAGAGCCCATAAAAACTCAGTTCCAGCATAGCGAAGGCAGCCGCCTTACACTGATCTCATGTGCCGCAGCATCAAGCTTCTTCGCGTCCCTGGCCAACCGGCCACTGACGGCGAACTTACCGCCGCCGCTCTCCAGTTCATCCGGAAAATCAGCGGCTACCGCAAGCCGTCAAGGGCCAATCAGGTGGCGTTCGATGCCGCGGTGGCGGAGGTAGCGGATGCCAGCCGCCGTCTGCTGGACCATCTGCGAAACGACCCCGCCTTTGCGGCGGCGCGAAAAGCTCCGGTACCGGCGGTGGAAGCCCTGAGCAACAGCATCGCAGTCCCACAAGGTTGAGATCCAACTATCAGCCCGTATTGAGATGAATGCCGGCAACTTGCGCTGGCCGAGGTGGCGCTTGCATCGCAAGCATGCACCGCAAAAACCCAATCCGTGCTGTCGCAACGGAGATGTGGCCTGTGTCGGTCGTCTTGGACAGAGCAAATAGTCGCTGTCATCCGCTTGCTCACGCGCGCGGTTCAGAAGCGCGGGCTTTGCTTGAAGGATGGGCCCTGGATTTAAGGGCGCAGCCCAGGGCAGTCGAACTCAGGCTAAAGCCTGAGCCACCAAGCACTTAGAACCGATAGCCAATCGTCGCTGTCAGCGTCCTTGGCGCCAGGAAGTGGGTGCCGCTAAAGGTGGAGAGAAAGTTATACAGCGCCTCCGTGTTCATAAGGTTTTCCACTTCAAGCGAGGCGATCCAGCGCCGCGATCCTTCCACATGCAGCAGGTTGTCCGTTCCGACGCCCAGGCTGAACACGTTCCTCGGCTTCACGCGATCCGGATTGTGGTCGTCATTCTCCAGGCTCGGGAAGCCTGCGTAGCCGCCCTGCGGCAGCGTGATCAGTTTCGAAGTCACCAGGCCGGCCGTCCCGTTCGTGTTCACGCACGTGGAAAGCGGACTATCCACCGTGGCATAAACGCCGTTGCATGCCAATCCCAGCGTGACTTGTTGGTTTGGGTCCAAATCCAGCGCCGTGCCCGCATCCGGCACGCCGCTCACCACCTCGCCGCTATCGTACCGCCACGTGAACGCAATCCACTCGGCGTCATGCTTCCGTTGATACCGCGTTACAACTGTCGATTGAAACGCCTGGTCATGGTCGATCCGAAAAACGCCCTCGGGCGGGGCAGTGGTGTTCAGCAATCCGCCCACCTGGTCCGGGAAGAAGCGGGCACGCGTGTGGCCGAACGTCCAATACGTTTGCCAGCCATGAATATTCGTCGTACTCATCCGCCCCGCCAGCCCATCCAGCTTCGACTTTCGCCACGCGATGGGGAACGTAATCGTGGTGTTCTGCAGCGTACTGAAGTCGTAAGCGTTGTCGGTGAATTTCCAGAAATAGTCGGCGTCCAGCAGCAGGTACTTGCCGATCCCTTGCTGAAAGCCGGTGTTGTATTGGTTGCGCCTTCCGGGTGAAATGGGAACCGCCGAGGTTGCCCCCAGCGCTCCTTCGGCCACGCCATTGCTCAAGCCAGAGGCGCTTGATAACAGGAGGTTCTCGTTGAACGGCGTCTCAAAGGTTCGCGAATAGGCGACGCGCAAAACCGTGTGCGTCTTCTTGATGTTGTAAGCAACGCCGACCCGCGGCGAGGGAGCGCCATCGCTGACCAGCCCATAGTAAAGATCGCCCCGAATGCCCAGCGTCAACAGTACCGGCCCCATCGTAATCGAGTCCTGAATGTAAGCGGCGTATTGGTTGATGTTGTGCGTCGCCTTGTATTGAAACAGGCTCCCGCCGCGGGTCAAATCGAAGGGAATCAGGCCCGGCTGAAGATTCGGATTCGTTACGAAGCCGAAGCCCGGGCAGGCGTCCGGATTCACAATGTTCGGATCGGTCACCGCGCTGCCGCCGGTTGTCAGGCAAGGCGGATTGTAAGCCGGGTCTGTGATGCCGAACGCAAACTCTTCGAACAGCCGCGTCTGCTTCAGGTCGATGCCCACCTTAATGTTGTGGTGACCCACGTTAATCGAAAGATCGCTGCGCACTCCGTAGTTCATCAGCTTTCGATGCTGTTCCTGCGTTGAGGGCGTGTCGTCAAACAAATCCCGGCTCGGAAAGTAGTTGAACTCATCCTTGCGGATGTAAGGGTTCACGCTCAATAGCACGTGGGAGTTGAACGTGTGCTGGTAGCCCGGCGCGATGTTCCACGTCAACACCCGCTGCCGCTGATCCTGCCCCAGTTGGTCATAGTCGTTTGGAATTTGAATCCAGTTGCGCGCCACGAAAAGATCCAGATGCAATACGTCCGTCGGCGTCGGTTGAAAATCGAAGCGGTCGAAAATCGTGCCGTTATTGCCTACATCGTGGAAGGGCGTTTCTTCCGGCGAATCCAGGAAGCGTCCGCTTCGGGTGCCGTCAACCGCAATGAAGTTGCCAAGCTTCTCCGTCCCGAAGCCAAGCGAAACATCGCCGCTCACCGTGCCGAAACTGCCATAAGAAGTAGTGACGCTGCCGAACGGCTTGGTGGCGCCCAGACCGCTGCGCGTCGTGATCTGCGCCACCAGACTGGACTTGTCGCCGAACTCCGCTTCGGGCGCGCCGGTCGTCAATTCCATACTCTGAATCGCGCTGGTCGGCAAGGCGGTAGAGAAGACCTTGCCCTGTTGATCGCTGATGTTCTCGTTGTCGATCACATATGAGACCTGCGCGTGATCGCCCGATGGATGGAACGTCCCATTCGATTCGCTCGAAACCGCGCCCGTGCTCATCACAATCGCCGGACCCAATCCAGCTCCCGGTGAACCTGCCGGCAACTTCAACAACTGTTCCCGGTCGGCGTCGACGTGCGCCGACGGGTCAACCTCAACCTGAGTCAGCCCGGTAGCCTCCACATCGATGGTGGTGCCCGCCGAAGCCACCGCCAGCGAAACGGGCGTCTCTACGGGGACCGAATTCCGGACCACGATCTCGTGCGTGAACTTGCTGAATCCCGGCGCTTCTACTTCAAGCCGGTACGGATTCGGCGGAAGGTTGCCCAGCCGGTAGGCGCCGCTTGAGTTTGTGGTCGCGGCCTGGCTGTAGTTGGTCATCTGGTTTCGAATGGTGACCTTGGCCCCGGGAACAGCGGCGCCCGAAGGATCGGTGACGATTCCCTGCACGGTTCCCGTATTGCCGAGCGATTGTGCCCAGCCATTCTGCGGGCACAAGAACGCGCCCAGGGCTAGCAGCACGAAGACCGCTCGCCAAATCTCCGCGCCAAGGCGCGGTCCCACCGACATACGAATGCTCACTTCTTTAATGAGAGGACAAAACGGAAAATTTCCGCACAAAAAATCGACGGGCTATCTGCGCCCACCGGCCAGCGGGCTATATTTCACCCTGAGCGGCTTGTATGGCGGATGACAGCCAAGGCAGGTTCCCTGCCACCAGCATTCTGATCGTCACTCTCATCGAGGATGCCAGCCAGCACTACGATGCGGTCCGCCAGCAGAACGGCTTCGTCTATGTTGTGGGCCGGTATGCGCAGCTTTTTGACTACGACTCGAAGGAAGAGCAGATTCTTCGCATCGACGACGAAGTGGAGGACGACCCGGGCGAGCACGCGTAAACGGGCTCGGTGCGCCGCAATCCTACCGAGCCGCGACCGTCAGGGAGCGACCGGTTGATCCTGGTCCCGACGTTCGCGGACCACTCGCCCCTTCTGATCTCGGCATGAGGCGCCGGAGGGCTCACCCCCAAACGATGAAAACTCCCTCCGGCCACCGCCTCGCCCGTGGCGCGGGCTTTCAGCCGGCTGAGCCGGCAGTCGTGTCGGCTGTTGTTTGCCGCGGCGTGTCGTCTTGCGGAACTAACTGCCGCCCTGTAACCGCCGGAGCAGCGGGAGAAACCCCTCCACCGGAATCTGCTCGGCCCGCAGTCCGGCTTCGGGCATCGCCTCCAAGGCTTCCGCCCGAAAGAATGACTTCAAGTTGTTCCTGAGCGTCTTCCTCTTCTGCGCGAAACAGCGGCCGACAAACATTACCAACTCTGAATCCACCGCGGCGCCTGCTTTCCGGTCCAGCCGCACGGCCGCCGATTCCACCTTCGGTGGCGGCGCGAACGCGCCGGGCGGCACTTTCACCACAATCTTCACATCGCACAGCAATTGCGTTTTCACGGTGAGGAATCCATAGTCCCTGGTGTGGGGCTTCGCCAGCAACCGGTCGGCGACTTCGCGCTGCACCAGAAACACCGCCGCCGGAAAGCGCGCGTCAAGATTCAGAAACAGTTCGAGGATCGGCGACGTAATGTAATAGGGCAGATTACCCACAATCGCCGCCGGACCCCACTGCGCCAGGTCTGTCCGCAATACATCGCCTTGGGTAAGAGCGAATCCCGGCTTATCGATAAGCTCAGAACGGAGCGCCGAAGCCAGCTTTTCATCCAGTTCGATGGCATGCAGTTCATCGCATCGTTTGAGCAGGTGGCGCGTCAATGCTCCGCGCCCGGGCCCAATTTCGATGACGCGTTCGGCATGAGCTCCACACGCCGCTTCCGCGATCTTTTCAAGAATAGGTTGGCTGACTAAGAAGTGTTGACCGAGCTTACGGGGCAAGACTTATTGTAATGAGGCAGGTTGCCGGACGGCGGACGGGATGTGGCCACGGCCTTTCAGAGCCGCGACCGTCAGGGAGCCACCGGTTGTGACCGGCACGCTTTGGCGTTCCCACTCCCCCTTCTGAACCGCGCGCGTGAGCAAGCGGGTAAACGCACAGTCCCCATCCGGTGTGGTCCAATCGTTTGCAGAGACGAGGAACGCATATAAACGCCAGCGCGGCGGGGGATTGTTGACCGGAAGTTTATGAAAGCGATTGTCTGCGAACAATACGGCCCGCCGGATGGGTTGCAGTTCAAGGAGGTAGCAACACCCGCGCCCGTGGACGATGAGGTCTTGATCAAGATTTGCGCGGCGTCTGTGAATCCACTTGACAGTTACTCCATGCGGGGACCATTGTTCTTCCTCCCGATCATCGGAAGGCGGCTCAAACCGGAGCATCAGGTAATCGGCTGCGATATCGCTGGACGAGTGGAAGCGGTTGGCAAAGACGTAAAACGGCTTCAGGAAGGCGACGAGGTCTTCGGAGGGAAGAGTTGGGGAGGCTTTGCGGAGTATGCCTGCGTTAGTGAAGACAAGTTGGCGATCAAGCCGGCCAACGTATCCTTTGAAGACGCGGCGGCCGTGACGGTGGCGGCCATCACCGCCCTTCAGGCTCTTCGCGATAAGGGATCGATCCAGAGCGGCCACAAGGTTCTGATCGAGGGCGCATCCGGCGGTGTGGGCACATTTGCGATCCAGATTGCCAAGTCCTTCGGGGCTGACGTCACTGCCGTGTGCAGCACCAGAAATGTGGATACTGCACGATCGCTGGGCGCGGACCGCGTCATCGATTACACCCGAGAAGACTTCACGCAAAGCGGGCAGCGTTACGACCTGATTCTCGGTGCGAACATTCATCGTTCCGTCTTTGTCTATAGGCGTGCGTTGAATCGGGACGGAATTTTTGTCGTGGTTGGCGGTGGTTTGGCCAGACTCCTCCAAGTTATGTTACTGGCGCGATTACTCTCGGGGATTGGCAGCAAAAAGGTGTGTTTCTTCATCGCCAATATAAACGCGAAGGATTTGACTCTTCTGGCGAATCTTCTGGAAGCGCGGAAAATTGTGCCTGTCATCGATCGACGTTACCGGTTGAGTGACGCGGCTGAAGCTCTCCGTTATCGCGAAGAAGGACATGCGCAAGGCAAGGTCATACTGACCGTCGAACAGTAGGTGAGCAGGCGCAAAGGGCAAAAGGAAAGGGGCCGAGTGCCGTTAGCGGTCCCGCCTTTGTAATATTACATGATACGCTGAGTTTAACAAGGATGACCCGGAGCCTTCACCTGTGGCGCAAGCAAGAAAAGCTGACTCAGGTTGAGGCGGCGATGCTGCTTGGGATCTCCCAGCCCTACTTTTCGCTTCTGGAAAAGGGAGTCAGGCCTTTGACCAAGAGGCTTCGCTATCTGATGAAAGCGACGGCGCCTGGCCGGGCTCTTCCGTCTTCGAAGGAGAACCGGTTTCGCGCGGAGTTGAGCGCTCTCGGTTACCCAGGGTTTGCCCACATTGCGCCGGCGCGAAACAAGCGGAGTGCGGATGCCCTGCTGATGTCGGTGCTCAACGAGTACGATGCCGATCCTCGGGTGGCGGACGCTCTACCGTGGCTGGTTCATCGGTTTGCCGCCGAAATGAACTTTCCTTCCATGGTTCATCAAGCCAAGCTGCGGAATCTACAGAACCGCTTAGGATTTGTTCTTCAGGTGTCCGGAGCCGATTCGCCAGAACTCAATGAGGCCATTCGCGA
>CAJCIT010000232.1 GCA_903970405.1 Acidobacteriaceae bacterium | reverse complement strand
TGGCTGGTGTACTCGAATTTACAACGGCAGGCGGGGAGACATTCACCATCCATCCCGGTGATGTCCCACTGGCAGTGGATCATACCGGCTCAGGCCATAAGTGGCGTTTGATTGACGACCAGCCATGGAAGCGCGCATACGTGGTCTTCAAGAGCTGCGCGGATACTCACTTCGTCCCTGAACATGCCTAACAGTGTTTTGCCGAGATTGCGCGTCCTGTAAGGGCGAGGAGAAAAAGATGATGGACATTCGCAAGGAAACCGACAGTCTGGGCGAAGTAGATGTTCCCGCCGACAAACTCTGGGGTGCGCAGACTCAGCGCTCACTTGAACACTTCAGTATCGGCAAGGACCTCATCCCAAGCGAAATGATCGGCGCGTACGCGACTTTGAAAAAGGCCGTCGCCAATGCCAACTATACCGGCGGCCGGCTGGACGGCCAGCGGCACAAGCTGATCGTTCAAGTTTGTGACGAGATCCTGGCGGGCCAGCATCAGGACATGTTCCCGCTGCATGTATGGATGACGGGCAGCGGCACTCAATTCAACATGAACGTCAATGAGGTGATCTCCAACCGCTGTTGCCAGCTTGCGGGGACGCCGCTCGGGAGCAAAGCACCCGTTCACCCAAACGATCACGTCAACATGTCGCAATCGTCCAACGATTCGTTCCCCTCGGCGATGAACATCGCGGCCGCTGTCAATGTGAAACAGCGGCTAATCCCGGCGGTCACGGCATTGCGCGATGCGATCGGTGTCAAGGTGGAGCAGTGGAAGGATATCGTCAAAATCGGCCGTACGCACATGCAGGACGCTACGCCGCTCACTCTGGGCCAAGAGTGGTCGGGATATGAGGGCATGCTTGCCGACAATCTCGAGCGGACGGAAGATGCGCTCACGGGGGTGTATCGTCTGGCGCTGGGCGGCACGGCGGTGGGGACCGGCCTTAATGCGGCGCCCGGGTATGCGGAGGAGGCGGCGGCATGGATTGCGAACCTCACGGGCTTGCCGTTCGTGACTGCGCCGAACAAGTTCACTGCACAAGGCGCTCACGACGCTCTTGTGCAACTCTCCGGCACACTGCGAACCTTGGCTGTGTCGCTCTACAAGATCGCCAACGACATCCGGCTCATGTCTTGCGGCCCGCGCGCCGGTTTCGCCGAGCTGGTAATCCCGGCAAACGAGCCGGGCTCATCCATCATGCCGGGCAAAGTGAACCCGACACAAGCCGAGGCGCTCACCATGATCGCCGTGCAGGTGATGGCCAACGACGTGGCAGTGGGCTTCGGCGGCGCCGGTGGTTACCTGGAGATGAATGTTTACAAGCCTTTGATCATCTTCAACGTTACCCACTCCATCACCATCCTGACGGACGGCTGCACAAACTTCCGCAAGTTCCTTGTCGAGGGAACGGCGCCAAACCTAAAGAGGATCAACGAGTATGTGGACCATTCTCTGATGCTGGTCACCGCACTCGCGCCGGTAATTGGCTATGACAAGTCATCGGAAATTGCGCACTACGCATTGGACCACGACCTCACGTTGAAGGACGCCGCCCTGAAGCTTGGCTTCGTAGCGGCAGAGGAATTCGATCGCTTCGTCGACCCGCGAAGAATGGTGAAGCCCTATGTGGCGGCTGCAGGCGCCTAGACCGGAGATCCCGCATGACGTTGGAGGAGCGCTCGACCTTAATCCTCGCCTTGGCCCGCGTTTTGTACGTCAATGGCCAAGCCACGGACCAGACGTTGGCGGCCGCCGAGCGCTTAGGTGAAACTCTCGGACTGCGCGCCAAGATCATCCCGAGCTGGGCAGCCTTGCAACTTCAGGCGGAGGACGGGGACGCACGGCTAATCTCCGCAGTGGCGGCTTATCCCACCGGAGTGGACATGAATCGCGTCACTTCCGCGATGCGTACGATGGTGGAGATCGGCGCCGGCCGGCTTGCGCCCGCCGCCGCAATTGAAGCGATCGGTGCGATTTCACAGGCGCCGCCAGCCCAGACATGGCTGTTCACGCTGGCGGCCGCGGCGGGGGCCGTGGCCCTGGCAATGCTCTTCGGCGTGCGGCATCCACCCGCGACGGTGCTCATTTTCACAAGCGCGGCCGCCGGTGCTGTTTTGCGCCGTGGCTTGGCAAGGCGCAGTTCAAACGTTGTCCTTCAACCGTTTTGCGCGGCATTGCTCGCCGGTATTGTAGGAGCGCTGGCGGTTCGATATCAGCTCAGTTCGTCTCTGCGTCTAGTCGCCGTCTGCCCGTGCATGATTCTAGTGCCAGGGCCGCACATACTGAATGGCGCGTTCGATTTCATGAACCGCCGTGTGGACCTAGGCATCGCCCGTCTGAGCTATGCGGGACTCATCATCGTGGCGATCTCGACGGGGCTGCTGGTTGGACTCGCCCTTCTCGGTTCCTCCTTACCGGTAGACCCAGCCGGAAGGGCTTTGCCCCTCTGGCAGGATATGATCGCTTCCGCCGTGGCCGTCGCCTCTTACAGCATTTTCTTCTCGATGCCGCTCCATATGCTGACTTGGCCCATTGCAGTCGGGATGCTGGCCCACGCGTTACGGTGGGCGTCACTTACCGTGTTTCTCTGCAGCGGCGCGTCCGCCGACTTTCTTGCTTGTTTCATGGTTGGGCTGGTACTTACGCCAGTCGCGCTCCGTTGGCACATGCCGTTTGCGGCTATCGGCTTCGCCTCCGTGGTTTCGATGATTCCCGGCGTCCTCTTATTTAGGATGGCTAGCGGCCTTGTGCAACTTGCCGGGGGCTCACAGACAACGCTGGCGCTGCTAAGCGCCACAATCGCCGACGGAATAAACGCCATCATGATCACTTTCGCCATGAGCTTAGGTCTCATTGTCCCGAAGCTGATCGTCGACCGCCTCAGCAGGCGGTATATGCCAGGGCGGCCGTGAAGTTGGTAACGTGTCGGAAGGGAGTTTCGGAATGAAAGTGTTACTCATCTCATGCAGGGTAGGCCCGTTTTGTTGGCGTTCTCTATGGGGTCATCCGATGAAGAGTCCCGCGCGGCAAAGGAGTCTCCAATGAATCCTCTTCAACGTTATGTTCTCGCCATCGCTCGTGTTCTCGTGGCATTGATATTTCTGCTGAACGGTCTCGGGATCATTAGCCAAGCCCAGCCTGCAAAAGAGATGATCGAACATGGCGCCCCCCGCCACCGTGGCGCCCTTTCTCATGGGAAGCGCGAGAGCCCTGGAAGTGGTTGCCGGCCTTGGACTCGCTTTCGGCATCTACCCGCGACTGGCAGCTGTGGCATTGTTGGTTTTCCTGATTCCCGCGACGCTCGTGGCGCACGCCTTCTGGCAGGTAGCGGGCACGCCCGCCTTTACGGGGCAACTCCTCAACTTCTTAAAGAACAC
Organism: Acidobacteriaceae bacterium; assembly: GCA_903970405.1. GTDB lineage: Bacteria > Acidobacteriota > Terriglobia > Bryobacterales > Bryobacteraceae > CAJCIT01. The sequence goes on along the minus strand of CAJCIT010000232.1, from coordinate 6,095 downwards.
AGCCATGGCAGGCGCCTTGTTGTTTATCGGAGCGACGCAAAACCAACCCACAATGCTTCCGCAAACCTCGGAGGCGGGACGGTTGAGCGCGGATGAGAAACCTGTCAAGGCCGTATGAGATCGACGTTGAATGCCTCATCGGTCGGATAAATGCCGAAAAGGAGAATCGTCCATCCGCCACTTCTATGTCGCACACCCTTTGACAAAGGCTCTAATAGCATCTAAACTTTAGATGGTATATGCGCATGCAAAATGTCGGATTGAAACTCAAGCAGGCGAGCGCGGTTCTGGGCGTCGCGCCCAAGGATCTGCAGAATCTTGTGCAGTCCAAGGTATTGCTGCCGCCGCGTCGCGACGCCTTCTACTGGTTTGACAACCAGCTGCTCCTTGAAGCGAAGGTAGCCTTCTATTTGAAAGACTCCCTTGGCACATCCATTGAAGTGCTCACTCGGTTCGCGAAGGCTCTGTCCGCCAACCTCAAGGAAGCGCAGGAGACGAGGCCTCGGTACGTGTGGCTGCGGTCTCGGCCAGCGGGAACCCGGGAGCCGATCGAAGTGCGCATTCCCTTAAGAGAGCTGGCGAAGGAACTCGATGATCAACTCCCTCAGGCCGCCATACATCAGGACTTGCCGCGCGGAAGAAAGCGGCCGGGATGGAAGCAGGAGTTCGCGAATCGCTTAGCAGTGGCGGCCAACGATTTAAGCGGAGTCACGGAGTCCCAGATCATGTCGGCGATTCGCGGCCGCCGGGCTGCGAGGAAGCGATTACCGGAGATTACTGTTGGCTCGTCGGCAAGATCGGCCTAGAGGAGTCATCGACACCTCCGTGCTCATCGCTGGCATCGCCGGATTCAAGTCCTGGCGCATAGTACAGAATCCGAGCGCGATTTTTCTCCGCGACTGGATCGAGCATGGGACCTTCACTTGGCTAGTCAGCGAAGACATTGTTTCGGAATATAAGGACATCCTCAGGAGACTCGGTGTTCGGCGCAACCTTGTCGGCGAAGTGATCAATCTCCTCAGAGAGGAGGCGGAGTTCGTGGACGTCCGCGTAACAAGCGACGCTTCGCCCGATCCAGACGACAATCCGTTTTGTGCATGTGCGGAACAGGCGCGCGCCGCGTTCATTGCGACTTAAACCCGAAGGACTTCCCCCAGAAAAAGCTGCGGGCCAAGGTGATCTCGCCTGGAGACCCGATCCCCTCAACGCGAGGGCGTGATCGGTCCGGACGCCCATAAACACGCGACCTGCTGATTACGCGATTCGCGGCGCGCAACAGAACCAATGCGAATAGAGGTATCTCCTAAACCGGGCCAACTTACGATTTTCTTACTCCGTTGAGAGCTTTCTGGGCGCCAGCGACTCGGGAAGAGCGAAGGCGAACAGTATTCCGCCGCTGCTGGTAAGCACATATTGGCGCCCGTCGAGCTCATAGGTGATCGGGGAGCTTTCGATCTGCGCTCCGGAGCCGGCATGCCACAGCGTCTTGCCATCGGAAGTGCGAACGGCCAGGAAGTTTCCCGTGGCGTCCCCTGTGAAGGCGACTCCGGAGTCGGTAGTGAGAACTCCCGCACCGGAGCCGAAAGGGCCTAATTCGTGAGTCCAGCGGATTTTGCCGGTTTTGTAGTCGATGGCCTCAAGGACGCCTTTGCCCCAGACCGTGTAATCGGCGCCGGCCCATCCGTAATCTCCGTCGGTGGGCTTGGCAAAGTAAATCCCATAGGCCGGGTGCGCGTCCACCAGGAAGAGCCCGCTCGTGGGGTCGAAGCTCGGGGAGCGGTAATTGGTAAGCCCGCCTTCGTCAGGGGCTACGAGGCGTCCGTCGGGGGCGGGCTCCTTAGCCGGGTTCGGGATGGGCTGGCCTTTCGCATCGATCCCCAGCGCCCAGTTCACGGGTCCGAAGGGCGTGGTCAAGAGACTCTTGCCATTCGTCCGGTCAAGCACGAAGAAATAGCCGTTTCGGGAAGTCTGCATGAGCATCTTCCGGGGTTGGCCTTTGAACTCCGCATCAACCAGCACGGGAGTCTCTACCGCGTCCCAGTCGTGGGTGTCATGCGGGGATGGTTGGAATGCCCACACCAAGCTACCTTTGTCCGGGTTCAGGGCGACAATGCTGCACGTGTAGAGGTCGTCGCCAGGACGGGATTTTCCATTCAGGACGGCGGTCGGGTTCCCGGTGCCCCAGTAAAGCAGATTCAGGACAGGGTCGAACGTGCCGGTCATCCAAGTGGTGCCGCCGGTAGTGGCGCCGGGAGTACCCTCGGGCGGTGTGCTGTACCAAGTCCATTGGGTCTGCCCGGTTTCGGGGTCGAGGGAACGTAAATAGCCGCGGAGGTTATCGAAGTCGCCGGAAACACCCACGATGACGTGATTGCGGACCACCAGCGGCGCCATGGTTGTCCAATAACCACGCGTGGCATCGGCCACTTCAACATTCCAGCGTTCTTTCCCGGTCTTGCCATCGAGGGAGACAAGGTGGCCATCGGCGCTTAGGAAGTAAAGCCAGTCACCGTACATGCCCACGCCGCGGTGACCGATATGGAAGCCCTTGTTGGGAGGATAGGTGTACGCCCAGACCTGGTGGCCGGAGCGGGCGTCCACTGCCCAGATGCGGTCCGGAACAGTGACGTAGATGATGCCATCCACCACCAGCGGGGATGACTTGATGGTGGCCCCCTGGCCGGTGGGGAAGATCCAGGCAAGACCGAGCTTATCGGCATTGTCGATCGTGATTTGCGTCAAATGGCTATGGCGCTGGCCAGAGTAGTCCCCGTGATAGCCAGGCCATGAGTCAACCGGCGGCTTTTCGAGGATGGACTGCGTGGTGCCCTGGGCGAACAGCGCCACACTGGCGGCGGCAATCGAGAGGGTGAGTCGGATCATCGGGGTGGTCTTTGTCATTTCAGCGTTTGCAGATAGGCCATCAGATTATGAATATCGGCGTCGGTGTACTTAGCAAGAAGTTCGGCGTGGGCCTCGGCGGGCGCATCGATCTGGACCTTGACGCTGGGGATTTTGGGCCATGATCGGTAGCGGCCGTCAGCATCGCGAATGGCGATGCTGAATTCGTCGTCATACGCGACTTCGCCGGAGAAGCTCTTGCCATCAGGCAGGATTACGGTCGCCTTGGTCTTGGCGCGATTTGGGTAGAGCAGGCGCTGCTCCAGTCTGAGACCAACCAGGCGAGTGCCCACATGGGCAAGGTCACCGGTGGGCGAATGGCAAGTGGAGCAGCGGCCCTGGCCTTCAAAGTATTGTTTGCCGAGGGCGGCGTTTCCGGTCCGCAGGTCTGAGGGGAGAACGCCGCGGCGTTTGCCATTGCTGACGTTGCTAGCCTCCGCATCGTGGAGAAACGCGACAACGCCGGCCATGGCAGTTTCGGAAAGATCGAATTTGGGCATGCCTCTTTCAGGCCGGCCGTTGCGGACGACGCCGGCGATTTCGCTTCCGGCCTTGTCACGTTTGACCAGGTCGGAATCGACGAGCGAGGGCCCGGTTTCGCCTCCGCCAGCGTCCCGCCCATGGCAGAAGGCGCATTGCTGCCGGAAGAGCGCCTTACCGCTTTCGATAAGTTCTTTCGACGCGGCCTTGGTTTGGGTCGATGTTGCTTGTTGAGCGGCTGCGGTTTGGGCTTCGAGTGGGGCGTCAATAAGGTGACCCGCCGCGAGGAGGAACAGAGGCAGGGCGGCGGCGGTAAGCGGCTTCATCATCTCGAAGCGAATCGTATCATTATCCCGGATCAGGCTCTCGGCCTGGGGCTGCCGCAGGGGACTCGGCTAAGCAGCTTCGGACCCACAGGCACCTGACCACTCCGGAACTCGGCGCGATGTTTCTGGTTCCCCAAATCGATCTGGACCGATCGTGCGTGAGGCGACTCAAACAGCAGGCGTCGAGATATATCTTCGTGCTTCGGGAATGGTGTTGCTGTTCGCCCATCCTGCGGATGGAAAGATAGACACGAAGCAGCCCCAAACCTTCGAAACATATCCCACTCTTCAAACAGTTTGCGTTCTGGACTGGAGAGCTGGTTCCATACCTTTTCACGTTTCCTGGGATCTGCCTTCTCAAACCAATGCGCGAACTCAACAGGATTCCATTTTGTGGGGAGCATCGAGATATCGGGCCCGGTGGTATCAAATTGGGCGTCAGCGATGAGAGCGCCAAAGCAAACCGTAATACTTTTGAAATCTGGAGCCACCCGCCGGGATCGAACCGGCGACCTGCTGATTACGAATCAGCCGCTCTACCAACTGAGCTAGGGTGGCTTGGCTCTTTAATGATAAGAACTTGCAACGAATATCGCAACTCGAATTGATCAGCAGCTCAGAACATACCGTCTGCTCCCGAACTTTATGAAACATATATATGTTAGCTGATTTTGATTTTCTTGTAATTCTCAACCCATATTTGAGAATTGCCCGTATGTATTTAGAAAGAAGCAGGTTAGGCAGCAGGCCGGCGAGGAAAAAATGCCAATTCGGGGTCGTTGCTCGCGAAGGTTATGGGTCAAGAATGGCCCAATTCGCCATTCGCAAATAGCGAATGGAGCCAAGGCGTTGCCTCTTTGCTGAGGGCTAGGCAATGGACAGTTTTGGTTTTTCAGGTCGGGATGGATTCCAATCCCGATTCATCAAGGTGCAACTTTGGGACCGCGCTTGTAGCGGGGCGAATTGGGGCGGACGGAGATTTCAACTGATAGCGGTGTCAGATCCACCCTGGTCAGGTCAGACAAAAGACCGTCCGTTCCCGTATTCCCACTTTGATCTCCCAGAACGCCGGCCAACGTCCGGGTTGCCCGGGTATCCGAGCCGATACGCCATGGCCTCCACCCTTGAGCCGGCTTCCGTTCAGCCGCCGAGTTCGAACGGCACTTGGTGTGCTCGGAAGAGCATCTAATGCGCCCCAAAGACCTCGCCTAAGGCCACAGCCGCCGGCCGCGCGTGCCCGACCGCATCCATGAGCCTCATCGCACTGAAGTACTGCGAATCGTTGTGTTTATTCCCAACCGCTCATCGGCCAGACCGCAGCAATAGGGGTCGGAGAGATGCTCGCGCAGGGCGCCTGGATGGGCCGTCTCCGCGTTGCGGTGAAACCCGCAGAAGTAATGCGCCGGCAGACCCCATTGCTGAAAGAGACCGGGAGCCGGATCGGAACGCCGGCCAAGCCACGAGGTGAGTTTCAGGTAGGTTTCGGCGCGGATGATCGGGCTGAGACCGGACGACGTCGAGATGCCCGGGATCACGGAGTGGGTCTGTGCCAGCGCGGGCGCAGGCTCGCCAGCCTTCGATGTCGCAAAGTCGTAAAGCGAGACAAATGGTGCGAGGCTGGAATCCGAACCGCGCGCCCGATTGATCCAGCCCGCCGTAACGTTCTGCCGACGCGGTGACGCCCATTGGGCACACACAAGTCTGCGGTATCCGAATATCCACCACGGAAGCCCCATCGACGCACCACGCGCACCCTGAGACTATGCGAACCGGGAACAACCGTCGGCAACTTGTTTCCTCTGGCCGTGATTGAAGAGTAAGAAAAGAGCCCCTTATCCTGATAGCACTCTCGGCGATTCCCCGACATACTGAAGCGTGAAAACCGCGCTGCTCCTCTTCTTTCTTCTGACGGTACGTGTATGGGGCGAAGAGATTCGGCTGAGCGGCCCCTCTCTTGCGATGCGCTTTGAACATACGCAGAGACGCCTGGCGCTGATGCAGATAGGGAAAGAAGGCGATAAGCCGCTTCTCTGCAGCGACCGCGAGGGCAACAGCGCGTTCTGGAATCACGGCACATTCACCGAACCGCTGACACGGTTCGTTTACCCGAGAATGAATGCATTTGAGAGTTGGGGCTATGGTGATAACCCACAAACTGCACTACTATTCAACGCTGTCAACGGATTCCCAATCTACGCCCACAACTCCCACACCGAGACAATGGCTCCTTATTCACGCAGGGTCAGGGATTACTACGATGTTTATCCGGAGATCACAGATGCCCAAATGTCAGAGCGTGTTCCCGCTTGTCCTTCGTGCCTGGCGGCCATCTTTGAGGGGAATAAAACAATAGTGACGGTGGCAAACCCGAAAGGCGCGGAGCAGAGC
>CAJCIT010000231.1 GCA_903970405.1 Acidobacteriaceae bacterium | reverse complement strand
CGGGTCCGCGATCTTCTGGCAAATCGTTTTCGCTTGGCCGATGGGCTGAGCCCGGAGCGCATCCATGCAGGCGTGGCCATCCTCTTCGACGACGCGTTGGATTTCGCGAGCCTTCCGGTAGATCTCAAACTCGCGGTCGCCATCCTCCATCCGGCCAGCGCTGGCGTACACTCGGCCAAGCCGGTAATGGACCTCGGGATCGTCCGGATTACTCTTGGCCGCCAGTTGCAGAGATTCCAGGGCCTTCTCCGCCTGGCCGTTCGCGAGATAGGCGAGCCCCAGATAGAAGAATGCTTTGGGAAAGGCTGGATTCGCCGTGAGAGGCAGCAGGCGGCCGATGGCGGAGCCGGCATCGTTAGCCCGCAGGTCCAGGCGGCCGAGAAAGTAGTTCAGTCCGGGCCGCGGCCCCAGACGTTGCACTTCTTTTTCAAACTCCCGGCGCGCCTCGCGGTTGCGCTCCTGAATGAAGAGGCAGGTGGCGTATTGAATCCGGATTCCATCATCATCCGGATTCGCCTCGAGCGATTGCTCAAACTCTGCCGCAGCCTCGCTGTAACGCCGTTCCTGCATCAGTTGAATTGCTTTGCCGCCATGGGCGTTGGCCTGGTCGCGATTCGGCGCCGTCTGAGCAATTGCCCCCGAACTCGCCAACTGAAGTGCCACGCAGGCGTACAGGCGGGCTCGCACCAGCGTGCAGCGCGTCGAAAAAGAGCGCATCGCCTTGTCGCGCATCAGGGGCTCCGCCGCGCGGCCGGAAAGACTTCGGTTCTTACAATGCCCTCGCCTTCCCGCACTTCCACCAGCCTGCCGGCGGCCACCGCTTTCACGGTCTCGCGCGCTCCACTGGGCCACCAGATCTCGAGGTCCACCGAGGAGGAGGCGCCCAGCCCGAAGTGGAGCCGGCGGTCGTTCACTGACAGATAGCTGGATTGAGCCGTGACGGCCTGCGCCTGCCGCCGCCCTCCAAAGGAAGCGAACACGGTGGCCCCGATCGCGCTCCGGTTCGATCTTACTCCGGTCAGTTTCACCTTCAACCAATGGCCGCCGCCGGCCGCATCGTTGCGGAGCAGGGAAGGCGGCTCATTCATGTTCATGATCAAAATGTCGATGTCGCCGTCATTATCGAAATCGCCGAAAGCGGCGCCGCGGCTGGAATGTGGCTCGCCGATGGCTGGGCCTGCCAGCTCGCTCAACTCTTCAAACTTTCCGCCGCCCAGATTGCGAAACAGCACGCGGGGCGTTTTGTAGGGGTAATCGGGATGGACCTTTTCCACCTCCGGATAGACGCTGCCGGTGACCCAAAACAGGTCTGTGAGCCCGTCGTTGTCGAAGTCCTGAATGCCCGCGCCCCAGCCCACATACCGTGTTTCAACGCCCAGGCCCGCGCGCATGGTCACGTCTTCAAAGAGTCCGCGGCCCGAATTCTTATAGAGCGCGGACGTATCCTCGCTGAAGTGCGTTTTCAAAAGATCCAGAGCGCCGGTGTTATCGAAGTCGCCCAGTCCCAGGCCCATCCCCGCCTGCTCGTTTCCATCTTCATTGACCGCGACGCCGAGTTCAAGGCCCCGCTCCACCATGCGGCCATCGCGCTGGTTGAGAAACAGTTGACTCGGCGTGGAATCGCAAGCGGCGTAGATATCGGGCCAGCCGGCGCCGCGATAGTCCGCCGCCATCGCGGTCAGATAGTAGGCCGGGGCCGGCAGATCGATTCCGGCCGCTTTGGTGACGTCGGTAAAGGTGCCGTTCCCATTGTTCCGGTAAAGCTGGCAGCGCTCGCGCGGCAGCCCGCGCGGTCCATAGTAGACGGGGACACCTCTGAAGTTACAATTGGGGTTCTTTCCAGCCGGCGGCACGGACTCAAAATCGAAGACCAGATAGTTAGTGACGAATAAGTCGAGGTAGCCGTCGCGGTTGTAATCCACCCAGGTGCAGCCCGCGCCCCAGCGGGTACCCTCATGCAGCAATCCGGCCTTGGCTGTGACATCAGTGAAGGTGCCGTCGCCGTTGTTGCGATAGAGGATGTTCTGACCCCACTGCGTGATGAAGATGTCGTCGAATCCGTCATTGTCGAAGTCTCCGACGGTGACGCCGAAGGCCCAGCCCTGATGGGTCAGGCCGGCGCGGCGAGTCACGTCGGTGAAGGTCCCGTCACGATTGTTCTGGTAGAGCCGGTTCGTGGCGCCCGGCACGGGCCCTTGACGCCGGGTCCCTGAGAGCACCAGAATATCCAGCCAGCCGTCGTTATCGTAATCCAGAAAAGCGACTCCGCAGCCCATGGACTCGAGGACGTAATCGGCGCGGCCGGGCGTGCCGAAGACCACCGGCTCGCGCAGACCCGCCGCTGCCGCAACGTCGGTGAATTTTGCGTGAAACGGCAGGCCGGAGGGCTTGCCGCGCTCCTGCGGCGCCACGCCTCGCGATGCGCTTCCGGTGGCCTGCTGTGCCGGGGCGCCTGAACTCGCTGGGCGAAAACTCGATGTCCGGCCTGCCGCCGCCAGCAGGAGAAGCGCTTCGCGCCGGCTTATCACTGACTCACCAGGGCATCCAGGACCTGCTGGAAAGCTGTATAAGGCTGTCCTCCAACCAGCGCGCGCGCCATCTTGACCTTTGAGGGGTTGGCGGGGTCGGGGGCGCCAAAGACGAAGGTGGGCGTGCCTTTCATTCCCGCCTTAAGATTGGCCTGTTCCACATTTTGGACCGCCGCGTTGTACCTTCCGCTGGCGAGGCACGAATCAAAATCGGACTGCTTCAGCCCGGCGGCCTGTGCGGCATCCGCGATGCCGGTGGATCCCAGATCCTTCTGACGCGAGAAGAGTTGATCGTGCATCTCCCAGAACTTTCCCTGCTCATTGGCACAGCGGGCGGCCTCGGCGGCCTTAAGCGCATGGGGATGAATTTTCTCACCGGGAAAATCGATGAACACATAGCGGATCTTACCGGTCTTCACGTACCCATCGAGTATCTGGTTGTATATGGTCTTGAAATACTCCCGGCAGAAAGGGCACTCGAAATCCGAGAATTCGATCATCACAAGCTTGGCGTTCGGATCTCCTTTCGAAGGCGCGCCGCTGATATCGAACACGGGATTGGCGCGGGCGCTTTGTTCCCGCAGCGCAGCCTTGATCTGGTCCAGATCGCTTTGCATCGACTTCATTTGCGCCTTCAACTCTTCGATTTCTTTTCGGAGATCGGCGTCTGTTTGGGATTGGGGCAGGACGCGTCCGGCCGTTAGCCCCAGAACCACAAGGACGGCGATCGAACGTTTGAAGGAAGTCATTGAAGCCATTTGACCACCACAGGGTACCCCATCGTTATATGAGCGCAGCGCCGGCCGCAATCTCGATTGAACAGTATTTGCTGGAATCGCATGAGCCGGAGTAGCTTACCCCCAAAAGCACCTGCCGGTTGGCCGCACGTGGGCCAACCGGCAGCAATTCCGGCCCTTTGCGCAGCCGTTGATTTTTTCCCATCTCTGACTCTTTGGGGAAAGGACCCTCCGTCCCCTGTTTCTGTTTCGGATCGAATGCCCCTGAACCGACGGGAACTCGCGGATGTTCGCTGGAGTTATGCCGAATCCTTGCCGGCCGGCATGGCGGCGGTTTCCTCCGTTGGCGTAGTGGCAACCACCGCCACGCTCACCAGAACAAACAGACTACCCAGAATCGTCCGCGCCCCAATTGTCTCGCCGGCCAGTAGATATCCAAGAAGCACTGCCACAACCGGATTCACGTACGCGTAGGTTCCGACTTTGGTTGGCGATTCATGATGGATCAGCCACGAATAGGCGGTAAACCCGATAATCGAGCCGGCGACAATCAGGTAAACCAAAGAGAGCCAAGCTCCCGCTGAGACACTCCACGGCCTAAAATCGCGAAATTCTCCCAGGATGGCCGCTGTCAGCGCGAGTAACACTCCTCCGGCGAGCATCTGAGTTCCCGATCGCATAACCTTCGAGGATGGAAGGGGCAACTTGCGTGCCAGTGAAGACGCCACGGACCAACACACTGAAGCAATGATGAGCGAGATGGCGCCGGCCCGATCGACTGGCGCGCCGCCCAGGTTCACCGTGCGGCTCATCAAAACAGCCACTCCCCCAATCCCAATCAGGAGCGCCACTGCCAGACGAAACGTTAGTTTCTGCGTGCGCAGGATGACGATCTCAGAAAGGGCCATGAAAGCCGGAATGGTGGCCATCATGACGGCCGCTATGCCTGAAGGCACGCGCGTTTCGGCCCAGAACAACAACCCATAATCGGCCGCGAAGATCAGCAGGGCCAAAAGGAATGACGACATCCATTGGCGCCGGCCCGGAGAGCGTTCGCCCCGTGCCATCATCCAGCCATAAAGAACGAGTCCCGCAATCAGGAACCGCATGGCGGCTAGAAGGAACGGAGGGACCTCACGGACGCCTACGCGAATTGCGAGAAATGTCGATCCCCACACGAAGTAGATGACGGCGAACGCCGACAGGGTCTTCCATTTGGTTGGATGCGCTTTAGCCAAAAGCTGAATCGTCATGAGAACACCCTCCTTAGAACTTGTCTCGTTGTTCTACAATAATAGATAGTATTCTCGTATAGTAGTCAAGGACTCTGCGCCGCGAAGAAACGCCGCGTTTGTCGAGCCAGCCGCGATACTGGTTCTGCAGCTTGGCTCGCGCGGCGACATGAGTCCAGCGCGAATTGTGAGAAACCCCATAAGTGAGAAAAGGCGCGATGACCAGACAGGGAGAGGCTGCTGAGGAAGAAGTATCCAGAGCACTGGCGGCCCGAGTCCAACAAGAGAGAAAGCGGCGCAACTGGACGATCCAGGATTTGGCGGATCGCTCCGGCGTTTCACGCGCCATGATCAGCAAGATCGAGCGCCTGGATTCGAGTCCTACCGCGGTGACCCTTAGCCGGCTCAGCGGAGCATTCGGCTTGTCCATGTCGGAATTGCTTCTGTCAGGGGAATCGAGTGACCGGCGCTTGAACCGGCATAAAGAACAGCAGGTCTGGCAGGACCCGGCGACCGGCTACACGCGGCGCGCGGTCTCTCCTCCGGCCGGGATGCCTCTCCAGTTGATCGAGGTTTACCTGCCCGCCAAGACCAAAGTTGAATTCCCAGCCCTTTCCTACAGCGCGCTTCACCAGCAAATCTGGTTATTGGAAGGCGAGCTCACTTTTCAGGAAGGTCCAGAGCGGCATGAATTGAATCCAGGAGACTGCCTGCAACTTGCGGGCGGACAAGACTGTGCATTCGAGAACCCTTTGCGTTCGCCGTGCCGGTATGTCGTAGCGTTGATTGTGGGGAAGGGAGTGTAGCAACCCTACCGGCGTGCAATTGCCTGGTCTCCTGATCCACAAAGGGAAACCTCTGGCTTGAGTAGTGACTCCTTTGCCCGGCCCTGCCGTCGCACCGAACACACCGTTCGCCATTTGAAACACCGCCCAAACGCGGAACCGCCGCTGCCGTTACCGGGGCAAGTGCGTTGTAATATTGGCCGCTTCCATTACACTTTCACTTCCCAGTACCTTCGCATCAATTCATGCGACCATGCCGGCTGCCGAACCTGCTCCCGAGGCAGGAACTCCACCATCACTGGCTTAATGTCTAACACCGGCGTCCCATTAATCGCATCGAGTTCGCTGACAAAAAGCTTCGCGCCTTCTACACGGACCACTCGGCAAATGCTGCTTCCGATGCGATTGGGCCTGTTCTTGGCCCTCTGCGCAAAAATACCAACCGCCGGCCAGTCGCGGTTGTTCCGCGGATGACGGGCGCCGCTGACGATCTTCGAAGCCTCGACCTCATGGAACAGGAAAAGCACCTCGACGTGCGAAAAGTCAGCGATGCCAAGCAGTGCCTCCGGCGTGAAGGTCTCTGTAAGACGAATACACGCTTCTTCGCCGCCCCAGAAGTCATCCTCCGCGTGCGGACGAATCGCCTCCACGAATCCAATGGCTTGTACGCTTTCAATCACGGCAACGCCTCATGCATGCGGGATCGCAGATTAATAGGAAGTCCATTCTGTCATCCTGGTTTTATCAATCCTGGTCTAATCCGGGGCAAAGCAATGACATGAGCGGTGGCGGCGTGCGCCGGTTTCTTCGCGAACCGGCGTGGCCCCAGGAGGCATTCTTGACCGGCCGTAATCTGATATTCGCCTTTCTACTTCTGGGGGTGGGGTCGCTCACCAGAGTTTGTGGGCAAGCTGCGCAGAGCCACGGCGCACCGCGCGACCCTCAAAACGGTGGACCCCAGGCATTAGCACTGGAGGCAGCACCTAAGCTGCCTGCGCCATCCGGGCCGTTTGGGATCGGTCGAATCTCCTACGAATGGATCGATACCTCCCGGCCTGACGCCTATTCTCCCGATCCACAAGCGCGCCGCGACTTGATGGTGTATCTCTGGTATCCGGCATCCCGAACCTTCATAGGAAGAGCAGGGACTTACCTGCCGGGAGCGAAGCAGATCGCCGCTATCCCGGATACCGAGGCGCTGACCGCCGATAACTTTGGCGCCGCCTGGCCACTCATCGTTTCCGGAGCAATCGAGTCTCACGCGGTTGAAGATGCGCCCCCCGCCAATTCGCCCGGCACATTTCCCGTCGTCTTGTTCTCACACGGGCTCGGAGGCACGGCTTTTGCGTACACGTCCTTGATTGAAGACCTGGTCAGCCACGGATACGTGGTTGTCTCAATCGAACACACGTACACAGATATGGCGGTGGCGTTTCCAAAGAATAGAGTGGTCCCTTTCCACCGCGACACTGAGCCAACTGGCCTGACGCCTGAACAGCGATTTCAACGAATGGCCGCGGGCGCGGGAATTCAGATCAGCGAAGGAGCTGCCGACCTCGTATTCGTCCTCAACAAACTGGTTGGGCTGAACAGCACTAACTTGCAGAACTTTCCACTCACCGGAAGACTTGACCTTGAGCGCGTGGCGGCGATGGGACATTCCGCTGGAGGAGCTTACGCGGCGCGGGCCTGTCAATTGGATCGACGCTTCAAAGCATGCGTGAGCCTGGATGGCGCGTTGCCGCCGGCGGCAGCGTTTCCCGAGTATCCGGATGGCAAGAGATTTACGCAGCCCGCTCTTCTTCTTGAGGTGGATCATTCCGGCCAACGGAGGGGATTCACCGAAAGCCAGAATAACGACTATCTTAAGAAGAAGGAGGAGCAGCTCAACGCCTGCCCCATCGGAAGTTACGATATTGTTTTGAAATCCGCGGGCCTCTATCACGGAAGTTTCAGCGATATTCCGCTTCTGCTGGCGCACGTAGGGACGACGGAGCCCCAGAACGCTCTTTATAACTTGCATTCCACTCAAGCCTTCACCCGCGCTTTCCTTGACAAATATCTAATGCACGCAGCAGGCTCCTTACTGAACGATGCCTCCCAGTATCCGGGAACCACCGTCATGCCATACGGACACGAGTGAAACAATCGTATGCCCCATTCGAAGACAAAAGGCCCGCGGACGCGGGGCTCTACGCCGCCCGTTGACCCAGCCCTATTGGGGCGGCTCTGGCCCAATCGCCACCACGAATCGAATTGGCTCAAGGACGCCTTATGCTGCCTTGGCCTCCATCGCTGGTATCCCGTAGAACTTAGCGTCAGCCCCCAGTCCAAGATCATTTGTACGTTCTGTCGCTGGTGCCCGAAGGTGAAGCAGTGATTTACCGGACTTAGTAAGGCTGATCTTGAGTGGCGCGTTTGCCGCTCCCTACTTCACACTCTCCGCCTTCACCCTCACCATCCGAATCTTCAACCGGTTCCAGGTATACGTCATCACCAGATCCCCGTTCTCCGCCTGTATCAGCGCGGGGTATGAATACTCTCCGAGAGCACTCTCTACAGTCAGAAACCGGGTCCAGTGTTCGGCGTCTTTACTCATCGCCAGCACCAGCGGCGTTCGCATCGTCGACGAATGGTTGTACAGCAACACATAACGCCCGTCGCGCAGTCGCACTCCATCGAACCCCGAATTCGGATTCAATAGTTCACTCGGTTTTGCTTTCGTCCAAGTCCTCCCACCATCGGCGGAATCCGCCACGCTAATCCGCCCGATATCCTTCGTCGACCGCGCCAACAATCGGATTCGCATCCCGCTGTCATCCAGCGGTAATAGCACGGGTTGAATAATGCCGTGCCGGTCGGCGCCCGCCGGCGCGGGGCCCTCTATCGAGATCGGCCCATGCTTCGTCCACGTTTGCGCATTATCAGTGCTGCGCTCAATCCACGCTGCCCATGACCGGTAGCTCTCTACTGACGATCCCGCCAGAATCGTGCCATCGCGCAACAGCAGCGGCTTCCCGCGAATCGGCCCCAGCAGTCCCGCCGGCAGATACTCCGTCGCTGACCACGTCCGCCCCTCATCCCGGCTCCAGCGCCGAGCCGCCGACCACTCCTTGGGGCTCGGGCCGAACTTGTAGTAGAACCACAGCACGCCGTCCTTCGCGTGGAATAGCACAGGGTTATAGGTGGCAATCTTCGGCTCTCGCGCCAGTTCAAAGGGCTTCAGCCACCGGCCGTTCTGCTGCCGAGCCGCCCAGATGGCAACATCCGGTGCACCTTCATCCGTTCCCCCGAACCATGCTGCCAGTAGATCGCCGCCCTTCAACTCCACCACCGTGGACGCATGGCATCGGGGCGTTGGCATCGGATCGGCCACAAACTCTCCGGGCGCTTGCGTGCAGGCCACGCACGGCAACATGAGTCCAACCGCAAATATGTTCGAAAGAGCTGGTCGCATCGGCCTTTCAAGCGTACAAGCTCACAGGGCGCTCCCAGCCCGCTATACTCGCCAAATCCAACTCGTGCAGACTCACGTGCCCGCGCCCACCGATTCTCAGCTCTACGCCAACCGCTGGCCAGCTCTCTGGGCCGCCATGTTTGGCTACATGCTTGACGCGATGGATGTCCTGCTGCTGGTGTTCGCCCTCCAATCGATCCGTCATGAGTTTGGGCTCACCAACGCCCAGGCCGGCTCCATCGGCTCCGCCACGCTGATTGCCAGCGCCGCCGGAGGGATCCTCGCTGGTTTCTTCAGCGATCGGTTCGGCCGCGCGCGCACCTTGATCATTACCGTGCTCATCTATTCATTGGCCTCGGCCGGCACGGCTACGTCGCAAACGATCTGGCAACTCCTCGCCTGGCGCGCGCTGGTCGGCATTGGACTCGGCGGCGAGTGGGGCGCCGGAGCAACACTTGTCTCTGAAAGCTGGCCTCCTGCTTTGCGGGGCCGCGCCACAGGCTTCATGCAATCGGGCTGGGCTATCGGGTACATGCTGGCCGCCATCGCCGCCGGTCTCATCCTTCCCCACGTCGGTTGGCGATTTCTCTTCCTGATCGGCATCACGCCCGCCCTGCTGACCCTTTATATACGTCGCGCTGTCGATGAGCCGCCTCTTTGGCTCCATCAGAAGCGCATTCCCGTGCGCGCCGCTTTGACCCGTTCCGTCATGGGCAGGACGGCCTTGGCCACCACCGTCGCCGCCGTGGTGCTTCTGGCCTATTGGGGCCTTTTTACATGGCTTCCCAGCTTTCTTGGCGCACCTGCCTCGCAAGGTGGCGCGGGCCTCGACATCTTCAAAACCAGCCGCTTCGTCTTTCTCTCCCAGGCCGGCGCCTGGCTTGGCTACAACGTCTTCGGCTTCCTTTCCGACCGCATCGGCCGCCGTGTATCGTTCTCCTTCTACGTCATCGCCGCCGCCATTCTCGTACCTATTTACGGAACCATCCCGCGCTGGGGCGGCCTACACCAGGAACTTTGGCTGCAAATCCTTGCCCCGGCCATCGGCTTCTTCGGCACTGGCTTCTTCTCACTATTCGGCTCTATGCTCGCAGAACTTTACCCTACGGCCATTCGCGGTGTGGGTCAGGCGCTGACATACAATGTCGGCCGCGCTATCGCCGCGCTAGCGCCTTACGGAATCGGCCGCGTCGCGGACAGTTATGGTTTTGGCGCCGCGCTGGCCTGCACCTCGTTCTTCTTCTTGCTTGGCGGAATCCTCATTTTCACGCTTCCCGAAACCCGCGGTGCGCGCTTGAAATGACGAACAACCTCACAATGACCGACGCCCTTACAGAAATGGCCCCTCGCTCCCCGCCCCGCTTGATATAGCATGGTTCCGATAAAACCTCTATGACACGCCGTGAATGGATCCACATCGCCGGAGCCGCCGGAGCCGCACTTAGCTCGTTTGAGGGGCTGGGCGCTCAATCGATTGACATGGGCGGCGGCGCCGTCATCAAGCTCGGCATAGCGTCATTCTCGCTCCGCAAGTTTAGCCGCGCGGAAGCGATCGACATGACGAAGAAAATCGGGACGCCCTACATCAACCTCAAGGATGTCCACCTCAAGCTGGATAGCACGCCCGAACAGATCGACGCCGCGCGCCAGGAGTTTGCCGACGCCGGCCTCATCATTGTCGGGTGCGGTAACGTCTCTTTCCCGGACACGGACTCCGAAGCACAGCGCCGGGCCAAGTTCGAGTACGCCAAGCGCGCGGGAATGCCGCTGATTGTCTGCGCACCCACCCACGAGACGCTGCCGATGCTGGAACCGCTGGTGAAGGAGTACGACATCAAAATCGCCCTTCATAATCACGGTCCGGAGGACAAGCAATTCCCCACGCCGCAGAGCGCCCTCGAAGCGATGAAAAACATGGATCCACGCTGCGGCCTCTGTATCGACGTCGGCCACACTGCGCGAACGGGAAAGGACGTGGTGGAGTCGATCGCCGCCGCCGGACCCCGCCTGCTGGACATGCATGTCAAGGACCTCAAGGACATGAGCGTGAGGGAGAGCCAGTGCGATGTGGGCGAGGGGAAGATGCCATTCCCGGCCATTTTCCGGCAGTTGTTGAAGATGAACTACCAGGGCTACGTCAACCTGGAGTACGAAATCAATGAGAATGCGCCGTTGGTGGGCATGGAAAAGAGCTTCTCGTACATGCGGGGCGTCCTGGCCGGCATCAAGAGCTAGTCTTCATGCGCTAGCGAGCTAACCGTTCGGGCAGTCAGCTCCAGACGGTTTTCAGGAATCTCAATCCTGGTGCGCGTGCCGCGTCCCGGCTCGCTGTCCACTTCCATTCGATAGCCCGCGCCGTACAGCACACGAAGCCGCTCATTAACATTGCTGACGCCAATGCCGTGCTCGAAAATGCCGGCCAGGCGAGCCTCGGAAATGCCAACGCCGTCATCCTCCACCGCGATGTGCAGGCGCTCACCCTCCAGCCACACGCGGAGGGCGATCATCCCGCCTTCCACCTTGCTCGCCAGACCATGCTTGATGGAATTTTCGACAATAGGCTGAAGGATCATGCTGGGCACGTACCGGTCTAGTGCGCGCTCTTCAATGTCTTTTTCGAAGCGCAGCTTGTCTCCAAAGCGGATGGTCTCAATGGCCAGGTAGTCGTCAATGAACGACACTTCGTCCCGCAGCGGCGTCAGGGCCTCAGGTTTCTTGAGCAGCCGCCGCAGGATGTTCGAAAGCTTGTAGATCATCCCGCGCGCCTGTTCGGGATTGAGGCGGATCAACGTCGAAACCGAATTCAGCGTGTTGAAGAGAAAATGCGGATTGATTTGATTGGCCAGCGCGGCCAGGCGGGCTTCGATCAACCGGGCCTGTTGCAGTTCCAGCTTCTTTTCCAGCCGGAAGCTGCTCCAGATGCGGATCGGGAGTGACACGGTGAACAGCGTAGTGACGCCCAACGCCGCCAGGATAAGCGGGCTGTTGAAGCCCCATTTACGGGCAATAGAAAAGGTGCTGTGCTCTTTGAACTGCAGCAGAACGGCAAGGCGCAGCGATTCAGCCACCAGCACGATGGCGTTGCAGATCAGGTTAAAGCGGGCGCGCTCCACCACCTTCCGGTCAAAGGCCGGCCGCTTTCTCTTGATCGCCTGCCGCACCAATTGATACAGATTCAAATCGATGAAGGCCGAAAAGTGCCAGATGTCCTCTTTGGTGGGAGCAAGGTCCAGCATCAGTCCGCCCAGAACGCCACAGGCGGCGAACAGCGGCATGGACATGAACTTGCCGTCGAACATATCGGGCAGGGAAGCGATGATGCCGGTGAGCAGCCCGGTGGCATACCCATCCAACATGCCGGCGATAATGGCGCTTTCAAGCGCCAGGTCGAGCGCGGAATAGGTGTTGGCGCTGAGGATGCGCGCCTCGGCCCCGGCGCCGAAAATCGCGCCGAGCAGAATGGCAAGCTGGATGCGCTCGGCGATGGTGCGCGAATCCTTCAGCAGCAATCGCTGAATCCATCCGAAGCGCATGAGAATGCTGGCCGCGGACGCAGCCACGGCCAGTTTTACCAGCAGCGCCACTAACTGTTGTTCTTCGAGCATCTTCCTTCGCGGACGCCGGTCAAGGTCCCGCTCTCTATAATGGTAAGAGTAGCTGCCGGTCCCGAGTCCTTCCACGCCTTTGCTGCATCTCCACGATAGAGTGGGCCCGTCTGGGCTAGTGCCTAAGCAGACTGCTTGAGCGCCACCGAAATGAGGTTCTTTTGTCCGATTTCCATCTGAATAAAGTTGCCGAAGCCGACTTTCCGACTCGCTTCGGCCACTTCCGCATTTTCGGGTTTGAGGGCATCAAGACGAATGAGGTGGAAGAAGCAGTTGTTCTGAAACTGGGCGATCTCTCGCCCGCCGGCGGCCCGGCGCTGGTGCGCATTCATTCGGAGTGCCTAACGGGCGACGTGTTCCACAGTCTGCGCTGCGATTGCCGCTCGCAACTTGAACTTGCTATTGAGCAGATCGCCGCCGAGGGCCGCGGCCTGTTGATTTATGAGCATCAAGAGGGGCGCGGCATTGGCCTGATGAACAAGTTACGCGCTTACGAACTGCAGGACCAGGGCCTGGATACGGTGGAAGCCAACGTCAAGCTGGGCTTCGCCGCGGACTTGCGCGATTATGCCTTGCCCGCCGCGATCATCCGGTATTTAGGCGTGAAGCAGGTCCGCCTCTTATCGAACAATCCCGATAAAGTGGCGGCTTTGGAGAACGCGGGCATCGAAGTGGTGGAACGGGCGCCCATCATTGCTCCACCCACCGGCGCCGCCACGGAGTATCTCAAGACCAAGCGGGAAAAGATGGGTCACTTAGTCTGAGACAGTGCAAAGTAACCGAAGGCGGAGACTCTGGAGGCGCGCGGCGTGTCAAAGAGCCGCCAGATCGCGCTTACGGCAAGCGCCGATTTTCTCACGGCTTACGCGCTGTGGTTCAGGGGGAGCAGCCGGCGATTTGCCGGCAACCTCGTTGCCTCCCTCCAGCTAAACTGAGGGCGGCACCCTATGCGTGAACTCGTCAACGAGTTACAGGAACTGGAAGACCGCCTGCGGGCGGGCGGCGGCGTCAAGAAGATTGAGAAGCAGCACCGCGACGGCAAATGGACGGCGCGCGAACGCATCAACCACTTAGTGGACCGCGGCACAATGTTCCTTGAGATCGGGCTTCTGATCGCGTACGACAAGTACGACGGTCAGGCCCCGTCAGCGGGCGTCGTTACCGGCATCGCCAAAATTGAAGGCCGCCCGGCAGTGATTGTCGCCAATGACGCCACGGTGAAGGCTGGGGCCTGGTGGCCGGAGACCATCACCAAGATTCTCCGCGCCCAAGAGATCGCCATGCGCAACCGGGTTCCTATCGTCTATCTTGTGGATTCGGCTGGCGTCAACCTTCCCCTCCAGGACGGCATCTTTCCCGGCCAGTACGGCGCGGCGCGTATCTTCTACTACAACTCGCTGATGCGCCGCCGTCTTCGCGTACCGCAAATCGCCGCGGTAATGGGCCCCTGCATTGCAGGCGGGGCCTACCTGCCCGCGCTCAGTGACATGATCATCATGGTGGAACACGTCAGTTTCATGGGACTCGGCGGTCCGAACCTGGTGAAGGGCGCCGTCGGCCAGGTGGTGGATGCCGAATCATTAGGGGGCGCCGCCATGCACACCAGCCGCAGCGGCGTCGCGCACCATCGCGCCAAAGACGATGAAGACTGCCTGGAACAGATTCGCCTCCATTTTCGGATGCTGCCGGAAGTTGCGGCTCCTATTCACGGCCATCCGCCGGCCTTGAGCGCCGAAGGGCTCTACGACGTCTTACCTAGTGACCACCGGCTCCCTTATAAGATCGAAGACATTCTGGATCGCCTGCTCGATTCGGGCGACCGCATCGAGTTTCAGCCTGACTATGCGCCGGAATTCCTCTGTATCACGGCGCGCCTGGATGGCCGCGTCATCGGCGTCATTGCCAACCGCCGTGGCTTTCTCAAAACGCCGGCCGGTCCCCGCGTCGGTGGCATTGTCTATACCGAGTCTGCCCGCAAGGTCTCCTACTTTGTTGAGAACGCCGAACGCCATCGCATGCCGCTTCTCTATGTACAGGATGTCTCCGGATTCATGGTGGGCGCCGACGCCGAGGCTGCGGGCATTATCCGCGCGGGCGCGGACATGGTTGAATCCATGGCCTGCGCCACCGTCCCGAAGATCGTTCTCACCGTGAACCACGCCAGCGGCGCCGGCTACTACGCCATGGCCGGCCAGGGCTTCGATCCCAATTTCACTTTCAGTTGGCCCACGGCGCGCATCGGGGTGATGGAAGGCGAATCCGCGGTGCAAGCCATCTTCGGGCCCGAGCTCGAAAAACTCAAGAAGGCCGGCGAGCCGGCGCCCGCCGATCTTGAAGACCGCATCGCACAAACCCGCGCCGATTACGACCGCTGGCTCGATGCCAAGTACGCCGCCGCCCGCGGCCATGTGGATGCCGTTATCGATCCGCTGGCCTCACGCCGGGTTCTGGAACTCGCCTTCGATGTCGCCTGTGCCGCGCCGCACACCGATCATCTTCCTGTGCAACTACTGGCGCCCGGCCTTAGCCCCGGCGGTAACGCGGTCACCTCATGATTCGGATCGCCAATGGCCAAGGGTTCTGGGGCGACTGGCTGGAAGCGCCCGTTCGCCTCGTGGAAGGCGGTCCGCTTGACTATCTCACGCTGGATTATCTCGCTGAAGTTACTATGTCGATTCTTCAGAAGCAGCGCAAGGCCGATCCCAACCTGGGCTATGCGCGTGACTTCCCGCCGCTCGCCGCCAAACTCGCGCCCTCTCTGCGTTCGAAGGGCGTCCGGGTAGTCGCTAATGCCGGCGGCGTTAATCCTGTGGCCTGTGCCCGTGAAATTCTGCGCCTTGCTCCTGGTCTCAAGGTGGCCGTCGTTCTGGGCGATGACGTTCTCGGCAAGATAGACGACCTCGTCACATGCGGACACGAACTCAGGAACATCGATACCGGCGCACCCTTGGTGAGCATTCGGGATCGCATTCAAAGCGCCAATGCCTACGCCGGCGCGTTTCCCATGGCGCGCGCGCTCGATACCGGCGCCGACATCGTTCTAACGGGCCGTTGCGCCGACGCCGCGCTGGCCCTGGCGCCCATGATCCACGAGTTCGGTTGGAAAGAAGACGATTGGGATCTTCTGGCCGCGGGGACTGCGGCCGGTCACATCATTGAATGCGGCGCGCAAGCCACCGGCGGGAACTGCCATCTGGACTGGCAAACCACACCAGACTTCGCGAACATCGGTTTCCCCCTCATTGAGGCCGAAGCCGGCGGCCACATGGTCATCACCAAGCATCCCGGCACCGGCGGCCGCGTCACCCGCGCCACCGTCACTGAACAACTGGTCTACGAAATAGGCGATCCCACGCGGTACCTCACGCCTGATGTCGTGGCTGACTTCACCACCGTGCATCTCACGGACGATGGCCCCGATCGCATCGCTCTCTCGGGCGTCCGCGGCGCTCCCCGTCCGGACCTCCTCAAGGTCTCCATTTCTTACCTGCACGGGTGGAAGTGTATCGGCACGCTGGTCTACTCGGCGCCCGATGCCCTGGCGAAGGCAGAAACGGCTGACCGCATCGTCCGCGAACGTCTCGCGGCCCTCAATCTGTCTTTCGAGAAGATTCACACCGAGTTCTTCGGTATCAACGCCTGTCTCGCGCATTTGGCGCCGCCGCTGGCGGAGCCGGCCGAAGTGCAAGTGAGAATCGGCGCGCGCGGCCGCGACAAAGGAAGCCTTGAACGCTTCAGTCGTGAGGTGATTCCGCTGGTGCTCAATGGCCCGCCCACCGCCACCGGTTATGGCGAAGGCCGTCCGGCGGTGCGCGAGGTAGTTGCCTATTGGCCGGCGCTGATTCCGCGTAACGCCATCCAGCCTGCCATTGAGGCGATCTCATGAAAATCCGTTTGCGTGAGATTGCCCATGCCCGCTCGGGCGATAAAGGCGACATCTCGAATGTCGGCCTGATCGCCAAGGAACCCCGCTACTATCCGGCGCTCGTTCGCGAAGTCACCGCCGATCGCGTGAAGTCGCACTTCGGCCCGCTAGTGCTTGGCCCAGTCACGCGCTATGAGTTGCCTAATCTTCTGGCGCTGAACTTTGTGATGGAGCAGGCCCTGGATGGCGGCGGCACTATCTCCCTGCGGACCGACGCCCAGGGCAAGACTCACGGCGCGGCTCTGCTAACAATGGAAGTCGAGGTAGAGCCTCATGAGCTTACTGGTTCGGCGTGACCACCGCGTTCTGCGCATCACTCTCAATCGTCCGGAGAAGCGCAACGCGCTGACTGCCAAGATGTGCGATGATCTCGCCGCGCACATTGAAGCGGTTCAACACGATCCCCAAATCGGCTCCATTCTCATCGGCGCGGCCGGCACAGTATTCAGCGCCGGCATGGATCTTGAGGAAGCAGCGCATGAAGCAAATCGCCACAAGCTGACTTCGCACGAACGCCTGTTCACCATCGGCGCCCACGCCTCCAAGCCGATTGTCATCTGCGTGAACGGCCCGGCGCTCGGCGGCGGCATGGGGTTGGTGGCGCAAGGCCACGTGGTCATCGCCGCACACGGCGCTCTCTTCGGTTTAACGGAGATGCGCGTCGGCTTGTGGCCCTTCGCGATTTACCGCGCGGTGGAGGCGGCCCTGGGGCCCCGGCGCACGCTTGAGCTCAGTCTCACTGGCCGGCTCTTTTCCACCGAGGATGCTTTGACATGGGGCCTGGTCCATCAAGTCATCTTTCCGTTTGAGGTGGATGACCGCGCCAGCGCCATCGCCCGCGATCTGGCGCGGGCCAGTCCAACCGCTATTTCCGCCGGCCTCGAGTATGTTCGCCGCAGCCGCGGCCTGTCTGCCAGGGAGCAAGGCGAACTCGCCATGACCCTGCGGTCAAAGGTGATGTCCGGTGAGGATTTCCGGGAAGGAGTGCGCGCCTTCAAAGAACATCGCGATGTGCGCTGGCCTTCCATGCCGCCTTCCACGTATCCGGAAACCGAGAATGAGAAATCGCCTGAGACTGCGACGTCCGAAGCGGCCGATTAGCGCTGTCGCCGCGGCTCTTCTGTTCCTCGACTTCACGACAAGCGGCGCGGCATCCTCCGGACCCACCTTTTATCGCGACGTTCTTCCTATCCTTCAGGAGCGCTGCCAGTCCTGCCACCGCCCGGGCCAGATCGGGCCGATGAGTCTCGAAACGTACGCGCAAGCGCGGCCGTGGGCGCGGGCTATTCGCGAGCGCGTCATTCAGCGCGCCATGCCACCTTGGTTCGTGCGTCCTGGTTCGTCAGCGAAATTCGCCAATGACCCGACCCTTCGTGATGAAGAGATTCGCATGGTTAGTAACTGGGCCAGCGCCGGCGCGCCCGCGGGCAATCCCGCCGAGGCGCCGCCTCCGAAGCATTGGGCAGCGGGCTGGTCACTGGGGACTGAAGGCAACCAGCCTGATGTTGTCTTCACCATGCCGCGCGTTGCTTTGCCTGCCAAGGGCGATATCGATTACACCTATGCCATTGTGCCCACGCACTTCACCGAAGATCGCTGGGTCCAGATGGCGGAAATTCGTCCGGGCGACCGCGCCGCCGTCCACCATGCCGTCGTCTACGTTCGCGAGCCCGGCTCAACATGGATGAAGGGCGCGCCTGTTGGGCCCACCTTCACCAGCCGCACGCTCACTTCTGAAGAAGACCGGAAGGGCGCCGCCTGGACCGATAGCGATCTGCTGCTGGTGTATGCCCCGGGCAGTTTGCCGGACCGGTGGCCCGCGGGCATGGCCAAGTTCATCAAGGCCGGTTCCGATCTTGTCTTCCAGATGCACTACACCACCCGCGGCGTGGCTTCGCATGACCAGACGTCCATCGGTCTGGTGTTTTCAAAGCAGCGGCCTACGCAGCGCGTGCTCAGCCTGCAACTCACCAATGATCGGTTCCTGATTCCACCAGGCGTACCGGATTATCGCGCCAGTGTGCACGGAACCATGCCTGGCGATGCGCTGCTGCTGAACCTGTTTCCTCATCTGCACGCGCGCGGCAAGCGCTTCACGTTTTCGGTTGCCTTACCGGGAGAAAGGCCCCGCACGCTCCTCGATGTGAATTGGGATTTCCACTGGCAAATGAGCTACCGCCTGGCCGAGCCGCTGCGGCTTCCCGCCGGCGCGACGCTTAGCGCCACCGCCGAATGGGATAACTCACGCAACAACCCGAACAATCCCGATCCGGACTCGGCGGTGAGGTGGGGCGAGCAGACATGGGAAGAGATGATGGTGGGATTCTTCGATGTGGCAGTGGACGCCGCGCTCGATAAGAAAGCCTTCTTCGCCTTGCGCAAGCGGAAGTAGCTATGATCGTTTCCGGATGGTGCATAGCTGCCTGCGCGAGCCTGACTAGAATGAACTGTGTGGGGAGGAATAGGCTTGACAACTTACGTGCTCGGAGCGGGCGCCTCCCGCGGTGCTGCAGAGCCCGATCATCAGGGAGCGGCCGGCGGCGCTGGTTCTGACGTTCGCAGATCGCTCACGCAACTTCTGAACCGCGCGCGTAAGCAATCGGGTAACGGGCAGTGACTCGCTGCTGCGGTGCCCTCCTGACATTAGATTGAGGTTTTTTCCAACGTTCTCGGATCTCAGGGAGCGACAGTGGTGGTGGCCCATCCTGCCAACGGGCCGCCCCGCAGGTTGCGGCCGCGCCGGCTACCTATACGTCAGGTTATCCTCTTCGAGCCACTCACGGGCGTGTTCACTAAACTGGTTGTTGATTACGATGCTTCATCTCCTCACGCTCACATTTGCTCGGACAATGTCCCGACCGAGCCGCCGAGCAGACCGAGCCGCGACCGTGAGGGAGCGACCGGCTAGCGGGATAGGACCAGCAACGCGGTCGCTCCCGGACGGTCGCGGCTCGGAAGGGTTGTGGACGCTTAAGTCACTTTTCGCCGTGGTTCTCGGACTTGCGGCAGTGGGACTGCTCCTTCTGGCTGGTGCGCGCCCCATCCACGCGCAGGTCACAGCGGCTCTATCGGGCACGGTGGTGGACCCCTCGGGAAGTGGCGTTCCAGGGGCCAGCATCACCGTCACCAGCCTCGAAACCGGAGCACGGCGGAGCGACACAACTGATGCATCCGGCAACTACAAGGTTCTGGCCCTGCCCCTTGGACCAACGGAAGTCCGCGCCGAGAAGAGCGGATTCAAGCCGGTGAACCGGACGGGCGTCACGCTGACGCTGAATCAGAACGCCACGGTGAATTTCCAGCTTGAGGTGGGGACATTCGTCTCCGAAGTCAACGTTTCAGACGAAGCGCCAATCGTCAACACAACTACGGAATCGACTGCCGGACTGGTGGGCGCGAGCCAAGTGAAAGATCTTCCGCTGAATGGGCGCAGTTTCGACAATCTCATCACTTTGAATCCCGGCGCCATCGACTTCACCCTGAAAAGCGCCGGAACCAGCACCAGTAACGGCAACACATTCAGCGTGGAAGGCCGGCGGCCCGCGGACAACATCGTGCTCTTGAACGGAATTGAATACACCGGCTCCAGCCAACTGGCCGACACGCCCGGCGGAGCCAGCGGGGAACTACTGGGCATTGACGCCGTTCGCGAATTCAACATTCTGACCGACACCTATTCGGCCGAATACGGCAAACGGGCGGGGGGGCAGGTCATTGTGGTTACGCAATCGGGAGCCAATGCCGTGCACGGAACGCTGTTTGAGTTCCTCCGTAACAGCGATCTGGACGCGAGAAATTTCTTCGACCGCGGCTTCGTGCCGCCGTTCCGCCGGAATCAGTTTGGCGGCTCGCTGGGCGGACCCGTGATCAAGAACCGCCTGTTCCTCTTCGGCAACTATGAAGGCTTCCGCCAGGCGCTGGCCGAAAGCAGCTTGAGCGAAGTGCCTGATGCCCAGGCGCGTCTGGGCTTGCTCCCCAATGCCGCCGGCATCTATAAGCCTGTTGCGAAGCTCAATCCCGCGATGCTGAAGTATATGGCGCTGTGGCCCGCGGCCAACGGTCCGGAGTTATATTCGAACGGCGTGCCCACCGGGATTGCGCTTTCCTACAACAATCCTCGCCAGAGCGTCCATGAAGACTTCGGCACCATGCGCGGGGACTACGCGATTGGCGATCGCGATACCCTCACCGCGGCGTACACGATTGATGACGGCACTAACCTGACGCCTGCGTCCGACCCCTTGTTTGCGCAGTACCTGATTCTGGTGAGTCAAGTAGCCAGCTTGCAGGAAACGCACATTTTTTCACCTGAAGCGCTGAATACGGCCCGGTTGGGTTTCTCCCGGGCGGCATTCAACTTCAACGCCCCGCAGGTGACATCGTTCCCTTCGGACCTCAATTTTGTGACAGGCAGTGGGGGTCCGGGCGGAATTGTGATAGGAGGTGGCGTCACCACCACCGGCGCATCGGCCATTACATCAGCCGGCCCGAATAACGCGGCGAACGTCTGGAACCGGAGAAACCTCTTTACCTATGAGGATGACTTCCAATTTACGAAGGGCATCCATCAATTCAATGTCGGCGTCTGGTTCCAGCCGCTACAGGATAACGAAGATACGGCTTCTCGCCAACTGGGCCAGGCCAGTTTCACCAGCCTAACCACGTTCCTGCAAGGAACGGTGAGCAGCTTTCAGGTGGTGCCGAATCCCAGCGAGTTGGCCTTCCGCAGCTTTCTGGGCGCCTGGTATGCCGAAGATGTAATGAAAGTGCGGCGGAATTTGACGGTGCGCGCCGGCCTGCGCTACGAATTCACCGATGGCTGGAATGAGGCCGATGGCCGCGCTTCGAATTACATCACAAATTCAGCCGGCGTTTTGGAGACGAACCCCCTGGTGGGCAAATCGCTCTTCACCGCTAACAACGCCGCCCACCTGTTGGGTCCGCGGCTTGGGCTGGCGTGGGATCCGGCGGGCGACGGAAAAACGGCTATTCGCGCCGGGTATGGCGTCTACTACTCGCTGATTGACGATCTCAGTTTTCTGGTGAATTCCTTGCCGCCCTACAACGGAACGGCTTCGTACGCGAACGTTCCGCTGCCATCTATTGTTCCCGTCGCGAAAGGAGTGCAACCCCCGCCCCAGTGCGGCCCGGGAGTTGCCGCGCCTTGCACTACCTATGCGCCGCAAGGCGTTCAGCCCAACGCCAAAACCCCGGCGGTGAACGAATGGAATCTCACTGTGGAGCGGCAGTTGACGAATCAGATGTCACTGAGAGTGGCTTACGTCGGGTCATTCGGGTACCACGAATTGATCAGCATCGATCCGAACAGCATTCCGGCCGAGGTGTGTCAAAATGTAGCGGGCTGCGTTTCGGGCGGCGTGGGTTCGGCGAAAGGGAAGGTCGCCGAAGGCGTTAGCTATATCCCCGTCGGGACGCGGCCCAACCCCTACCTCTCCGGCGGCTTCTTTTGGTACACGGAAGGCAACAGCAGTTACAACGCGCTTCAGACTGACGTTACGCAGCGATTCAGCCATGGCCTGGAATTTCGCGCGAACTACACGTGGTCAAAAAACCTGGACATCAATTCCGCGCTGACCGGCGCGCAGGCCAGCAACGAAGCCCAGATGGTGCTGAATCGCAATGACCTGCGGGCTGACTGGGGGCCGTCCGCGCTCAATGCCGATCATCAGGCCAGTTTGTCGGCCCGTTACGAGCTGCCGCTCGGGCGCGGCAAAGCCTGGTTTGGGAATGTCTCTGACACCGGCGATAAATTCATCGGCGGCTGGCAACTGAATGGAATTGCCACGCTGCTGAGCGGATTCCCCGTCACTCCGCAAGTCGGTTCGAACCGTTCGGGCGACGGCGATACCCGCAACCCGGACCGCCCCTCCTACAGCACAACCTTCAGCGGGCCGATTGTGGAAGGGAATCCGAATCAATGGTTCAATCCCAATGCGTTTGTCCTGCCCACGGCGGGCACTTATGGGAACGTAGGGCGCGGCGTGTTGACCGGGCCGGGTCTCGCCGACCTTGACGTGTCGCTGTTCAAGAACATCGCCATTACTGAGCGCGTAAAACTGCAGATCCGGTCAGAATTCTTCAACGCGCTGAACCACGCCAATTTCGGTACTCCGAACGCGATTGTCTTTTCCAGCGGACAAGTGAGCTCAACCGCGGGTCTGATCACTAGCACCGCGACAACGTCACGGCAGATTCAGTTCGGTATGAAGGTGGTGTTCTAGATTTTTTAGGCGTGGCCCGCGCCACGGGGGGACCCTTGCGGCAACTGTGGTGGCACATCCTTTAGGCTGTGGGCTGGCCCAGCAAAGTCCCGGTTACGCGCAGCCGTTCCGTAATCGCCTGTGTGTCGTAAACGCATCCGCCCCAAACTCCTCCGCTGGCCTGCACCAGCGCCGCCCACAGCTTGGTGTCATCGGGCAGGAGCGGATCGGGCGCCAAATCTTCACGCGGCGGCCTGGCCGCGAGAATCGCCGCTCCCGCTTCCGCCGAGAACTCCGTCTTCCCTTCGCCCACAAAATTCACCGACGCCTTGAGCGTATTCCGGTCAATGACAATCTCAATCACATCGCCATTCCGCAGCTTCCCGATGGGCCCGCCCGCCAGCGCTTCCGGCGACACATGGCCGATACAGGCGCCGGTTGACACGCCGCTAAACCGGGCGTCAGTCAGAACCGCAATATTCTTTCCAAATCCCAGATGCTTCAGTGCCGAAGTCACCTGGTATGTCTCCTGCATGCCTGAGCCCAGCGGTCCACCGCAAATCAGCACCAGCACTTCTCCGTCCAGAATCATGTGAGACTTAATGGCGGCGATGGCGAGATGCTCTGTGGTGAACACGCGCGCTCTGCCGCGCTTGCGATACACATTGTCCTCGCCGACAACCGCCGGATCGATCGCCGTGCTTTTCACTACCGATCCTTCAGGCGCCAGATTCCCCGTCGGAAAGCAAACAGTCGGCGTCAGGCCCCGTGACTTCGCTTGCGCCGGATCCATAATGACGTCGGATGCATCGATCCCATCGCGGCGTTCCAGTTCCAGCTTTAACTCGCGCCGCCGATTGCTCTGTTCCCACCAATCCAGGCACGTGTCCAGCGTTTCACCCGTCACCGTTAGAACTTTCGTATCCAGCAGCCCCGCTTTGCGCAAATGCAGCATTGCCTCCGGCACGCCGCCGGCGAGGAAAACCTGAACCGTGGCAAAGTTGCGCGGACCGTTCGGCAGAGCGTCAACCAGCCGCGGCACCTGCCGGTTCAGCGAGGTCCAATCGTCGGGCGTCGGCCGCGGCAATCCCGCCGCGTGCGCGATGGCTGGAATATGCAACAACAGATTCGTGGAACCGCCAAACGCCGCATGTAAGACCATCGCATTTCGCAGTGCCGCGGGCGTTACTACGCTGGCCGTACCCATTCCCCGGCGATGCATACGCAGGATAGCCTTCGCCGAACGTGTCGCCATGTCCAGCCAAATCGGATGGCCTGAGGGCGCAAGCGCCGTATGCGGCAGCGAGAGTCCCAGCGCCTCGCCAACCACTTGCGACGTGGCAGCCGTCCCCAGAAACTGGCAGCCGCCGCCTGGTGTCGCGCATGCTGTACAAGCCACCTCCTCCGCATATTCAAGCGAGATCTCACCGTGGGCAAACCGCGCTCCAATGGTCTGCACCTTACCGGCATCTTCGCCCTTCGCCGGCAGCAGCGTCACGCCGCCCGGGATCAAAATCGAGGGCAATGACCCGCAGCTTGCCAGCGCCATCATCATCGCCGGAAGGCCTTTGTCGCAGGTGGCGATCCCAACCACGCCCGCCCGGTTTGGCAGCGATCGGATGAGGCGCCGGAACACCGTCGCCGCGTCGTTGCGGTAGGGCAGGGAATCGAACATCCCCGGCGTCCCCTGGGTCCGCCCGTCGCAGGGATCGGTGCAGGCCGCGGCGAAAGGGATGGAGCCGGCTCGCTTAATCTCGCGCGCCGCTTCGGCCACCAGCAGGCCCACCTCCCAATGTCCGGTGTGGTAGCCCAAGGCGATGGGCGTCCCATCGTCGGCGCGCAGGCCGCCATGGGTGCTCAACAACAGAATTTCGGCGCCTCTCAAGTCCTGAGGCTTCCACCCCATGCCCACGTCCTGCGAAAGTCCGAACAGCGTGCCGGACGGCGCATTCAGCAGGAGGTCGGCGTTCAAAGGAATCAATCCGCTGGGCCCGTCGGCATGGGTTGGCACTCGCAGAAGACTCGGATCGGGCGTCTCGAAAATGGAAAGAAGGGCCGGCTCGTTACTCACTGGTTCACTCACTCTGGTTCACTCGCAAACCAAAGTGTACAGGTCAGCCCGGTGTGGATGTTGTTACTCGCTTGGGCCAGGCCCTTCCGGTTTCGCTTCCTTGAGCCTAACCAAGGGCTGCGCTCTTGAAATCTTGGGTCCATCGTCCAAGACAGCCCGTCCGCCTGAGCCGCGCGTAGCGCCCTTTCGTAAGCCTTAATTTTCAGTAGACTCTCGAAGGCGCTTAAGTCAGGCACCAATTTCTCACAGCCCTCAGGGAGCGACCGGGCGGTGCTGGTCCCTACGTTCGCAGAGCGACCGACGCCCTCTTCTGAACCGCGCGCGTGAGCAAGCGGGTAAAGGCGAAGTTCCTCGTTGCCGCAGCGATTGACGGTGTCCAGAACGTGTGGTCGCCGTCGCTCTCTTGGTTCAGCCAGGACGTTTCTTGCCGCTTCGAACTTGACGGCGTGGCGTTTGAAGCGTGGGAGCCGTTTGGCGACAACGACACGTATTGGATCGGGCCGGAGCCGCCCCGGTATGTTCCTCAACTGGAAACAGTTCGTAAAGCATTTCTCCGTGCAAGACTGTTTCCCCTCTGCCGCTCTGTCACGTTTCATAAACAGTAAGTTTCGGGACAGAGACTGGTAAATTACCACCGGTCGTGATCCGCGGAGAGGGCTTCAATACGAAAGGGTCTGTCCATGCTCTAGCGCAGAAGCGCCGCCCTGCTGGCGGACCAGGGCGCGGTGACGTTCAAAGGCCTTCTTCAGGGCGGGCGGCGGCGCCGGAGGCTTTAACAGCAACGCGACGAATTTTTCCTGCGCTGCACGCGACAGGCGGACAACCTCGATCTCAGAGACAGTCCTTTGCGCCGCTTCCTGAGCAGCCGCAACGACAAAGTCACTGACCGAGCGGCCCTGGATTTCGGCGGCGCGGCGGACGACGGCGAGGGCATCGGGCGTGATGTGGGCTTCCAGCCGGGTGGTGCGGGTGGTGGCTCGGCGCGGCATGGAATGCTCCTGACCTATGGTTTCCCCACTGTACGCCGTTTACCCGTACACGTCAAGAAATCAAGCCCATCTGCTGGACGGCCGCGGCCCACCATCGCGCCAGACGATGACTGCCGGATTATCGATCGATCTCGCGGGGTATAGTAACGCCACAGAGGACCGTTTCGTCCTCCAAGGAGACCATCGAGTTTGTGGAGGCGTTTCGTGTTTGAGTCAGTAATTGCTGGGAAGCGTGTTTGGCGGCTGAGTTTGACCGTCGCTTGTAGTTTGATGTTGGGCTCGCTCTTCGGGGACGCTGCACAGCCGTCCGCTCCGGCGGGCATGACGGCCGATCAGGATCACCGGAATATGATGGACCAGCTCGGCATTAAGGCGCTGCGGCCCGGCCCCAGCGGCGACGAAAAAGCGCCGAATCACGCCAATTACGATGAATCGCTCGCAAATCCGTTTCCCAATCTGCCGGATCTATTGACCTTGAAGAATGGGAAGCGCGTGACCACCGCTGAAATGTGGTGGACTGAGCGCCGTCCCGAGATTGTGGAGGATTTCGAACGGGAAGTTTATGGACGCTTGCCCAGGAACTTGCCGAAGGTGACCTGGACAGTGAAAGTGACGGACCGCGAGTTTCTCGGCTTTACGCCGGTGATTGCGAAACAACTGGTGGGACACGTGGATAATTCCGCGTTTCCACAAATCGAAGTGAATATCGCAATGACCGTCGTGGTTCCTGCGAATGCGAAGAAACCAGTCCCGCTATTGATGATGTTCGGCAGAACGGGCTTGCCAAGTCCGGCGCAGCCGCCTCAAGAGGATATGGAGCGCATTAATCGGGCCCTCAAAGCCTTGCTTGAGAAAAACGATCCCGAGTTGGCTTCGATCTTCGCCGCATACCCCGGCTACAGCCCGCTCAACGCGCTGACGCCATCCTTCGGGCTCGGAGGTCCCCGTCCCGCAGGCGACCCGCCGACGACATCGCAACTGATTGCCGATGGCTGGGGTTACGCAATGATCGACCCCGGGAGCATCCAAGCTGACAACGGCGCCGGCCTGACGCGCGGAATCATTGGGTTGGTCAACAAAGGCCAGCCCCGTAAACCCGACGACTGGGGATCCCTTCGTGCCTGGGCATGGGGTGCGGCGCGGGGGCTCGATTACCTCGAAACCGACCCGTCCGTCGACGCCAAACATGTGGGCATCGAAGGCGTATCCCGGTATGGCAAGGCCGCCCTGGTGACCCTGGCTTTTGAGCAGCGCTTTGCGATGGGGTTGATTGGCTCTTCGGGTGAGGGCGGGGCCAAGCTGAATAGGCGCAACTTCGGTGAAGCGGTGGAAAGCCTGACCGGTAGCGGCGAGTACCACTGGATGGCCGGCAATTTCTTGAAGTATGGAGCGTCAGACTCAGCCTTCGGCTCGAAAAATCCGGGGGACTTGCCTGTCGATTCACATGAGCTCATCGCCTTGTGCGCGCCTCGGATGACCTTTATCAGCTACGGCGTTCCTGCGGCGGGCGACGCGAAGTGGCTCGATCAGGAAGGAAGCTACATGGCCACTGTGGCGGCGCAGCCGGTGTTTGAGCTCCTGGGGGCCAAGGCCCTTGGCGTATCGAGCGACTATCACACAGAAAAGATGCCACCGGTGAACGTTGGACTGCTGGATGGGCAGTTGGCATGGCGGCAGCACGATGGCGGCCACACCGACGCCCCGAATGTAAAGTACTTTATCAAGTGGGCCGATACGCTGATGAGTCGCAATCCAACTTCTTGAGGCGTAACGGGACCCTTCTCACCCCACCCATGACCGCAACGAGCCTTTCCACCGATGAAGAGCGGCACCGAGTCTCGGTGCCGGACCTTGAGGGCACGCACTATTTCACCGTCTTGAGGTGGTTGCATGAACGGCTCGCCCCAGCGAGTTATTTCGAAATCGGGACCAGCAGCGGCGCTTCCCTATCCATTGCCAATTGCGCGTCGGTGGCGGTGGATCCGAGATTTGACCTCAACCAAGATGTCATCGGCAGGAAGCCGTTCTGCGCTTTTTACCAAATCCCCAGCGACGCCTTTTTCCGCCGCTACGATTTAACTCGGATATTCGATGGTCCCGTCGATTTGGCGTTCCTGGACGGGCTGCATCTTTGCGAGTTCCTGCTGCGTGACTTCTCTAATACGGAGCGCCACTGCCGCCGCAACTCAGTGATCGTGTTGCACGATTGCGTCCCCGTGGAAATGGCGATTGCCAGTCGCACGCCGTCGCCGACGGTTGAGGCGCACCGAAAGGATTGGCGGCCGGGCGACGTATGGCGCACCCTTCTCGCCTTGCGCAAGCACAGACCCGATCTCGCATTTACCGTCGTCGATTCTCATCCCACTGGATTGGTCCTGATCACCAATCTTTGTCCTCAGTCGACGATTTTGAGTGATGACTACACGGCGATCGTTCGCGAGATGATGTCCTTATCGCTTGAAGAAATCGGCATCGAAGGATTGTTTTCGACGATTAATCTGGAGCCGACTGCTGTGATCGATACTCCAGAGAAGTTATCACAGAGATTTTGGCTTTAGAGAGGCTCAACGCCCTGACGGTCAACGCCCGGACCCTCACCGCCGTTGTTCCGCCGGTTACTCGGGTTCGGGGCCCCTCTATTTCTGCCCGCGTATAGTCAATAGATTAGCCGAAATATGCTAATGTAGCGCGTATAGACAGCGTTGCTGACTCGTTGCGGACCACTTTAATGATTTCGCGGATCGAAATTGAAAATTTCTACTCCATCCGGCTGCCGCAAGTCCTGGATCTGCGAATCACGGAAAACGTGCCAAACATTGCCGGGCGTTTCGCGGAGATCCGTGCCGGCGCTCAAGAGCGCGTGCCCAAAGTCGTCGCTCTATTTGGCGCGAATGCCTCCGGAAAGTCGACTGTATTGCGGGCCACTGGCCTTTTTGAGCTGGTTTGTTCAACACAGCTTCCAACTCGCACCGGACGGCTTCCAGCCATGCGAGTGTTTCAACGACCGGGAGGCTGTCCATCTTCCCACTAGGCTGGCCATCCATTTCACCGGACCCGCTAGCCTGATCCATGAGTGTCACGGTGAATGTGCCAAGTACGTTTACGAAGTCGGCTTTCGGAACGAGAACGGAAAGCCGAAGGCCGTCGCTTCTGAATCGTTAAGACAGTGGCCCATCGGCGGCAAGACGCTTCGATTTTTCGAGCGGGACGCGCAAGGCAACGTTCGATTCGGCAAAGGCTTTGGCTTGCCGGGCTACCGGCAGGTAATCTCCAAAGTGCGTGCAAATGCGAGTCTTATCTCTACCATGGCGCAGTTCGATCATGGTCCGTCTCTTCTTTTTCAACGGCTGGCGGCCAGCATCGTCAGCAACATTCTCGTCGACAAGACAGACTTCCCGGAAGGGAATATCGTCAGGTACTACGCGGAAAACCCCGCCATGCTGGAGGCGCTGAATCGGGAGATTGAGCGGGTCGATCTTGGTATTAAGGGCATGTCCATCGATTCCATCAATGGAGGCCCAGTGGCAAGATTCGAGCACGAGGGGCTGGCGAACCCCATGCCCATGCAACTCGAGAGCCACGGAACGCGCCAGTTCGTCCGGGTATTTCCGCTGCTCATCCAGACGATCGCAGCGGGCGGCATCGCAGTCATAGACGAATTAGATCTCTCCATCCATCCAGCGGTGCTCCCGGAGATCCTACGCTGGTTCTATGACCCGGTGAGAAATCACCGGGACGCTCAGATTTGGATGAGTTGCCACAATGCCTCCTTGCTCGATGACCTGGTAAAAGAGGAGATCTATTTCTGCGAGAAGGATTCGGGTGGGCGTACTCGCGTTTATGCGCTGCAGGACATCCAGTCGGTTCGCAGAAACGACAACTACTATCAGAAATATCTGGGGGGCGTGTATGGGGCTGTACCGCAGCTTGGGTGAGGCGGCGCCACGCCAACATCCCGCCGCGTCGGCGGATATTTCTAGGTTGCGAGGGAGAGAGCGAGCAAGGATATGGATCTTTGTTTGGCTAGACTTGCCGAGCAGAGCCAACTCAATTTGGTATTCGAACCTGCTCTGCTCCGCCCTGGATCTAAATCCTTTATGGGTAATACAGGGCGGCTAGAATTAGAGGGGCTGACGTCGCGCAGACCATTCTTAAGGTGACATTCTCCGGCATGACGCGAGGCAATCATGGCTGACGCTGACGTGCAGTACAAACTGGGCATGATGTATTTGGAGGGCCAAGGTGTACTGCAAGATGAAGCCGAAGCCTTCCGCTGGTTCTACGACGCCGCCGACCAGGGCCACGCTGACGCGCAGCGCATGCTCGGCCACATTTATGCGAGAGGGCGAGTGGTGGCGCAGGACGACGCCGAGGCGATCCGATGGTTTCGCAAGGCAGCCGACCAGGGCAATGTTAGGGCAGAGTACATGCTAAGTCTCATGTACGGGCGCGAGGGGGCGGCGCAGGACAAAGCTGAGTCCTTCCGTTGGTTGCGCAGCGCCGCCGACAATGGGGATGCCGGGGCGCAAAAAGACCTCGGCGATACGTACAAAGCGGGCGACGGGGTCGTGCAGGACTGCGTTGAAGCCGCTCAATGGTTTCGCAAGGCCGCCGATCAGGGTGATGCTCGAGCGCAGTACGAGCTCAGCCTCTTATATAGCAGCGGTGAAGGGGTCGGCCAGGATCATGCAGAGGCGCTCCGTTGGCTCCGCATGGCTGCCGACGCGGGTAATGTTAGTGCGCAATGCGAATTGGGCTTCATGCATCGCAGCGGTCGGGGCGTAACTCAGGACGACGCTGAAGCCGCCCACTGGTTTCGCAAGGCCGCCGACCAAGGTGACGCTGAGGCCCAATGCAAGCTCGGCTTCTTATACCGAAACGGGGAAGGGGTAAGGCACGATCATGCCGAGGCCGCGCGCTGGCTTCGGAAGGCAGCCGAAGACGGTAATTTTATAGCGCAAGGTGCGCTTGGCCTCATGTACGAGAGTGGTGACGGTGTAACGCAAGACAGAGCCGCGGCTGTCCGCTGGTTTAGCGAGGCCGGTGGCTGTGAAGCGCTTGTGCTCCAGGTAGAGTTGCAGTTTATGTACCGCGACGGGCGAGGACTGGCGCAAGGCTACACCGAAGCTCTCAGGTGGCTCCACAAGGCCGCCGAACAGGGGCACGTTGGAGCGCGGGGCCAGCTTTACCTGATGTGCTATTTTGCACGCCAGGCGGGAGTATCGCTCGACGAAGCTGAAGCTGAGCGCTGGTACCGAATCGCTGCGGAACTCGGGGAAGCAGGAGCGCAACGCGAATTAGGTCTGATCTACTACAGGCAATACGACCCAACGAACTTTGGTGTGCGGCAGGACTACACTGAAGCCGCCCGTTGGATTCGCAAGGCCGCCGATCAGGGTGACTCTACGGCGCAGTGCGAGCTCGGGTGCATGTACGAATACGGTCATGGGGTAGCGCAGAGCTACGTTGAAGCTGCCGGCTGGTTTCGCATGGCCGCCGATCAGGGTAACGCTCAGGCACAGCGCAGACTCGGCTCCATGTACCGCAGCGGAACCGGCGTAGTCCAGAGCGACACCGAGGCTGAACGCTGGTTCGGCATGGCCGCCGATCAGGATGAGGCTGAGGCACAGAGCTACAGGAGTTCTGCGCCCGGGTCCGATGCGTCCCAGCAGAACAATGCGACGGCAGATCACGCGGCGAGCGTCGCTAATCGCCGAAGCGGAAGGGGATCGTTTATGTGGAACTCGTTTGAGCACTCAGACGACGATAATTTGCGATGGTGTTGGCTTCGCGCAGTAGAGTGGCAGAACTGGCCGCTTTTCATTTCTCAGCCATTAGCCCCGGTGGCGCTTTTGTTCTTTACGTGGTGGTCCGTTGTCGCCGCCGCTCTCATCGCTGACGTGCTTTGGATTTTGTTCGTTAGGCATAGATTCATTGTTCCAGAGCTTGCCTGGTTGGGGGCCCTGGTTGTCAGACTGAAGTGGATTGCTTGTCCAATAGCGACGTACCTGCTGTGGGCTAAAGGTACGCAAGGCGTCGCCCTTTTCGCCCTGCTTTGGCCGGTACTGATATTCCCGATGAGCTTACTTCTCGGACCTCTTGCGGTAGCTGATCGTCTGATGAGACGGCCATCGGGGATAGGGGACATTCAAAAGATGTTTATGAAGTCCATTGGATACGATCCCCAGAACGAGGGACCGCCGGTTAAACACTCCGACTCTTCACCGGCATCAAAGTAAGCGTCGCCCACAGTCACGGACGGCCAGACGAATTCGAGACTTCTGTCGAGCACTTCCCGCCAAATTTCAACGGGGCAAGAAGCTACGATAACGTCAGTTCAGGCCCTGGGATCAGAATTCTTCACGCTTCTGATTTACTACTCCCTAAGATTTGTATGGACTTTTCGACGCTTTCATCCAGTTTCTTCAAATATGCGGAACCGCCATCGGATTTGAGGAACGCAACCTGCGCGGTCCAATCCTTACCCCCGTTCATTTCGGCCGTGGCGGCTGCCACAGCGTTCATTATCTCTTGAAATCGATCTGGTATGATCTGCGCGGTGAGACTGGGGTGACTTGCTTTGGACCATTTGACAGCTTGGCACATAATATAGTCCATCCTCGCGGACTGCGGTGGATGCTCAAATTATAAATATTGGCACTATCCACAACGTCAGGACGACGAGAAAACAGATATGCCCCTATACCAACGACGAAGCAAGAAAAAAGCAGTTGGTCCTGGACGCTGGCTGATTCCGTATCCAGTCTTAGAAGCCCCACTGCCTGTGATCGCCAGTCGCCATCCAGATTAGCCAGGACCTGAAAAGCAGCGTAAGCGTCCGCAGCGACCTCAAAGGTCTGCGCCGCCAGGTTCCCGTTCTCGCTGTTCAGAATCTCGTTGAAGAAGACAGACTCAGTGCCCTCCGGGGATAAGTGCCCGTGGACATGGTGCGTATATTCATGCGCCACGATAAATCTGTGCCGAATTTGAGACAGCAGCACGTGAAGCGGCCCGCACTCCTCTAAGGGTTGCGCGACATCAAGTAGCGCCGCGATGGCTTCGGATCTGCTCAGACGGCGGCAAACGTCCCACAATGTAGCGACTAACGTCATGGTGAGGCCGACGAACGAGTACTCATCCGTTCGAAACGCGATGGCGTTCGAAGCCCAGTAATCGTCCATGAAATCAAGATGAAACGGAGGATGCTCGACGTGGCCATCAATATCTCCTTCTTGGTTGAGGGACTCGTTAAACCACTCTTGAATCCTCAGCCATTGCCCCAACACTGGATGGGCAGGCTGGCCAGGTCCTTTTCCCTTTGTAGCGTTTGCGATCTTCGGCCTTGCTAAGCGCCCGGAGGTACCGGTCAAAGAGGACCTCAGGCGGATTCGACATACCGCTTTCACTCTACTATGTAATGCGAGGAGCCGGACCTAACCGTGACAACGTGGTAGCGTAGCGGCTATGGAGCGAATCGAAATAACTGGCTCACGGCTGGCGCTGCCGAGACTTTTGAACGACGCGGAATTAGCTCCCGAAGGCACCGTTCCCGTCAGCTTTGATCTCGGCGGCGCGAGCGTACAGCGAAACGACAATGCGACCATCGCCATTGCCTTGTCGCGCGCCGGAAAAGGTGAGACGTTTGCGTGTTTGTCTCTTGATGTTACGTCAGCAAAGGCTCTCGCTGCAGCGCTACTCAAAGCGACTGTATAAAACGCGCAGACGCGCCTAGGAAGTCCTGTAGTCGAACTCATTGTTCAATTCTTGAGCGTAGCGTCTTCCACAGGGGTATTCGGGCGGCGGGAGTTGAGACGTACCCGGAATAGAACCGCAATGCTGAGGGCAAGCGGTAAACCACTCATTCACGTTATTTCGGTAGCTGACGATGGCGCACTTGGCGCATCAAGGTTCCGGTGCCCTCTGCGGCGAGGCGCTGCTCTCATACTACGGAACGATTTCTATCTTCTGCGGTTTGGTTGTTTTCTTGGCTGGATTGATATTTAATCGTTCAGCCGATACGACGGCGAGTGACGCAAGCGGGAGCCGTAACAACGATACCATTTGGGCTCGTCCTTATCTATGCGGCACCGGAGCCGGGCGCCTTAAAGCGGATGGCTGGTTTACCCAGAGGCCCCTGCTCTTGGGCGGCTTGGCTATTCTCTGTATACATTTCGAGGCTGACACCAAGAAATGAAACTGAGAAACTACGCCACTGACGAGATGAGATGAGCGTCGTCTCTTGCCCCGTGCGATAGCACAAAACTCCACGGTTGTAGAGGCGCTCCATTCGGCAGGATCGCTGCGCTGGGCGTCTTCCAGGCCGAAAGCGCTGGCTCGAAGTGGCGTTGGCAGGCCGAAGCTGATTGACCGGGATTATGTGGACGCCTCCCATTTGCAACGGCAATGGCTCTACCTCACACCCTCAAACGACGAGGATCCTATTCTCGACGGCACGGGCAACTTCGAGACACGATATCTACTGCCCGGATGCCAAAGCCTTCGTCCCGCAACGGCCAATCTCGCGATGGAAGAGCTCGTTCGCCGTTGACCGGATTATCGGAAGCCGATGTCCGCGATACGGCTCGCATCGCGCATCGGTCTCCGGGAGCTTCTGCTAGGGAGCGGGGTGGAGCCACCGCTCGGCCGGTTTTTGCTTCGCTGTGGCTTGAAGTCCTCAAACTGACCCGCCGCGGAACGCTGTAACCTGTATTCTTATGCCTCCTTTTCGTTCTCTGCTCCTGGTGAGCATCCTCGCTGCCGGCGGCCTCACCGCCCAGCCCGCGCGCCATCCCTTCAAGCTGGACGACCTCGCCCGCGTTCGCGAGGTGCGTGACCCGCAATGCTCGCCGGAAGGCAAAAGCGTCGCCTACGTGGTCTCTACGATCGACGTAAAGGAGGACAAGAGCGCGGCCCACGTCTGGCTGGCCGATATCGACGGCACCAGCGACCGTCAGATCACCTTCAGCACGGAAGGCGAAGGCGGACCGCGCTTTAGCCCGGACGGCCGCTACCTCTCATTCACCTCCTCTCGACCGGGCAAGGCGAAAGGCAGCCAGATCTGGCTGCTGAACCGGTCCGGCGGCGAGGCCTACCAGCTAACCGAAGTCAAGGGCAACCTGGAAGGATATGAGTGGTCGCCCGATTCGAAGCGTCTGGCGCTGGTGATCGCCGATCCCGATCCCGAGGAGGAGGCTGAGAAAGATAAAGACAAAGACCCCGCCGCGAAGCCGAAAGCGCCCAAGCCTATCGTCATTGACCGCTACCACTTCAAGCAGGATCGCGAAGGCTATTTGCGGTCCGGCCTCCACACTTACATTTACTTGTTCGATATCTCCAGCGCTAAGCTGGAGCGGCTGACTAAGTCGAAGTTCAACGAAGCCTCGCCCTCCTGGTCTCCTGACGGAACGAAGATCGCGTTCTTGAGCAACCATCATGACGACCCCGATCGCGAACCGTCTGGGGATGTCTACGTCAGTGACGCAAAGCCGGGCTCAGCGGAACGCGCTTTAACGACCGACGCCCAACACGTAGACGGCGCC
Organism: Acidobacteriaceae bacterium; assembly: GCA_903970405.1. Classification (GTDB taxonomy): domain Bacteria; phylum Acidobacteriota; class Terriglobia; order Bryobacterales; family Bryobacteraceae; genus CAJCIT01. The sequence continues at coordinate 30,321 of CAJCIT010000231.1, read as the reverse complement.
AAGCCACAGTGGAGTCCCGATGGCAAAACGATTACCTTCGTCGCCGGCGAGGACAAGAAATGGGGCGCCTACGCCATGCATCACCTGGGAGTCGTTGCCGCCGATGGTTCGAAGCCGGCGGAACTTTTGGCGACGGTCGAGAAGCTCGATCGCGGGATCGCCAATCCCCGCTTCAGCGCCGATGGCCAATGGATTGAGTTTTTGGTGGACGATGACCGGTCTGACTACCCGGCCCGCGTCAGCGCCTCCGGCTCCGGCGCTGTCGAGAAACTGTTAACGCCGCCGATTGTCGTCTCAAATCCAAGCTCGCAAGGCGCCTGCTGGGCTACCCTTTCCGGCAACGATACCTCGTTCACTGAAGTCTATGTCATGGACGGCGGCAAGCTTCGCCAACTCACGCATCAGAACACCGCTCTCCTGAACGAACTTGAAGTCGCCGAGACACAGGATGTCTCATACACCAGCAAAGACGGCAATGAGGCGCACGGATTGCTGACAACACCCGTCGGCTACGTAAAGGGAACCAGAACTCCCCTGGTGCTCTTCATTCACGGCGGCCCCAACGGACAAGATGGCCATCGCTGGGACATGATGCGCCAGTGGTTTGCCGCCAACGGCTACTCAGTCTTGCAGGTGAACTATAGAGGCAGTTCCGGCCGCGGTCAGAAATATTCGCGCTCCATCTGGGCCGATTGGGGACACCATGAAGTGGAAGACCTCATCGCCGGCGTCAATCACGCCATCGAGATGGGTATTGCCGATCCGGACCGCCTCGTTGTGGGGGGCTGGAGCTATGGCGGCATCCTGACCGACTACACCATCGCCAGCGACACCCGCTTCAAGGCAGCGGTCAGCGGCGCGGGCACTGCCTTTACCGTCTCGTTCTACGGCGTGGATCAGTACATTATCCAGTACGACTATGAGATCGGCCCGCCCTGGACCCCCCAGGGCTGGGACACCTATGTCAAGCTCTCGTACCCGTTCCTCCACGCCGATCGAATCAAGACGCCGACCCTCTTTATGGGCGGATCGAAAGACTTCAACGTGCCGCTGCAAGGCGGCGAACAGATGTACCAGGCGCTGCGCAGCCTAGGCGTTGAGACGAAACTGGTCATCTATCCGAATGAGTTCCACGGCATTACCCGACCCAGTTACGTGCGCGACCGCATGGAGCGCTGGGTTGCCTGGTACGACAAGTTCGTGAAGCCGGCCACCCCGGCGGCGCCCACCACAACTTCCGCGGCCAGCCGCTAATCATGTCACTAAGTCACGAGTTGGCCGAGCTCTACCGCCGCGACATCACGCGCGTCCGGCAACAACTGGAGGCCTTTCCCGAGGATGGCTCGCTGTGGGCGAAAGCGCCGCACTGCGCCAACTCTCCGGGGAACCTGGCGCTTCACCTGGAAGGAAATCTTCGGGAGTACATCGGCCGGCAATTGGGGCAGATCGCGTACCAGCGCCACCGCGACGAGGAGTTCACCGGCCAATCCATTCCTGTTGCCAATATGGTGGCTCGTTTCGCTGAGCTGACCGACACGATTCCTGCCGTGATTGCCGGCCTTTCGGACGAAGATCTGTCTGAGAACTATCCGGAGATTGTCCTCGGAAAGCCGCTATCCACTCGCCAGTACCTCATCCATACGCTCGGGCATCTCTCTTACCACAACGGCCAAATCGACTACTCGCGCCGCATGCTGACGGGCCAACCGGCCTTGAAACTCGCGGGCCTGTGACTCATTTCGATGCCGCCAGGTTCGTCACCACGTCCCAATTGAACCGAACGAACTTGTAGATGGCTTCCTCCAGTAGCCGCTCCTGGTCGCTATGCGCACCGAAGCCCTTCGGCGCATCCTCTTCGTCAATCATCGGTCCGATACCGTAGCATTGCACTCCTCTGGCGCGGAGAAACGCCATATCGGTGGCGCCGGTGCTCATCACCGGAATCGTCGACGTGTCGTAAACGGACCGGTTCGCCGCTTCCAGCGCCGCATAGGCCTCGGAATGAATTGACGACGGGTCCGTGCGCGGCCGGTCGTTTCGTTTCTCCAGCGTCACATCCACCGCCGGATCGTTGATCTGTTTGCGAATCGCATCCAGGAACTTCGGCATATCCTCATCCGGCAACGCGCGGACGTCCAGTTCGGCTTCCGCGCTGGATGGGATCACGTTGATCTGGTAGCCGGCGCGAATGATGTTGGGCGAAATGGAGGTGTGCAGCATGGAATAGTTGCCGGGCTCATTCTGGGCCAGGTATTCGCGCGCCGCCGCCGACTTCTGCGAATCGAACAGGCTGTTGTAGCGCGCCGCCTCTTCAGGCGTTGACACCGACGCCAGCTTCTCAAAGTAGTAGCGGGTGGTGTCATTGAACCGCATGGGCGGGTCCCACATGGCAATGGTTTCCACTGCGCGCGATAGATGAACAATGGCATTCGTTCGCAACGGCCGCGAGCCGTGCCCCGCCGGACCATGCGCGGTCAGCCGGACCAGATTCGGCGACTTTTCGGCTGTTTGGATGAGCGCATAGCGGATCTCCCCGTTGCGGCGCGTCACCAAGCCGCCCTCCGCCAGACAGATCTCGGCCTCTATATCCTTCCAGTGTTCTTCCACCAGGTACTCAATGCCGGGGCCGGTGGCGGCCTCCTCGCCGGCTTCGCTCAGAAAGATCACGTCCCGATCGAGCTTGATGCCCGATCGCTTGAGCAGGATCAGCGTCATCAGCGAAGCCGTGAGGTTGTCCTTATCGTCAATCGTCCCGCGGCCGTAGATATAACCGTCCTTGCGGGTCGCGCTAAAAGGCGGGTAGATCCACTTTTTCTCATCCACCTTCACCGTGTCCGAGTGGCCGACAATCAACAGCGGCCGTTTGGAGCCGTTCCCCTTGAGACGGGCGATGATATTGGCGCGCGCCGGATCCTTCGCCGCCACGATGTAAGGAATGCCTTCGGCGTCGAGGACGGTTTTCACATAATCCACCACCCTGGTCTCGTTACCCGGCGGGTCTGTGGAATCGATCCGGATCAGAGCCTGGTAATGCTTCAGAGTCTCTTCGTCGATCTTTTTCCAGTCGGGTGGTTCCGCGGCAAGAGCAAACGAAACGGCAAGGCAGAGGCTGAGACACAAGCGGAGCATCTGATTAGTGTAAAGCCCAAGGCGGTGGCGGCGGCTATCCGTACGTTGCATCGATCAAGCCTTGCAAGTAAACAATGGACGCGCGGATATCCTCTTCCTGGCGGGCGCCGGAGATCTCCCGCTCAATCGTGATGGGTCCGGTGTATTGCAGCTTGTGCAGTTTGCGAATCACTTCCGGGAAATCGACTTTGCCCTTTCCGATAGCCACTTCTTCTCCCAAGTTTTTCGGGTCAGTGGGATAAAGACCGTCCTTCGCATGCAGACCGCGCACGTACTGGCCGATGACATCCAGAGCCGCCACCGGATCGCCCTTCCCGTACAGAATGAGATTGGCGGTGTCGAGATTCACGCCAATATTGTCCAACCCTGCGTCGCGGATCGCCCGCAGAAGAGTCACCGGCGTTTCCTGCCCGGTCTCCATCAGAAAAGTTTGGCCGTTCGCCTTGCAGTGGCCCGCTACTTCCGCAATCGCCTTCACGGTTTCCGAATAAAGCGGCTCATTTGGATTTTCAGGTATGAAACCGCAATGTGTGTGAACGGCCTTGATGTCGCAAAGCTTGGCGAGATCCGACGCTCGCTTCAGCGCGTCGATGCGGGCAGCGCGCGTCTGGGGCGGCACCAGGCCGATGGTCAAGGGACCCTGGTAGAAATCCCACACCATTTTGCCCGTGCCCAGGGTCATGGCGGCAGTGGCCTCCACCTGGTACTTGGCCAGCGCTTCTTTCAAAGGTTCGACAAGACTCGTGGGCGACATTCCCACCGACACCTGACAGCACGTCAGACCGAAGGCTTTCACGTGGGCGATGGCCTTGTCGGGTGGATTATCCGCGGAAAAACCCACCACAACGCCCAAGCGGGGCTTCGTGCGGGCGGGGTCTGCCGAGAGCGGGAAGGCCGTGGCGGCGAAGGCGGCGAGTCCGGTCTTAAGAAAGAGGCGTCTATCGGTCATTGGCGTGGGCATGGATTCTAAGCGCGTCACAAGAGAGCGCGTCATTCATGACAAGCATAAACCGCCGACCCGTTCCCCGTGGCCTCTTCGCCGCAACCCTTCAGAGCCGCGACCGCCACACAGCGACCGGTTGGCGCTGGTTCTGACGTTCCCAGATCGCTCACGCAACTTCCGAACCGCGGGCGTGCAGCCCGCCCCAGAAACGGTTAGACACGGTGAGCCGCCAGAAGACCTCATCGCTTCATCTGGCGTAGAAGGAATTCCTTTGCTCCGTCGATTCCGGGGAGCGAGCGGGCCACCCGGATCGGAAACAAGGCCGCTTCGCCGATCAGTTTGAGGCACTCATGAAATCGCTTGCTCCTGACCAGCACCTGCTCGGGCACGCTCTGCCTTGCCGCCATGGCATTCATAAGCGTTGAGGCCAGCGCTTCCTGAATCGGATCGGATGGCTTCAGCAGGTTCCAGTTCAAGATGACGCCGGTTTTGGCGTCGGCTGCCATCGCGATACACATGCACGTCGGACGCTCGGTCTTTTTTCCGATCACAACGTCGCTCACAAAATAATCGAGCTCAATCACCCCGGCAGTCGCTCGGGCCCACTTCAGCAACCGTTCTATCTGCTCAACTCCCAGGCGCGCAACGGGCAGCGGCGGTTCGGCTGGAAGGGGCGCAAGCACTTGTTCGACGTGAACTTTCGTTGTGCCGTCTTCTGCGTCTACTAGCGATAACAATGGGTAGACGTCCTCTACATCCCAATAATGAACGCTCTTCTTCCCAGAGACGAGGGTACACATTCCAATCACCGCACTTAAGCAGCGCGCCAGGGTCCACGCCTCCTCGTCGGTAATGAACCATGGCCGGTGGCCCGGACGGACGCAGCGGAAAATAGGCGACACACCCATCGAACGGGCGGAATGTTTGAACGCGGTGAGCAACCTCCGGTCCGCGGCTGTCACTTCGCGGGCCTGAACGAAATCCAGCGTGACCGCGTGCACAGTGCCGAGATACTCGCCGGAATCGGTGAGCTGCCCCGACGATAATCGGCGGAAGACACGATACCCTTGCTCGCCGATATAGCCTTGCACCGCAAAGACCTCGCCGAGCCTACCCATGACGGAGCAATACCGGAGGCCGGCGTTCTCCCGCACCAGAACAAGCTCTGACTCGCTCAGCAGATCCCAGGCCCGCAGGTTCCAGATCTGCACGGCCTGCCGATAGAGAATGTCCATCACTTTCAGAGTCGGCGGCGCCTCTCCTTCAAGTTCCTGTTCGAAGAAATGAGCCGGGACTTCCACTGCCGGTTTCGCACCTTGTTTGGCCATGGTTCTCTCTAAAATACAGGGGCGGAATTTGCCGTTCAACGGAAATCTCTAAGTTCACCGTCCATAAACCTGGCCATTGTATTCTTGGGAGCTTATGATTGAACCGCTGAGAGTGGCCGTGGCGGGTCTAGGCCGCATGGGCGCGATACATGCCCTCCACGCGCATGAACTCGCCCGCGAAACACAGGCTTGCGAACTCGCCGCGTTGGCTGAGCCCGATGAAGGCCGCGCTCAGCGCTTCCTCGCTGAGATTGGCCAGGATCTTCCCGTTTTCCGCTCGGTAGAAGAATTAGCCGAATCGCGCATCTGCAATGCGGCCGTAATCGTGACGCCCACCGAGAATCATCGGGAGCATTCGGCGGCCCTCATCTCGGCCGGGTTTCGTGTCTTACTCGAGAAGCCGCTGACCGGCACGCTAGACGCCGACCGCGCTTTTGCCGCCGAACTCGACCGCAATCATCCGCGGGCTTTGATGCTCGCCTTTCAGCGTCGCTTCGACGCGCCCCTTCAATACGCAAAACAGCTCATGGAAAGCGGCGTCATCGGCCGGGTCTTCAAGGTGTACTCAGCCCTCGAGGATTCGAATCCCGCTCCAAATGGATACAAGAGCGGTGGCATTTTATCGGACATGTCCGTCCATAATGTGGACGAAATTCTCTGGCTCACCGGGCGGACGCCCACCAAAGCGCTGGCCCTCGGCTCAAGGGTCTACAGTCACGCACTCACCACTTGCGTGGAGGATTTCGACGATGCCCTGCTCTGCCTTTGGTTTGACGACGATCTGCTGGCGCAGGTGCAAGTGAGCCGCAACCACGTCTCCGGCTACCGCGTGGAGACGATTCTCTTTGGTGAAGAGGGACAGATTCACGTGGGCCATTTCGATCAGAAGCTGACCGAGATTACCGTCGAAGCCTACGGCCGGCGCGGACGGACGGAGCCGCTTGCCCGCAAGACATTCCCGCAGCGCGAGTACAATCGCCCGCTACCCGAGTTCATTGACCGCTTCGGCGCCGCGTATAAAACGGAGCTTGCCACGTTCATTGAGTGCTGCCGCACGGGCTCGCCATTCCCCACCACCCACCGCGACGGCCTTCGCGCCCAGGAAGCCATCTCCGCCGGCATGAGCGCGCTGATTGGCCCTGGGCAAGCGGCCGATGTGCGCTACAATTAGCCACCGCCTCCGCCCTTGAAATCCCGGGGTCTGTTCAAGCACAGCCAGTCCTTCTGAACCGCGCGCGCAGCAAGCGGACCGTGACCCATCGGAACCGCCTGTGCAGGAAGGGCATAACCACCAGCGCCGGCTTATACGCAAAAGGGAAGTGAGACCAGCCGTGGTCCGCTTGCTGCGCGCGCGGTTCAGAAGGCCTCCGGCGACTGGCGACCAGTTACAGGATAGAACAGTAAGTTACGCGTATGTTATGCAGTCGTAGCCTGCCATCCGATTCTGAGAGATGAATTCTCAGACCATGTCGGCTAGAAACTAAAGATGTCAGGTAAACTTCGTCACTCGCCACAATGCGATGCCGCCGGCCGCCAACACCGCCGCCATCAACGCTGCGAACAGCCCCAGCCATCCGCTATGAATCTCCATGCGCGGGACATGGGCGAGAGATCCAACCACCAAAAACAGGGTCGTTGCCGCTGCAATCATCAGCCAATCCACCCAGGTCCGACGGACTTCATTCGCACTGACCTCGCGGCCTTCCATGCGCGCGGCCACGTACGCCGGGTCAATTCCGTAAAGGTCGGTTTCGCGCTGGGCAGCCCGTTTCCAGCCCGCGTACTCACCCTCTGACGCCGAGCAGGACGCAATCGCGAGCGCACCCAACGCCATCATCACCGATCCGCCAATCACTTCCGCATAGGTGTTGGCGGTCAATCCGCGCAATTCGCCAAATACCAGCAGCCCCAGCAGCAATCCCCAAAGCTGGTTGGTATTCGACAACGGAATGCCCCGGCTGATGCCGACATATTTTGTGGCGTAATTCTGGAACAGATCGCCCACCACCCACATGAAGCCGCCCAGCATGGGCCACAGCAGGATGTTCCGATTCGCGGCCAGCTCATGCCAGAACGCGCCCGCGCCGCCAGTGAAAATCAGCGCCACCGCCGTCATCATCGTCATCTCGCCGAAGGTGAAAAAGGTGAGAAATGTCAGCGGGTTCATGCCGGTTATATACGCCTTGCGGTAGGGCACGTACATGGTTCCGAACATCAGGCCGGCGCCCACCGCTTCGGCGATTCCGCGCGCCGGATTCCCGTGAGCCGCCCCGGACGCCGATGCAGCGGAGATGAGGATCGCGCCCGTGAAGATCACCACCGCGCCGCCCACCACGCCGATTTTTCGCCACCAACCGCATCGATGCAGCTCTTTGAAGAGCAAGGTGCCCCACAGAATGCCGATCAGGCTGTTCGAGTTCCATAGCGGGAAGGCGAGGCTCAAGCCGATGTCGCGAACCGCAAAAATGGTGAGCGTGTTTCCCACCGCCCAGAGGCAGCCGGCCATGACGCCCCACAGCACCAGGTGCGGCACATGGCGGGCGTCGCGGAAGGTGTCGCCGGTTCCGCGAATCAAGGCGGGGAGACTCCACCGCGAGACGAAAGCGCCCAGCACCATCATGAAAGAGATCACCACCGGCGAAACGGCCACCGTCACCAGTTTTGTGGGCGCCTCTGCCCCAGCCAGCCAGATGGCCGCCGCAAAACCGCAAAAGATTCCAAGCCTGTGCAGCAGGCGTTGCCGCGAACGGTCAGGCAGCGGCTGGCTGGAAGCTCCGGTAGCGGCGGTGCTTGCGAAACTCATTGGGCGATCCGGAGGAGCAGCAGTCCGAGGGCTAGAACGCCGACGGGAACCCAGAATTGGATATCGCGAAGGATGGCCGTCCACAAGCGTCTTGGGTGTGGGGCGAGTCCTTCGCTGGCCGGTTGTGTCATGGCGGGAATTATACGTCTTCGGCTGTTAGGAAAATAGATGTAGCCGAACCGCCGATCGGGATATTGCCACTTCCACGCCACTGGCGCTCTTCGGTCTCGCTGCCGTTGACCCAGGCCACCACGGCAAATGCGCCCATCGCGAAGATGGATACCATCGCTGTTGCGGCGGCGATCTCCGCTACATTCCAGATTCTGCCCGTAGCATCCGCTACCGTAGCTGGCCGGCTGTTTGGAAGTAGCAACAGCAAGTTCCCACCGGCCGTGATGGCGTAGCCCGTCACTGCCAGCCGCCAATGGGGAATCGGCGGCAGCGTGCTCCGGTCCGCGCGCCGCCGCAGCGAAATCGCGAACAACTGGTAGATGAGAAATACCGTGATCACCCAGCCGCGGAAATTTGAGAGAGGCACGCCGAAGTACATGCCGCCATCGCGCCAAATCCAGGCCTTCACGACGGTCGACCACACCGGGTCCATGGCCACGTCCCACGCCACCATTGCAAATGTGGCGACGATGGGAACGGTGACGGCGCGCGAACCCCGCAAGCCGCCGGAGCGCATAGCCAAGCTTATTATTCTCCTGTCCCATTACGGGCATGTCGATCTCGCATATCAGATCTACAGTGAACATTCCGAGACCGCGAACATCTATCCCGAATTGGCCCGTTTATTCCGCGCCCCGCCGAGCCTTCTGCGTAGAGGTCTAGTGTGCCAACTCGATAAGATAGTCTGTTTCATTCTTCATGCGCGGCGAACGAACCATCTGTTTATTGACTCGGATCGAAGTTGGCCGACCCGATAGCACTAAGTAACTATTGGTGACACCAGCTTAATCGCCAGTGCCGTGAGCGACTCTGGCACAGACTCCATTTAATAAGGAACGCACTGCTTCTCGCTTCGTACGCCGGGCGGCATGCGACCCGGTCGGTCCCCGACCTTCACCCGCCAGGGACCGGGCGATTCCGGTCGCGTTCATCTTGTGTAACCAGCGTGCTAAATACAATACTATTCACTTAACAATCCTTATGGTGGCGGAGATGTCGATGAGCGTCGAGCGCTGATAGCTCCGGCGCATTGGGAAGTTTGGCACTTGCATGGCAGCTGTTCAGACTCACCTTTCCACGGTCAACTCGCTGATCCTCTCCATTACTAACTCCGCCGGGTCCCTCGCCGCCAACAACTCGCCGGTGGCAATGGCCGGCCCGATCCGCACCACATATCGCCCTTGTTCTGAGATTCCGAATGGCGCTACCGGCACGCCGCGCTTGGCCAGATGCGTTAAAAGGCGGTTGATTCCAGGTAGGGGCGCACTCATTTTATCCGCCGTGCCCATCACCCCCTCCGGGAAGAGACCAAGGGGGCGGCCACCTTCAGGAATCTCTCTCAAGATGCGGCGGATGCTGCGGGCCGTAAACGCAGGGTTGCCGCCGGAGAACGAAACGGGATAGCAGGAGAAGGCCGTGGCTACGCGCGGTAACAGTACGTCTCCGGGGGAAGCAACCCGCCGGTTGCCAAGCTTCAAGGGTGGCCAGTTCGCCGTCACCACCCAACGGACCGGAGGGTCACCAAGTCCGTAGCGCCGCGCAATAATCCGCGTCAACACAGCCGCGATATGCAAAATCCAAAGACCCTTCCGTTCGTAGTGATTCGCCGCCAACACGAAACGCGAGGACTCCGGCAGACGATCGATCCCTTCGATAATCGGGTCGTAGTGGAACCGGTCAGAAAGCTGGCGGGTCAGCAGGTCAATGTCGTAGGGGGTGTTGTTCAGGATGTTTGGCCAAATGCGGCTGACGATGCGGTAGGGCACCGGATATGTCAACTTTCCGGGGCTCGCGATAGTCTCAGACACGACGTCCCTTCCAATCGGCTTTGAGGCCAAACAACGTGGTCAGCATCCCATTCAGCGCGATGGCTTGAAAGAAATAGATTCCGAGCGGTGCCAGAAGAGAGCGCCACGGATGCCGGCCGTGAGGCGCGCTGTACCAGCCCGACAGCCACAGCACCGGCGCCAAAGCGAACGCCGCGACGCACCACGGCGGCAGGCCCCCGGCCCATAAGAGCGCGATCACCGGCAGATAAGACGTCAGCAGAATCGACGCCGCAATGACCTGAACTCCGGTAAAAGGGTTGATCAGGAGAAAGCGAAACGAGTTCTTTTGGAAGCCGCGCCAGATGGCTTGAAAACTCTCGTACATCCGGACATGGCCTAGCGTCACAGTCCTCAGAACGCGCACTCGGAGCTTCTTTTGTTTAGCCAGCCGCGCCAGCGCAACGTCCTCAATGACGCTGGCAATCACAGCCTGGTGACCTCCTATAGCTTCATACGCTTCGCGCTCGAATAACAGGCACTGCCCATTCGCCAGCGACTCCGGGGAATTCGAATCGTTGACCGCGCGTGCGCTCACCCCCGCAAAATAGAGGGCAATCGCATACGGCAGCAGAACCTTCTCCGCCAGTGAGACGCAGTGCAAATCAAGAAACACAGTCGCCATCTGCAATCGACGCTGCTCCGCAAAATGGATCAGTGACGGCACAAAGCCGGGCTCAAACCAGGTATCGGCGTCCAGGAACAGAACCCAGCGCGTGTCGGCTTGGCGGGCTCCGAAGGAGCAGGCATGGGGCTTGCCCAAGGCCCCAGCGGGCAGCGGCGGTGCAGCAATCACCTCCGCTCCCGCCCGGGCGGCATGGGAGGCGGTGTCGTCAGTCGATGAGTCGTCCACCACTAACACCCGCCCGCTTCGCAATACGCTCGCCACCAACCGGCCGATATTCCGGGCCTCATTGCGAGCTGGAATCACGATGGTAACGTCAACGCGCTGGCCCTCCGCTTCACGCGGCGCTGGCACCTCCGGCAGCAATAGGTAATTGCGACGCGACTTCCACAGGAAGAATGCAATGCCGAGTCCAACCGCGGCTCCGGTGAGTGCAGCCGATTCAGCCGTTACGTTTTGAAAACCGGTCACACTCGAACCTTGACGATGGTTGGGCCAATCGGACCAGCCGGAAACGGACTCGCTTCGGCAAGTTCCTGCCACGCGCCGAAGCCGTCCTGCGCATTGGCTTCAAGCGTGTCACCGGAAGCCGCCGGCAACTCCGCAATCCAGCGCGTCCATGTGTACGCCGACAGTGGACGCTCAAGCTTCGCCTCACTCCACGGGCCGCCGTTTGAGCGCACGCGAACAGCGCGAATGCCGCGGCTGCCCGCGAACGAAACGCCACCGAAACGCAAGCGGCCATCCACCCTCAACATGCGATCGATATGCGAGGCCGTGTGTATTCTCGGCTCTTTTGTATACCCCAGCCGCTGCCACGTGCCGTAGTAAGGCTTGCTCACAAACCGGATCTCCCCAATCCATTTCACATTGCGGCAGCCATAGTAGCGCGGCGCCAGCAAACGCAGCGGAAAACCGTGGGTCCGGCTCAAGGTCTTGCCGTTCATGCCGAATGCCAGCAGCGTTTCTTCGCCAAAGGCATAGTCCAGACTCATGCTGTCGTCATGCCCCTCCACGCCGATGAAGGCAACCTCAATCATGCGGGAAGGAATGGCGTTTGGGTCAATCAACTGTGAGAGGCGGAGGCCCGCCCATTCGGCTGTTCCCATCAGGTCAGACTTCAGGGTGTTACTGATGCAGCGCAGCGTCACGAAGCGAAGGTCGCGGTTGCGCAGGGCAAAGAGATCGCCATAGCGGAAGCGGCGCACCGGCCAGCCATCCAGGCTCACTGTCAAGCGCCAATTGCGCACATCAATCACCGGGTCTACGGTGTTCTTGCTCATGCCGTAGAACTGTGGAACCGGCGTGATGAGCGGGCGGACCAGTCCTTGGGCGAAATCGTCGTCAACCGGCGGATGAAACGGGAAAAGATCCACTGGATTCGAGGCGCGGCGCGCCAGAACCTCTTCGCGAAAGTAGCTTTCCGCCGCCACCGCCGCTACACCGCCCGACATTGCCAGCGGCAGCCCATACCGAGTGACCGCGGCGAGGAATTCGCGGCGCGCCTCCACCGGTGCCTCGAGCCTCATCGCATCCAGGTGCGGCGCCGCCGAGCCGGTCGGCTTCACGGCGCCTCGCTTTTGCCAAAGACACAGTGCGAGAAAGCCGGTGAGCGGCAGCCAAAACGAGATCTCGCCGGTCAGCCACCGGTAGTCAAATGCGAATGAAACCACCGTAGCCGCGGCAAAGGCCGTGCCCGCTATCGCCGGAATGCGCCAGCGGTATGAAGTGAGACAGCCGCTTCGCCTGATCAGAAACGCCGCGAAGCCCAGCGTGGCTAGCGCGCCCGTCATTGCCGACGGCTTGCCCCACGGTCCCAGACGATCCAGAATCCATACGGCATACCGTGACGGCGTTCGCGCCATGATCCATTCGGCAATGCGGTCAGTCAACAGTGGCGAGCCGCTCGCATAAAACCATGCGTAATGACCGGTAAGGCCAAGCACCGTTCCGATTGACGAGGCCCGCAGGGTCTCGGCCAGCGTCTCTTTCCCCGGCGTCACGGCTGTCTCCAAAAGGGCAGGCGTGAGACGGAATGGCGCAGTATGGGAAGGCTCAGGTTGCGGGCAGTGAGCCAGTACTTTCGCGCGGCCGGCACCACGGCGCGATGCTCAAACACGTCGAAGCGGCTGGCTTCCACGCACATTAGAATCTCGCGGTAAACATCGGACGCAATCTTAACGGCAAACCGGCCGCGCGGATCTAGCAACGGGATGCCTTTGTTGCCTTGCTCATAGTAGGCGCGGGCGCGCTCCACCTGAAAGCTCATCAGGTTCGAAAAAGCCCGATTGCGCTCACCGGCCAGCAAACTCTCTTCGCTGTAACCGAAGCGCGCCATCTCATCCTGTGGAATGTAGATGCGCCCTCGGCTGCGATCCTCGCCAATGTCGCGAAGAATGTTAGTCAGTTGCATGGCGATGCCAAGATCGATCGCGTGCGGCAGAGCGCGTTCGCGGTCGACCGGATTCTCAAAGCCGATCACCCATGACATCATGAGCCCAACCACAGACGCGACTCGATAACAGAACAGGCGCAGCGACGGGAAATCCGGATAGCGGCTCCGCGTCAGGTCCATGCGCATACCTTCGATCAGCTCATGTGCGTACCCGAGCGGGATCTCGTATTCTCGGGCCGTATGCAGGAATAGCCGCAGCACCGGATGGACGTCCCGGGCGCCATCCTCGGCTTGCTTCAGCCGTCCGGACCACTCTTCGATGTCGCGCCTTCCCCGCTCCACTGTTTCGCACTCGTCCGCCAAATCGTCGGTATAACGGCAGAACCAATAGACTGAATGCGCGGCGCGAGCCAAAGCAGGTGGAAAGAAGCGCGTGGCGAAGTAGAAGCTCTTCGATCCTTTGGCAGTTGCCTCCGCCGCTTGGCGGTAGAGAGGTTCGAGGCTGGAGTCGGCGGCCGGCGGCAAATCAATTGCTCCGCAAACGATCGCAGATCAATTGTTCGGCAATTTTAGCGGATGAGAGAACTCCCGGAACGCCCGCGCCCGGGTGCGTTCCCGCTCCCACAAAGTAGAGGTTACGGACGTCCTCCGATTCGTTGTGGGGACGGAACCAGGCGCTTTGCCGAAAGAGCGGCTCAAAGGAGAAGCCGGACCCCCGATAGGTGTCTAACGTAGTTTCGAAATCTAGAGGTGTCAGCAGGCGCTCCGTAACCAGATTTTCAAGCAAGCCGGGCAGATAGCGCTCATCCAGAAACTTCGTGATCCGATCGCGAAACAAAGGCGCCTGCTTCGTCCAGTCGATACCGCTTTCCTGGTGAGGAACCGGCGCCAGCGCGTAGAAGCAGTCGCATCCAGCAGGCGCCATCGATGAGTCGGTGGCCGTCGGCCGATGCAGATAGAGCGAGAAATCATCGCGCAGCAACTTCTTATTGAAAATGTCGTTGAGCAGTTCGCGGTAACTTTCGCTCAAGATAATGGTGTGGTGTTCGATGCCGGGGTATTGTTTTCGCGTGCCAAAATAAATTACGAATAGAGACATGCTGTAGCGCATTCTGGCCAGGCGCCGGTCTGTATACTTCGGACGATGCTCCGGCGCAACCATTTTGCGGTACGTGTTAGCCACATCCGCATTACTCACCACCGCGTCGGCGCGATACGTCTCGCCCGCGGCGGTGCGAACGCCCACGGCAGCGCCGGCTTCCACTAAAATCTTCGCGACTGGCGTACTGAGATGCACGCGTCCACCCAGTTCCGTGAACAGGCGTCCCAGGCCCGCGACGATCGATCCCGTGCCGCCCATCGCGTAATGAACACCCCATCGCCGTTCGAGGTAGTGAATCAGCGCGTAGATGGAAGTTGTCTGAAAGGGATTGCCACCGACCAATAGCGGATGAAAGCTGAAGACGCGCCGGAGAAGCGGATCCTTCACGTAGCCGGCCGCGAAACGATAAACCGACTTATAGGACTGGAGACGAACCAGATCGGGCGCCACCCTGAGCATGTCGCTAAATCTTAGGAATGGCCGGTTGGACAGTTCCAGAAAGCCTTTGTCGAAGATGGCTTTAGCATGCCGCACCATGCGGCGGTACCCGTCCAGATCGTTGGGAGCGAAGGCAGCCACTCGCCGCTCGGTCTCGGCCTCGTCCAGCCCGTATTCGAAGGATCGGCCGTCATGAAACTCAATCCGGTAGAACGGCTCCACGGGAACCATGCGCACATAATCGGCCGGGTTGCGCCCGGCGCCGGTGAACAACTCTTCAATCATGAACGGCGCGGTAATCACCGTGGGGCCGCCATCGAACTTGAAGCCGTCCTGCTCATAGAGGTAGGCGCGGCCGCCCAGTTTGTCGCGAGCCTCAATCAGATCCACGTCAAAGCCTTTGGTTTGCAGGCGGACGGCCGCGCTGAGACCTCCGAATCCACTGCCGACCACAACCACTTTTTTCTTGGCGCTTGACGGAAGAAACGCGGGCGGGCTTACCGGGAGATTACTGAACGTACGGTCCTTGAGTTGTTGCTCGCGCATGCAGATAGTCGAGGAGCTCCTCCAGTTCCCGGCTGCGGGGCCCAAATGGAGAGATGGCGGCCCGCAGAGTGCTGAACTTGTCTTCGAGCAAGTTGCGCTCAATGGATTCGCCGTCAAGGAGGTCGTCCGTCATTTGGAACGCAAGCCCAAACTCGCGGCCGAAACACTGCAGCAGGGCCTCTTCATTTGAATCGAGATCGGAGCAAAGAGCGCCGCCGGCCACCGCCAACTGGAACAGCGGCACAGTCTTCAACTCAGTCACCCGGCAATCGGTGCGCGGGTAGCGATTGTCAGCCAGTTGCAGGTCCAGCGCCTGTCCGGCAATGAGGCCCGAACAATCCAGACTGCGCAGGAGCTCGATTTGGAAATCGGCGAGGCGTTGGTGCTCCAGGAGCGTCGCCTCCACCTCCACAAGCAAACGGGCGGACAGCGCCACCAGACCAAAGGCGGCCAGCACGGCCGCCGCCTCTCCGAACTTGATATGCACGGACGGCCGATCCCGGCGCACTGGCGCGTCGTCCATACAGGGAAGATCGTCGATAATCAGCGAAGCGCAATGCAGCAACTCCACGCTGCAGCCGGCACAGAGCGGGAGCGGGCCGCGCCGCCCCAGGGTACGCGCTACCCGGAGCGCGAGAATCGGCCGGACGCGTTGGGCGCGTCCCAACACGGCGTATCTCATCGCCTCCTGGACGACGCCGTTCGACCGCGATGCCTCGCAAGACAATAGACGATCCAGGTATTCGTCTACCTGGCACCGATCGAGAGCGATACTGGCCTGGCTCCTCAGGTGAGTCTTCACTTACTTAGAGATGTCCGGCTTTCGACCGCAGGTTTATTTTCGCTTTGAACACGCACTGCCCGATTCACGCCCGGAGGTCTCCGGTCAGTACCCCTGCGCCGCCATTCGCATTACGCCCGGCGGGCTCGATTCTGAGTGCGATCGCAGGGCGGCATAGTCGATGGCCAACCTGGTCCGGGAAGGGTCCAACGGACAGGCCAGAACATCGAAACCGCCTCGGCGCAGAACCTCCGCCCAAAGACGCTCATCCTCCCGGTACGACAGAACGATCACCGGCGGAGGCGCGGGCCGGATCTGAACGGCCGAAACGACGCTGCGCCACGTACCATCGGGCAGCTCCTCCTCGCACACAATCACATTGGGCAGCTCCAAGTCGATCGCAGCCATTGCCTGCGCGCATGAACCGGCCCTTCGAAGATTCCAATCCTGAAGAATGCGCTGGAGCGAAAGGTGTTCGCCGGCGCCATTGCCAATAAAGAGGAGCCTCGCCGCTGCGGGTCGAGGCGTCGGGGTCAATACAGGGCTCATAAAATCTCCCCTGTTCAGGCGGGCAGCGCCAAACGTTAAGACCAAGCCGCGAGGGCGGATCGAAATTGAAACCGCTCTGGCTTTATTTAAACAGAAATCTGGGTCTTTGAAAGAGCAAATAACGTAAATCACCGGTAAACTTTCGTCTGTTTCGGATTCAAGGTCCAATTGATACGTTAAATACTAATGCTTTTCGTCTACATCAGACTTACCGCCGCCGCTACGATTTTCTGTTTGGGAACCGTGGCCGTGCTCAGCGCGATTAAGCCGGAGGCGCGTCTGGGCGTGGCGGAATTACTGGTTCTCTTCGCCGTTTGGTTTGGCCTGCTATGGGTGACGCGAACAGCGTGGCCAAGGCGGAAATCCGGAGCTCAGTAAGGTCCGTTACAAACAGATGCGGGCGGGCGGCCCGTAGTTCTTCGGTACTGCCGAGGCCAGTTCCAGTCGCGATCGCATAAATCCGATTCCAGTGGGCGGCATGCACATCATTCGCATGGTCGCCGATGAGCGCAACGGGTGCGGCGCGTTCCACCAACTGCGCTTTGCGGGCGTGGCGGATGGCGGCACGGGCGAGTAAGGCCCGCGTTGCCGCTTGTTCGGAAAACGCTCCGAATTGGAAGAAGTGACGAATGCCGGCCAGTTCCAGCTTGCGCCAACCGATGGCGGTGAGGTTGCCGGTGACCAACCCTAAGGCGAATTTCTCCCCGGCCAGGGTTTCGAGCAAGGGTCGCACGCCGGGGCATAGCCGATCTTCGAGCCGGGGTGGCGAGGACTCGATGTAGATGCTTTGAGCCAAGCGAATGGTTTCGGGAAGCGCGAGGCGCCGGGCTCGTTGCGAAAGCCCGGCTTCGGTCAGCAGCAAATTGAGCAGGTCACGGTCCAGTTTGCCGTGGGTGGGAACGGCGTCCAGAGATGAGGTGCGGCCAGCCATCCGGCGAACCGCCTCCTCAAGCGCCCGCTTGTGATGCGCCCCGGCGCGGCTCATCAGCGTGCCATCGATATCGAAGAGAATGAGTGCGGGAGCCGGCGCCAAAGCCTACTTGGTTTCCGGTTGATCGTACCCCGCCAGCCGCCGGACCCAAATGTTGCGGAAGCGGTCCTTATTGCCGTGATTCTGCAGAACCAGCGAGTCTTCGGCCGGTTGCGGCGAATAGTGCGCGACCTGCCGGTAGACCATCGGGCCCATGGACTCCTTGCGATTGTGAAGCAGGATGCCGTTCAGAAAGACGGTGAAGTAGGCCGGCTTCACCAGTTTGTCGCCGTCAAACTTAGGAGCTTCAAAGACGATGTCGTAGGTCTGCCAGACTCCGGGCGGCCGGGTCGCGTTGACCAGTGGGGGCCACTGCCCGTAGATGGCGCCCGCCTGCCCGTCAGCATAGGTCGGGCTGTTGTAGGAATCGAGCACCTGAATTTCGTAGCGGCCCTGGACGATCACGCCGCTGTTGCCACGGCCTTGGCTGGTTCCTTGGACAACGGCGGGCGAGGCCCATTCGACGTGATACTGGGCGTCTCCGAACTTCTCTTTAGACGCAATGTCGCCAGTGCCGGGCACCACCTCCACGTAGCCGTTCTCCACCTTCCATTCGGCGGGGCCATCGGAGCCGGCCTTGGTGATGTTGCTGTGGTGGGAGGTCCAGTGGGAGAGGTCGGTTCCATCGAAGAGGACGATGGCGTCAGAGGGCGCGCCGCCGGGCTGATCGGAGGGGGTGACCACCTTGGGATGGGGGCGGTTCGGGTCATGCACATGCCAGGGAAGGCCGGGCAGAATGGGCGTGTCCGTAAAACCGAGGTCGTGGTTTTGGGGTTGCTGAGCCCAGAGCGCAAGACCGATCAGAGCGAGAGCCGGAATCAGAACCATCGTAATTTTGAAAAGTGACTTGTGACGCATGAGAGGTGAACCGAAAGGGGTAGCGTATCAAAGCGGAGCGATGAGGGGTGTATAACCCGGGCCGGGGCTAACCGGGAGATCAATAGCGGTTCGAATAACGCGTGCCTAAAATGACATCGCTGCGCGGTCGAGTCGCGGCCCGTTTGGCTAGGCGTCGTTGTGTTTGGGTTCGTGATGCAGACTGCGCTCAAGGAGAATGCTCGCCAACTCCAGTGTTGTCATACGATGTGTGTACAATAAAGAAGGGAACTTATGGCAAGTGTTGTATCCAGAAACAAGGACCGGCGGATAAATCTGCGCGCCACATCGGTTCAGGAATCATTGATCCGGGCGGCAGCGGACAAACGCGGTATCAGCATGACCGATTTCGTTCTGGAGAGCGCTTGTACACGTGCGGAAGAGACCATAGCCGATCAAGTGCATTTTGTCCTTTCGGATAAGCAGTGGAAGGCTTTCAATAACGCGCTGGAGCGCCCCGCGCGTGTACGGCCACGACTGCGCAAGCTGCTCACCGAACCCTCGATCTTAGAAAGAAGCTAAGTGGCTGATGCTTCATTGACCGGCCCGGAGAAGCTGGCCAGACATCACGAACTCGATGCGTTTTCCTGCGGCGCGGAGTCGCTTGATCATTGGCTGAAGCGGTTTGCGTATGCCAATCAGCAAAGCGATCTTACGACCACCTATCTCGTCCATCGGAAAAATCGAGTGGTCGGCTACTATTCGCTGACGGCTGGAAGCGTCAACCGGGAGGATGCGCCGCTGCGGGTCGGCAAAGGCGCGCCAAATCATCCCATCGGTGTCGTGCTTCTTGCGCGCCTCGCTGTCCATGATTCCGAGAAAGGCTCGGGGCTCGGGCGCGCTTTGCTGAAGGACGCGCTGGTGCGATCCGCATCCGCTGCCGAAATCATTGCGGTCAGGGCGGTTTTGGTGCATGCGCTGAATGAGGAAGCGCGGCAGTTCTACATGCGGTTTGATTTTGAACCCTCCCCCGTGCATCCGCTGCACTTGATGCTGTTGATGAAGGACATCCGGGCGTCTGGATGGCAGCACTGAATTGGTGGGAGCCCAGACCTACTCATTTCGCGCGGCTTCCCTCGCGTCAACCGCCCAGCGACGCTTCGTAGAGCCTTTCGACGCGCTGGAGGTCGTCACACTCCTCCGGCCTCTTATCCTGCCGCCAGCGAACGATGCGCGGGAACCGCAAAGCATAACCGCTCTTGTGGCGGGAGCTCTTTTGAATTCCGTCGAACGCAACCTCGAGGACCACCACCGGTTTTACCAGCATCACGCGTCCGAATCGTTGCAGCGACAGCGAGCGGAAAATCTTGGTGAGTTCTTTGATCTCTGCATCCGTCAAGCCAGAATATACCTTGCCGACGTTCGCAAATCCGTCAGGGGAGCGAACTGCAAAAGTGTAATCGGAGAAGACGGTGGCCCGCCGGCCGTGGCCCTGTTCGGCGGCCGTGACAACAACATCCAGTGTCGCGTAGGGCCGCTTCAGCTTCATCCACGCCCCGCTCCGCTTCCCCGATTCATAGACGCTTCCACTGCGCTTAATTAGCAGGCCTTCGTTCCCGCGAGCGCGGGCTTCATTGAAGTGCTGCTCTAGCGCGGCGTGGTCCGCCAGCCTGGTTTGCGGCGATAGCACGAGGCTTTCCGGCTCAGCGGAGAGGCTCTTACGCCCGGCAACCAGCGCTTCCAGTCTGGCGCGGCGAGTCTCCAGCGGCTCGCCCGTCAGCAACTGCCCGCTTTCGAGAAGCAGATCATACGCGACAAAGACAACCGGCACCTCCAGCAGTAGGGCGGCCCGAACGCTCTTGCGGGCAATCCGTTGTTGAAGCACAGTGAAGTTCAGTGCCCGTCCATTGCGCCAGGCGAGTAACTCCCCATCCACAATCGCCGTGCTGCTCGCGCCGCTGAAGGCACGCTCGATCTCCGGAAAACCGGAAGTCACGTCTTCCATGCCGCGCGAATAGATCTTCACACGTCCCTTGTCGATGTGTACCTGGGAACGAATGCCGTCATATTTGTCTTCGACGAACCATTTCGCCGGCGTGGGCAAGTCCTCGACGCGGTCCAGCGGCTTCGCCAGCATGAAATCCATCGGGTGGAAGATCCGGGTTTCAATGGCGCTCAGCGTTCCCTTGCGCGCGGCAACAGCCACTTGCGCCAGATCCCCCAGACGGTTGTTCGCGTCGGCAATGGCTTCAACCGGCAGCCCCGCCGCTACGGCGACGGCCTCTTCCACCATCTTGGCTAAAAGGCCGATGCGCAGATTCCCGGTGACCACCTTCACGAAATACTTGATGGTCAGCGGCCGGTATGTTCGAAAGACCTCCGTGAGCAGTTCCACCTTGCGGGCAGTGAGTCGGGTACGGAACAACTGCTGGTAAATGTCGTTCGCGCCGGCCAGTGTCAGCGGCTCTTCCTTTGTGTGACCGCGCACCAGCAAGCCAATGGTCTCGCCCGCGTCGCCGACTTCCTGATAGCAGAGGCGCAACGTTTCGGGGTCCCAGTCCACCACCCGTTCCAAAGCTTCGCGCATCGTGGCGTAGCCGATGGAGAGCCGCTGCTTCTCTTCGTCGCCGAACAACGTTCGATTCACACCGCCTTTGGCGATGGGCCCTGTGCTGAGAAAGCGCACCGCCAGCAAGAGGGCGGAATCGTCCAGAGTGCGCAGGTAATCGGCCAACAAACCGGCCTTCCGGAGACGGCTGGCGGAAGCGGCAATACGCTCACAGACTTGCGCCAGTTCGTCCATCCGTAATTACCCTTCGGCGTCCTCAACGTTCGTGCCGGCGCCGGCGCGATGGCCCCGCGCCTCAAAACCGCGCTTCATGAGTATCCTCGAAAACGGTTCCGTGTAGCCGTGGACCAGGTCGATGTGTCTCGCACCGCTGTGAGTGACCATATCGAGCAGTTCATCGAAATCTGAGTGGTCAGAGTACGGAATCAGTTCCTCGGCCCCGGACCGCGCTCGCGCATTGCTCAACGCCGCCCATCCCGACACATAGGCGATACGAATGTTTCTTCCTCGCGCCTTCAGCCCGCTGCCATGCGTGGGCACGATAACCAGGGCTTTGCCGGCGGTTTCGCGAGCGTCATAGGCCTCCCATCCGGGAAAGCGATAACCCGCCTCCTCGTAGATCGGGATGAATCGGGCGATCGCGCCATGAACCGCCGTTCGGATACCTGCCTCGCACAGAATGCTAACGATTTCCTGTCCCCGGCCGAGCGCGTACCCGATGAAAGCCGGAATCGATTGTTCGGCCAGACATTCCCTGGCGAACCTAACGATGCGCTCGCGCGCTTCTTCGCGTGACAGAAGCCGGTAGATGGGCAGACCGAAGGTCGATTCAATAATCAGCCGGTCACAGGGAACCGTAACAGCGGTGACGCCAGCCAGTGGCGGCCGCAACTTGACGTCGCCCGTGTAGACCAGGCGTTCCCCTTTGTAAGTGACCAGAAGTTGCGCGGCGCCCAGGATGTGGCCGGCAGGATAAGCGGTCAGCAGAGCGCCATTCCAATCGAGAGTTTCTCCGAACTCCAGTGGGAATTCCTCGGGTTCCCGGTCCTGAGGCTCGACCGTGAGCCTCATTCGGTAAAAGCGTAGCGTGGTACTTGTTCCGAGAACCCTTTCATGGCGGCCGCGTGCATGGTCACGATGGCCGTGCGAAATCCAGGTGGCGCGCTGTGGGGCGGTGGAATCCAGCCAGAGGTCGATCTCCGGCAGGAAAACGCCATAATCGTGAAACTCTACCTGCATCGAGACGTCGTATCCGGTAGGATTCCGCTCGGGCACAGGGGGCGTCGCAGGTTCATGGGAGAAAGTCAAGAAATCCCTGGGCTTTTTAGCGCGACAAAGCCCCGAGCGTCATCTCTTAATTAAAGCGAATGTTGAATGAGTTGCCATATGGGCCCGACAACAGTGAGATCGATGCGTCCACGCCCTCAAATTCAGGTCGAGCAGCTCAGGCGGTACATTGGATGTCCTGGACGATGGCGTCGGCCGGCGTCTTTAACGTGCTGTGGGGAGCTTTCATTTGGGCCTCATTGCTCTTCCATTTGTTTGGCGCGCCCAACGTTCCCGAAGTCTGGCAAGGAATCGGCACAGTCGCCGGTATCTTGGGAGTGGGCTGCTTAGCAGCGGCAACGAATCCCGTTCGCCACTGGCCGGTTGTGCTGATGGGTCTGCTGACGAATATCGCCGCGGCAATCGAGTTGTTTCAAACCGCGCCCGCCGGCCGGTGGCCCTGGAACTATAGCTGGAACATTGGCCTCATCTGGTTAGTTCCCTTCGCCCTCATCCTCTTGAAGGCTTATAGGGTGCGGCCGGGCGTCGTTCGGAAGATTTCTCCGGCCGTTCAAGAGATGGCCCTTCGCAGCCGTACGAACAAGGGCCTGGCGCTGCTTGAGATGTCGAAACGCCAGCCGGTTATTATGGTGTTCCTCCGTCAGTTCGGATGTCCCTTCTGCCGTGAATCGCTCTCCGATCTTTCCAAACAGCGCAAGGAAATAGAGAGCACCGGCACGCAGATTGTGCTGATACACATGGCCGCCGATCGGCAGGCGCGTGAGGTTTTCCAGTTCTACGGCCTTGCCGATTTGCCGCGGGTGAGCGACAACAATCGCGTCATCTATCGTGCGTTCGGCCTCGGCCGCGGCGGCCTGCTGAACGTGTTTGGACCGGCGGCAGTCTGGCGTTTAGCCGCCGCCGCCGTCTTCGAACGTCACGGTTTGGGGTGGGTGGTTGGCGACGTGTTCCAGATGCCGGGCATCTTCGTGATTCTTCAAGGCCACATCGTACGCAGCTTCCTGCACCGATCCGTAGCTGACCGGCCCAACTACCGGCGTGTGCTGCAATTGGATATTGAGGACGGCGCCGCCGAGGCTGTTGCGAGTTAGGAATTTCGTCTCCCGCGCCGAGGCTCTCAAGAAGAGGCGAGAGTGAGCGCTCAACAACGGATTGTCATCATCGGCGCCGGTTTCGGCGGCTTGTACGCAGCCCAAGGCTTGAAGCATGCGCGGGCGGACGTAACCGTGATCGATCGCCGTAACTTCCATTTGTTTCAGCCGCTCATGTACCAGGTGGCGACGGGCACATTGTCGCCTGGTGAAATTGCGGCGCCCATTCGCAGCGTACTGGCCGGCCAGAAGAACACGGAAGTCTTCCTCGGTGACGTCGTGAAGATCGATCTGGCGCGGCGCGAGGTCTCCTTGAGCGATGGCGGCATGGTCCCCTATGACTCGCTCATCGTTGCGGCCGGTTCGCGCAGCGCCTATTTCGGGAAGGATGTATGGCGTGATGTAGCGCCCAGTCTGAAAACCATTGAGGAAGCCACCGCCATCCGCCACAAGATACTGTTTGCCTTCGAAGCGGCCGAGCGCGAAACTGACCCCGAAGAACGCAAAGCCTGGTTGCGGTTCGCCATTGTCGGCGGAGGATTGACGGGCGTCGAGCTCGCTGGGGCCCTCGGTGAAATCGCGCGCTTCACCTTGAAGCACGAGTTTCGCGCCATCCGGCCCGAAGAGTCCCAGATCTTCCTCCTGGAAGGCTCGCCGCGCATTATGTCGGCGTTCCCGCCCGACTTGGCGGAGGCGGCGGTTCGTTCACTGAATAAGCTCGGCGTCAACGTGAAGACGGGTGTCCGCGTCATTGACATCTCAGACCAGCGGCTAACGTATCGCGCAGCCAGTGGCGATTGCACTATGCACACCCGCACGGTGTTGTGGGCCGCCGGCGTCACTTCGTCTGAACTCACTGAATCGCTGGCCGTCCAAAGCGGCGCGCAGCTCGACAAGCTGAGGCGTCTGAAGGTGAATCCAGACCTTACGCTCCCTGGCCATCCCGAAGTCTTCATCATCGGAGACATTGCGCAGATTGCGGGCTCAGACGGGAAGGTTCTGCCCGGCGTCGCCCAGGTCGCCATGCAGGGCGGCGAGTATGCCGCCAAAGTCATCCTTGGGCGTCTAAAGGGAAAGCCTGTCACGAAGCCGTTTCACTACTTCGACAAGGGCAGCCTGGCGGTGATCGGGCGCGGCTCAGCCGTCGCCGACATCGCCGGGCTCCATCTTTCGGGCCTGATCGCCTGGTTGATCTGGCTCTTCGTTCACGTCCTTTACCTTGTCGAATTCCGCAACCGCATCATGGTGATGATCCAGTGGGGATTCCAATACATCACCTTCAGCCGCGGCGCGCGTCTCATCACAGGGCCGACGCAGACGCCCTCGCGCTCAGTTGCGCCCGTGCGGGGAGCGCCCGGAGGCTGAGAGCTGTTCCGCGCCCAGGTCAGGAGCAGGACATACTGAACGCCGTATTGAGCTGCTCAATAACCCGGAGACCTGCTTGCTCAGGCCGCGAACAAAGGCTTCTTTGGATGGTCGCCATGCGTCATCGTCCGAATGCCCACGCCACCATCAGCGGGAACTCTTCCCGCCAGAATGCGCCACCGTGCGACCCAGCTCGCTCATTCATGACGACATCCGCGTCTCGATCGCGCAGCGCGTCCGCCCACCTCCTTGCGTTCTCGAGGAAGAACGGCTCCTGTGTGCCGGCGACAAGGTATGTGCGCGGGAGCGGACTCGGCATAATGCCAGGCGGCTTGTAACCGCCGCCAGGCGAGGCGCACAAGACCGCACCGTAGACATGCGGATGCCGAAGCCCAAGAGCGAGGGCCAGCTCTCCACCCGCCGAGACGCCGAACACCGCGGTACGTTCAGTGGGCGGCGCCACGCCAAACCGCGACTCCGTCCATCGGCGAACGTCCTCGACGAAGAACTTCTCGTGTGCCGCGAACCGCTCCGGCTCAAAGCCCGGTGAGTACTCATGGAGCCGCAGCGTCTCATCGGTCAGCCCATGTACGCCGACGAGCATTGTGGGCGGTACGTCTGCCTTCTGGAGCAACCGGCCCCACTTCGAGATTCGCTGACCGTCGCCGGCGAAGACGATTCCTTCGGGCGGGTCCGGTGGAACGTACACCGTGACCTGCCTTCCGCGGTCGTACTCGAACATCTCGGTGACAAACTCTCCCGAGACTGGGCCGGGCTTGGCGGGCGCTCCGTCGGACTCACTTAGCTTGGGGTTGAGGTGATTGCGTGTCTGCTTCTTCATGCCTTTGTCTTCATTTTTAGGACTTTGGGAGGTGGCATGAGATCTATATCGCGATAGGGCGAGGCTTGTAACGCCGCGAGCACCAACTGCGCCGATTGCCGTCGGCGGTGCGGCGGCGGCCTCCTGGATGTCGAGCGCGTCAAGGGCCTTTCAGATTAGCTCGTCCGCATCATGGAAATGGCCGCTCTGAATCTGCGCTTGCGCACGCTGCGCGAGTTCGGGTTTATGGATTTCGAGGTTCATGTTTATGCCCTCCTTTCATCGTAGCTTCGTTGCGCGAATCCTGGGTTTATACGTTGCTATACCACTCTACGAACCGTTTGCCCCGCGGTCATCTCGCGGTTGACTTGACCAAAGCATTACCGTATAGTAATATATTACCCGACGGTAAGATGTTAGGAGGATTTTATGCCACAGGTCGTCCGTTCGATCGAGATCAATGCTCCGCCCGGTGCCGTCTGGCGCTGGTTGGCAACCCAGGAAGCTCTGCGCCGCTGGATCAGCTCGGATCTGGACATCGATTTGCGTGTAGGCGGTTCCTACCGCTTTCTCGGACCCGACGATCAGACATGGATCAGCGGGACCGTATTGGAACTCGAGCCGGAGAAAAGCCTGATTCTTTCATGGCTCGAGGAGGGCAGTGGGTGGGTGAACCCGGCGCGGTTAGTCATCGCGCTTGTTCCCACCGCTACAGGCACGCGCGTCACCCTCATTCACGATGGATTTGAAGGCATCGGCCGTTCGGATTGGACTGAGACGGTACAGGACTATGAGCGCGGCGCCGACGTCCACCGCATTCTCGATCGCTTGGGAGATCTTGTGAGCGCCGGAGATGTCAGGCGATAGCGACACCCTGTTCAGGATTTTGGCCGACCCGACGCGCCGGCAAATCCTCGATCTCCTCGCCGAACGCGGGCCCTTAACCGTCGGTCAACTGGCCGCCGAGTTCCCCGACCTGGTGACGTCGGGCATTTCGAAACACTTGATGAGCCTCCGGGCCGCGGGTCTGGTATGCGCAACGCGTCGAGGGCGGCAACAGATTTATCAGTTGGAATCGGATGCCTTCGTCGCCGCACTGAGCCCATGGATTGCGAAGTATGAGCGCTATTGGTCGACCGCCCTCGAACGGCTGCGTGTCCTTGCCGAAGAAGAGCCCACAAAGGATCAACGCAAGTCAGCGAAAGATGTCCGACAAAGGAGACCGAAATGAAACTTATTGGGAGTGTTCTGGTTTTGTTTTTTCTTCTGCCGTTGCAAGGAACTGCTCAAGGCGCAAAGACTGCTTATCCGAGGATGGCGCCACTTTCGGAATACTTGATGCCCCGAGATGCGGAAATACTTCTCGCGCGTAGTGCGGCGCCGAAATCCATCGCGGGCGAGGCCGAAATTCTCGTTCTCACCGAAAGTGGTTTTCAGACTGCGGTGAAGGGCACAAACGGCTTCGTCTGCATGGTGGCACGCTCCTGGTCTGCCGATTATGACGATCCCGACTTCTGGGATCCAAGATTGCGTGCACCGATCTGCTATAACGCTCTCGCCGCGAAGTCTCAGGTACCGGCTACCATCAAGCGGACCCAGGTTGCAATGGCTGGAGGGTCGAAAGCCCAGGTTCGGATAGCCGTCGAAGCAGCAGTCAAGAGCGGTGAACTGCAAACGGCCGAAACGGGGGCAGTGGCCTACATGCTGTCCAAGCAAACCTATCTTAGTAATCGTCTCGGTCATTGGCTTCCGCATCTTATGTTCTTCACACCCGACACCGATCCGAAATTCTGGGGCGCCGGATTGCCAGAGTCGCCCATTCTCGGAATCAAGTATCCCGAGGAGCGCCTGACGGTGTTCTTGATTCCCGTTGGCCGATGGTCGGATGGCACCCCTTCGGGATCGGACCAGCATTGAACTGCGTACATTTCGCGTCAGACCGCGATGGGGAGCCTTGATGGAACGGGGCCCACCACTATTGCCGGATGGTCTGACTCTTCGGCTTCAGGATGGGTGCCAGTTTTTTCACCGCTTCTTAGCCGGCTTCTTCACAAACCTGGGCGTAGAGCGCCTCATACTTGGGAATCAGCAGCTCGGTCGCAAAACGCTCCACTGCCGTCTGCCGGGCCGCGGCCGCCATCCGCTCTCGCAGCCGTTCATCGGTCAGCAACTCGGTGAGCCGTCGCGCTTGGGACTCAATGTCCCCCACATCTTCCATAAATCCGTCGTGCCCATGGGTAATCAGGTCCGGCACCCCGCCGGTCCGCGTAGAAACTGGAACCACGCCGCAGGCCATCGCCTCCAAAGCGGCGAGTCCAAATGCCTCCAGTTCGCTGGGTAGGTGCAGCGCGTGCGCTTTCGGAATCAACCGCTCCACGTGATCCTGCTTGCCTAGAAACACCACCGCCTCTTCCACGCCCAACTCTCGCGCCAGCGCCTCCGCCGGACCCCGCTCGGGACCGTCCCCCGCCATAATCAGCTCCGCGTCCACCTGGCGGCGCACTTCGGCGAACGCGCGAATGCAATCCTGAACGCGCTTCACCGGGCGGAAATTCGAAATGTGCATGATCCGTCTGCGTCCCGCCTGCGCCTCGGGTTGTGGGCGATACAAGCTGCAGTTCACGAAGTTGTGAATCACGTGAATTTGCTTTTGAATGCCGAAGAATTCCACCGTCCTCTGCTTCATGTAGTCGCTGATGGTGGTGATGCCGTCCGATTGCTCAATCGAAAATCGGGTGATGGGGAAGTACGATCGGTCCGCGCCCACCAGCGTAATGTCGGTTCCATGCAGCGTGGTGATGAACGGAAGCCGCCGGTTCACGATCATCTGCTTCGCCAGAAACGCCGATACCGAGTGCGGAATCGCATAGTGCACATGCAACAAATCCAGATTTTGCCGCTCCGCCACCTCCGCCATTCGGGATGCCAGCGCCAGGCAATACGGCGGATACTGGAACAGCGGATAATTGGAGACTTCCACCTCGTGGTAGTGGATGCGCGGCGTGCCTGGGTCCAGGCGAATTGGATTCGCGTAGGTGATGAAGTGGACCTCATGCCCGCGGTTGGCAAGTTCCAGACCCAGTTCGGTGGCCACAATGCCGCTGCCTCCATACGTCGGATAACAAGTGATACCGATGCGCAAGCGGACCCTCCCTCAAGCGCCAGGGGCGCATTTACTCGACTCGAAACGGGCGTCTTCCTTAGACTATGACAGCCACGGGGGGGGTTCTGCGCGAACCAGCGGCCACTCTCATGCGTATCCTCGGCCAGAGGAGGAGAACAGGGAGTGGAGTTTCTGCTGGAACTCGTGCTGTACATGTTGGGCGAGGTGATCTCCGAAGCCCTTCTGGAGCTCGTCTGCCGAGGGCTCGGCAAGGTGATCGAGGCGCTGTGCGAGCTCTTCAGCGCCATCGGCTAGGCATTATTCGAAAGGGATCGCATGACTCAAGCTCACCGCAACCGGTTTCCTTTCAACCATTTGCAGTCTCACTTGCAGGATTGTGGCTCGATTGGTACACTTAGGGTTTTGTGACCCGGCCAATGGCTGGGAGGAGTTCGTTTGTATGGCGAAAGTATGTGAAGTGTGCGGCCGCGGGCCCCAATTTGGGAACAAGATCAGCCACGCCCACAATGTCACCAAGCGTCGTTGGAATCTGAACCTGCAGAGCGTGCATGCCTTCGTGAATGGCGGCGGTAAGCGCCTGCGGGTCTGTACCACCTGTATCCGCGACGGAAAAGTGATCAAAGCACCGCTCACCAAGACCGCTGCGAAGACTACCGCCGCGGCGTAGCCCAGAGAAACCTGCTAAAGCGGTCGACGCTCGAACTGCTTGGCAATTTTTGGGTTGCGGACGGCGCGCCAATCTGCGCACACTATCCAAGTTATGCGTTTTGTGACCTATCGGCCCGGCGGCAGCCTGGGCGAGCGCGTGGGCGTTGTGAACGCCGATTCCGCGAATATACTACATGTGGGCGATGTCTCGGAGCTGGGCTATGCCTCGATGCTCGACTTTATCGAGGCTGGCGATGCCGCCATCGAAAAGGTGAAGGCGGCAAAGCTCCAGACGGCGCCGCTCGCTTCGGTAAAATTGCTGGCGCCGATTCCGAAGCCGCGCAAGCTGATCTGCGTGGGCCTGAACTATCGAGATCACGCGGAAGAAACCGGATCGGAGATTCCGGCGGTGGCGACCATCTTCAACAAGTTCGCCACCTCGGTGATCGCGCCCGGAGAAGCGATCGTTCTGCCGAAGGTTTCGACGAAGCCGGATTACGAGGCCGAGTTTGCTTTTGTGATCGGCAAAGGCGGACGGCACATCCCCGAGTCAGCGTGGGAAGACCACGTTTTCGGGTACACCATCGTCAACGATGTCAGCGCCCGAGATTACCAGCGGGCAACCACACAATGGCTGATGGGAAAGACCTTCGATACGTTTGCGCCGATGGGGCCGTGGATTGTCACAAAAGATGAAATTCGCGATCCGCATGACGTTGACGTTCGTATGGTGATAAACGGAGAGGTTCTTCAGAACGGCAATACACGGAACTTGATCTTCAAGATTCCGTATCTGATCTCATACCTCTCGAGCGTTTTCACCCTTGAGCCAGGGGACATCGTTTCAACGGGTACGCCGGCGGGCGTGGGAGCGGCGCGGACGCCCCCCCGTTGGCTAAGGCCGGGAGACGATGTGGCGGTGCAGATTCCCGCCA
>CAJCIT010000230.1 GCA_903970405.1 Acidobacteriaceae bacterium | reverse complement strand
CGGACGGAATTGTCGGCAAGGTAATTGCGGTGTACCCGCCGGCGTCGCAGGTGCTGCTGGTCACCGATCCCACCTTTTCAGTTGGTGTGGAATCGCAGCGCGGGCATTTGCGCGGCACCCTGAACTGCAAGACCGGCAGCGAGTGCATGGTGGACTATATCCAGAACGAAGAAAAAGTGGATCAGGGCGAGATGTTTTACACCTCGGGCGAAGACCGGGTGTTCCCAAAGGGCTTTCCGGTGGGCGTCGTCTCATCGGCCAAACCGGGTCCGTTGATGAAGGAGATTCATATTACGCTCAGCGGAGCGCCGGCGGGAGCGGAGGAAGTTCTGGTGGTGCTCGAAGGGACGCACCAGCAGATCCCCGAGGCGCCGGTGCAGACCACGGGTCCCACGCGCCTCTTGCCGCCGCCACCCGCCGATCCATCGGCTCCTCAGCAAGGCGTCAGGCTGCAAACCGAGGCGGACAAAATCAAGCAGCGCTATGAGACGATCGGCAAGGACCAAAATCACATCTATGGCGGCGTAGGATCGAACCTTCCGAATTTCAATCCGTCTACGAAGACCGAAGCTTCCGGTCAAGCTAGCCCCGCGGTGGTACCCAGCACCGCCGCCGGGACAACCGGTCAGGCGGCAGCCAGCCAGACTAGACCTCAGCCAACGGGCCTGACACCGGCCACCGCGGCAAAAACCGAAGCTCTGGGTGCGCGTCCCGCCCCCAGGCAGGCCTCGCCTGTGGCAGCCAATCAAAAGCCGGTGAGTTCCGAACCCGGCGCTCCGCCCGCGAACAAGCCTCCAGCCGTCAAGCCGAAGACGCCGGCGCCCGGTCCCGCGCTTCCGTTGGGAGCACCCAAACCGAAGCCCCAGCCGACAACGCCCCGGAACGGCCAGCCTCCCAATGAGTGATTTCGATCATTCGCTGATGAACAAGCCGGCTCGCGAGAGCTGGCTCGGACGCTTTCAGGTTTTCTGGCTCCTGCTCATCACTCTGCTCGCGATATTGTCGCGGGTTTACATTCAACGTCTCATCCCCAATACCGGATTCCTGGAACTACCCCTGCTGCTGGTGGTGTACTTCGGCCTGATGAGGCGAAGCCAGATTGCCGCGCTCCTGTTTGGCGCATTCGTCGGGCTGGTGGAGGATTCGCTGGCGCCGGATAACCTGCCGCTGGGCATGAATGGCATCGCGAAAACCATGGTGGGCTATTTCGCCGCCGCGGTCAGCCTGCGCTTCGACGTGGAGAATGTCGCCATTCGCCTGGTGTTGAGCTTCTTCTTCTACCTTTTCCACGCCTTTCTCTACTGGGTAATGCGCCGGGCGCTGTTGGCGCAGACGGTTCCCTTCGATCCTCAAAAGGAACTGCTGCATGGCGTTTTAAACGCCGTGGTGGCGGTACCCTTGTTTCTGATTCTCGACCGGCTCAATCTTTCGCCCCGCTCTGAATAGGAAGCGCCAGAATTAAGCGACTGCGCCTACCGAGCCGCGACCGTCAGGGGAGACCGGTTGGGAGATCCCGATGTTCGCGGATCTCCCGCCACCCCTTCTGAACCGCCCGCGTCAGCAAGCGGGTGACGGCTGCAACTCAATCCGTCCAGGGTCTAACAGCAGCCTGGCCGGTAGGCGACCGTGTCCGAAGTCTCTGGATTTAAGCGCCCTGGGCGAATCAAATCCCGCTGTCACCCGCTTGCTTTACGCGCGCTGCTCAGAAGCGGCGAGGGGGAGCGCCAAAGTGTCCGGCACAACCGGCCGCTCCCCGACGGTCGCGGCTCTGAAGCGTCGGCGCTTAAGCCAGGCGCCGATTTTCTCGCGGTTTGGTAGTTCTTTGTGAGGTCGCCCCAAGAGTTTTGCCGTTGTCGTTACACTAATAAAGGAAGGGCTTCGAAGGCCCTGAACCGGACTATTCGTGCCCCCCATTGAAAGCCATCAGCAAGAACGCGAACATTCGTCCGAGCAGTATCTGCGGGATGACACCAAGACCGCGTCGACAAAGATTGCCATTTTCCAATATCTCGCCGTTGCCGTGTTCATCTTTCTGATTTCGGGTTTCTGGAAGCTGCAGGTGCAGAATCCCGACATCTATAGCGAAGCGGCAGCGCGAAACCGCGTCAAATCGACGCCCATCCTTGCGCCGCGCGGCAAGATATTGGATCGCGATGGGCGCGTGATTGTCGACAACAAAGCGTCGTATTCGCTGATCCTCAACCGCGACCAGGTGAAGTGGGAGCATCTTCCGGCCATCGCCGACGCCTTGCACCTGGATTACAACGACCTCACGGCGAAACTTCGGCGCAAGGGAGATCAGCCGCAGATCATCATCAAGGACGAGTTGTCGCGCGACGACATCGCGTTCATTGAATCGCACCGCGACTCCGCGACGTTCCCCGAGATGGATCTGATCAACTCATCGCGGCGTTTGTACCCGCAGGACGGGTTTGCCGCGCACCTGATCGGCTATGTGGGTGAGATCAGCGAGAGCGAACTGGATGAGCCGGCCTACGCCGACTATCGCCAGGGCGACATCATCGGCAAGGAAGGGGTGGAGCGCCAATACAACGATCAGTTGAAGGGCGTGGACGGGCAGCGCCGCGTGCTGGTGGACAGCCTCGGTCACGAGCGCGCCTTGGTTGACCCCGACGATCAATTGGCCGCGAAGCCCGGCCAGGATCTCCAACTGGCGCTCGACCTGGATCTGCAGTCGGTAGCCGAATTGGCCATGGAGGGGAAGCGCGGCGCGGTGGTGGCGATGGATCCCCGCAACGGCGAGCTGCTGGCAATGGTCAGCCGCCCCACTTTCGACCCCAACAAATTCACCGGCCGCATCAGCCGCGCCGACTGGCAGGAGATTTCGGGCGATCCTTTCAAACCGCTATTGAATCGGGCCATTCAGGCGGAACTGGCTCCCGGGTCTACATTCAAGCCTATCGTCGCCATCGCCGGTCTGGAAACCGGCACTATCGATGAGAACACCCATTTTCATTGTCCCGGCGGGGCCACGTTCTACGGTCATTATTTTGCCTGTCACCTGAAGACGGGTCACGGCGATGTCAACTTGCATCTCGGTTTGGAAAAGTCCTGCGACGTGTACTTTTACAACGTGGGCAACAAGACGGGTATCGACAATATCGCCAAGTACGCCGAAATCGCCGGCTATGGCGGCAAGACGGGGATCGACCTGCCGAACGAGCGCGAGAGCACGATGCCCTCCACGCACTGGAAGATGCGCAATTACCGGCAGAAGTGGTTTGCGGGCGAAACCATTTCTGTCGCGATCGGGCAGGGCGCGGTCACGGTTTCGCCGCTCGAATTGGCGTCGGCGATCGGCGGTCTGGCTATCGGCGGAAATTGGTACCGTCCGCATACGCTGAAAGGCGCGAAGCCTGAGCTGGTGCGGGAGGGACACTTCAATCCGGACAATGTCGCGAAGGTGGTGTCGGGCATGTCGGCGGTTGTGAACGAAGGCGGCACGGGGTATGGGGCGAGGATTCCCGGCATCATGGTCGGCGGAAAAACAGGCAGCGCTCAGCTTGCTTCGAACACCCTGCTGAAGGGCACCGCCGCCGGCCGGGAGATGAAGGACAACGCCTGGTTTGTCGGTTTTGCGCCCGTGGAAGCGCCGGAGATTGTGGTGGCTGCGCTGTTCGAAAACGGCGTTCACGGTCCGTTCGCCGCGCCCATTGTTCGCGACGTCTTGAAGGCCTACTTCGACAAGAAGGCGCGCCGCGATGGGGCTCCCCCAGCGGCCGCGTCCGCTCCGGTCCAGCCCGCGATGTTTTTCCGGCTGCCGTCCTTCCCGGCGCCGGTTCAGCCCGAGGAACATCTCGCCGCATACCCCGCCTTTGCCATCATGTCGCTTGGAACATCGTCAGATTCCCGCATTCCCGGGGGCCATCTTTAGTGGCGGCGTTCCGCTCGTTTCGCGACCTCGATTGGGCCATGTTCATCATTTCCATGGCCCTCTGCGCCCTGGGCGTTCTGCAGATCTACTCGGCTACGAACGGCACCAGGTGGCAAGGCGCATGGTGGCGGCAGATCGTTTACATCGCCAGCGGACTGTTGATGGCCTATGTGATCGCGCAGTTCGATTACCACTCCATCATGAGCCGTATTTATTTGATCTATGCCGCGTCCATCGTTCTCTTGATTACCACGGCTCTGATCGGCAATACCGTGTTTAATTCCACGCGATGGATCAAGGTGGGTGGACTCACGTTTCAAACATCGGAGTTCGTGAAGATTGTGCTGGTGCTCTTGATGGCCCGGTATATGACCGATTTGAAGACTCCAACCGTGGAGTGGCCAGATCTTCTGCGCCTGGCCGGGCTGGCCGGGCTTCCCTTTTTGTTGGTCATCAAGCAGCCGGACCTGGGAACCGCCTTGACATATCTGCCTATTGTGATCGCAGGCGTTTTAGTGGCCGGTCTTCGCTGGAAATACTTACTGTCCATCGGGCTGTTTGCGTTAGTCTGTTTGCCGATCGGTTATCATTTTCTTAAGCCGTACCAGAAGGACCGGCTGGCCAGTTTCATGGATCCGGCCCGCGATCCGAAGGGCGCCGGGTTCCAGGTGATCCAATCGAAGATCGCCGTGGGTAATGGAGGCGTCTGGGGACGCGGTGTCACAAAGGGTTCGCAAACCCATTTGGGATTTCTGCCCGTGTCTCATACCGATTTCATCTTCTCCTCGTTCGCAGAAGAGCACGGATTTCTGGGCGTTGTCGTAGCTTTGGTGTTGTACTTCTTGTTAATCATGCAGGTGGTCCAGAATGCCCAGTCCGCTCCGGACCGGGCGGGGGTTTTCATCTGCATGGGTGTGGGCGCCCTGCTGCTGTTCCACGTGCTGGTGAATGTGGGAATGGTGGTGGGCCGGATGCCGGTCACGGGGATTCCTCTTCCTCTGATGAGCTCGGGAGGATCCAACACGTGGTCCGTTTTTCTAATGCTGGGCCTGGTGAACAGTGTCCGGTTGAGGCGATTTATCAGTCATTAAAGAATGCAGTTTCGGTGTATGGTTTTTGGCGCTCAGTCGTTTGACATCGAGGCGCAAGGCTGGCCCCCGTGCGGCCGGTCCGTTTGAAAGCAGTTCGACATCTGAGTGCGAGAGAAAGTAACTTCTTAGGAACCAGGGTCGAGCCGGGCAGGACAAGAGAGTTTCGGATTTGACGTCACGAATTTTACGGTTACCCGCGGTCTAGGTAATCGATCCGCCGGGCAGGTGTTTTTGAGATTCACTCCACCTATGCCCCCGGGCTCACAGTTTTAGATCGGCGCCCGCTCCAGCCAGGGCGGCTCCGCCGGATACGTCACTCATTTCTGGAAATCTCGAACTCCTCTTCGTCTTCGGCCCGCGAAGGCGGTTAAGTATGAGTAAGGAGTTGGTGATTGCATCCAATCGCCACGAAACAAAGGTTGGGGTCCTTGAGGACGACCAGCTCGTTGAAGTTTATTTCCAGCGCGCCAATGAGTATTCACTCGCCGGCAGCGTCCACAAAGGCAGAGTAACCAGGGTTCTCCCCGGCATGCAGTCGGCATTCGTCGACCTGGGGCTGGAACGGGACACGTTCCTGTACGTCTCGGATTTTTTCGAAGAGCATCCGGAGGAGTTCGACCCGGTATCGGAAAGCGCCCCGGTGCGAGGTACCGAACGCGAAGCGGCTGGGCCCGAACAACGTGAGCAACGCGACCCGCGCGACCGTGAGCGGCGCGATCGCCGCGATCGGGGAGGGCGTGACCGCGGGCCGCGTCCGGATCGTCCCCCGGGACGCTTTGAACCGCAGCGCCCGGCTGAGGGCGCGCCCGTCCATGCGGCGCCTTTCGCTCCGGAGAACCTGCAGGCCGAAAACATAATGGGAGGATCGGGTACGGAGGAAGAGCTCGCCGAAACGCTGGCCGGCGCGCTTGAGCTATCCACATCTCCAGTTACCCGCGCCAGCGTCGCCGTGTCCTCAGTTCCGATGGAAGCACGGCCGCCAGGCGACCGGCCCGCGGGCGAGCCGGACCGCGGCGACGATCACCGGCACAGGTCGCGCCGCCGCCGTTCCCGCGGTGGGGGTTTCCCTCAGAATAAGTACGCTCAGCCTGGGGCTGCGCTCACCTCGGGTTCCGCCCCGGCGGCTGCCTCGCCCTTTTCATCCGGACGGGTTCCGGCGCCTGCCGGCGGCGAGGAGGATTCAGCGCCGCGCGAAATCATTCTTCTGCCCGGCGAATCGCTGGCCAAGTACCGCAACGTGCCGCCAGCCGCGCCGGCCCCGCCGCCGGCCAGGATTCCGCTTCCGAAGGAAGTCCCCGATATCGATGAAGAGATCGATGATGCGGCCCGGGACGAAGCCGTGGAGCTTGACCGCGAAGGCGAGCCGTCTGAAGTGGAATCGTCGATCGAGGAAGATGAGGCTCTTTCGCACGGCAAAGGTGCGCCTGTTCATCCGGAGCATGCCCCGTTAAGCGGGTCCCCGGAGGGGCGGCCGCTGAGTGCCGAGTTTCCGCCTGCGAGTGCGGCCTCAGCCCAAAAACCGGAACCGCTCAGACCGCCCGAGAGTCCGCTGCCTTTGCATGGCAGCGCGTATTCCGCATATGACCGCGAAGACCTCCTGGATGCCCATTTGGCCGCGAAACTCGCCGATGAGATTCGTGGCGACAAGGTGGAACCCGAAATCGCCGATGACGAGGAACTCGACGTTCCTGCCTATCTCGAGGAAGAGTTGGACGGCGCCGAGACGGTGTTTGCCGAGGCGCTGGATCCCTTCGAAGCCGGTGTTTTTGAAGTCGGCGATGCTTTCGGCGGTGAATTAGGCCAATTAGGTGAGGAAGAGGCGCGCGCCGGCGACTTGAACGATCTGGAAGCGGCTGTTTCCGAATCCATTGAACCGGCTGAACTGCTGGCACCCGTCAACCCCGCGGGACCGGACGTTGCAGATCCGGTCAGCCCTCTGGGACCGGCTATGCCCGTCAGCGCTTTAGGAGCGGCCGCCGCCGTCCAGCAAGCCTTTGTTCGCGAACCGGAGGGCCGCTCGCCCCACCGCATGGGACGCCGTATGCGCCGCCGCCGTGGCGGGCGCGGACAACACTCCAGCGATCCTTCCGCACCGCGGCAAGGTTCGCCGCAACATGGCTCAGTCGAGCAAGCTCCGGCGCAAGCAACGACGGTTGAAGGAGTAACCTCCGATGCTCGTCCCGAAGCACGGATCGAGGGCGAGTTCCGACTCGAGGCGCCGCCTGAATTGAGAAGTGAAGCGCGGGCTGAGCCGCCGGTTGAATCCCGCGTCGAATCACGCGTGGAATCCCGTGTAGAGCCCCGCGGCGACTCCCGCGCCGACCGGGCCGAGGCGCGCGGCGAACAGCGCGGCGAGCAGCGTGAGCGGCCTCGCTCTGAAGCCGTTATCCCCTCCATTAGCGATCTGCTCAAGCCTGGACAGGAGATCATCGTTCAAATTGCGAAGGAGCCGCTGGGTCAAAAGGGCGCCCGCATCACTTCGCACATCGCTCTGCCTGGACGGTATGTGGTGTTCATGCCCGGCGTGGACCATCTGGGCGTCTCGCGGAAGATTGCGAGCGACGAAGAGCGGATGCGCCTGAAGAGAATTCTGCAAGCCCACCGCGTTGGCTCAGCAGGCGGCTTCATCTGCCGGACGGCGGGCGAAGGCCGCACGGAAGACGAGATCGCAGCCGACATGAGTTTCCTCTACAACCTGTGGCTGGACATCCGCCAGAAAGCGGAGAAGCGGCCGGCGCCGGCGCTGCTGCATCACGATCTGGACGTGGTTCAGCGCATTCTCCGTGACCAGCTCACTGACGAATACAAGGCCATCTGGGTGGATAACGAAGATCTATATGAGAGCGCGCTGCGGTTTGTCCAGCGCTTCCAGCCGGCGCTTGTGGGTCGCGTCAAGATGTACACGCGTTCGGCGCCGATCTTCGACGCATTCGGCATTACGCAGGAGCTGGAAAAGGCGCTCCGGCCCAAGGTATGGTTGAAATCCGGCGGTTACATCGTCATCAACCAGACTGAGGCGCTGGTGGCGATTGACGTCAACACGGGCAAATACGTCGGCAAATCGAACCGCCTCGAAGACACCATCGTCAAGACCAACACCGAAGCGGTGAAGGAAATTGTGCGGCAGGTGCGGCTGCGCGACTTAGGCGGCATCATTGTGGTGGATTTCATTGACATGGACGAACGCAAGAACCGCCAAAAGGTGATGGGCGCATTGGAAGACGCCATGCAGTCCGACAAGGCGCCCTACAAGATTCTCCAATTCAATGATTTTGGTTTGGTGGCCATCACGCGCAAGCGGGTAAAGCAGAGCCTGGAGCGAACGCTCTGCGCGCCATGCCCCTATTGCGAAGGGGCGGGTTATGTGAAGAGCGTCCAGACGATTATCGGCGAGATTCTGATTGAAGCGCAAAAGATTGCCAGGGCCGTGGAAGGAAAGGACGTGATGCTGCGCGTTCATCCGGACGTGGCCAAGGTTTTGAAGTCGAACAACAATCAGTATCTGGAAGAGCTGGAGGAGATTCTGGGCCGTCCGGTGCTGGCAGTGGGCGACGCCGCCTTGCATCACGAGAAGTTCGACTTAGCATAGACCAGAGCCGGATTAGGTGGCGGACGAGGCCCTGGGGGACTCTTGCTAGCCTGAGAGCAAGCTTGGCCGATCCGGGGGCCGAGTGTCCGATTTATGGCGATTCAAACGCTTTTTGGCTCTGCTTCGGCGGAGCCCAACCTGCTCGAGAAGCTAAAGGCCGGCATCCAAAAGACGCGGTCGGGGCTGGTCGGCCGCATCGAAGAGGTGTTCGCCGGCCAGAAAGAGATCGATGCCGATCTGCTGGAAGAGCTGGAGTACACGCTTATCACGGCCGACCTGGGCGTGCGGACGGTGACAGAGATCCTTGAGCAAATCCGGCTGGGACTCGATCGGAAGAGCACAGGCGGCGCGGCGGAGATTCGAGGCCTGATTGAGCGGCATTTGCTGGAGGTCCTGGTTGCGTCCGACGGTCCGATGAAGCCGGTCAGCGCCCCGCCGGCGGTGATCATGCTGGTGGGTATCAATGGCGCCGGTAAGACCACGACAATCGGAAAGCTGACCCACCGTTTCCAGAGCGAAGGGCGGCAGGTGATGCTTTGCGCCGCCGACACATTCCGCGCCGCCGCGATGGAGCAGCTTCAGGTGTGGGCAGACCGCAACGGCGTGACGATGATTCGCCAGACGCAGGGTTCCGACCCGAGCGCGGTGGTTTTCGACGCCCTCAATTCCGCAAAAGCCAGGAAGGCCGACTACCTCATCATCGATACCGCTGGACGCCTGCATACGAAAGAGAACCTGATGGCCGAACTCGATAAGATGAGGCGGACGGCGCAGCGGGTGGTGCCGGGGGCGCCGCATGAGGTATGGCTGGTGATGGATGCGACCACCGGTCAAAACGGGCTGGAACAGGCCAGGAAGTTTACCGGGGCGGCTGGGGTGACTGGCATTATCCTGACCAAGCTTGACGGTACCGCGAAGGGCGGAGTCGCGGTGGCCATTGCCAGGGAACTGAATCTTCCCATCCGGTATGTGGGCGTGGGCGAACAAATCGGCGACTTGCTGCCATTCGAACCTGAGCGATTTGTGGAATCGCTCTTTGAGAAGTAATTTCGATGGCCGGCGTCAGCTTAGCTGAAAAGAACAACCGATGAGCGAATACATGGCGGAGGCCCTTCGCCTCGCAGCGCTGGGGCGAGGCAGAACCAGCCCCAATCCAGCGGTGGGAGCGGTTGTGGTATCCGGGGACCGCATTATAGGCCGCGGTTTTCACACCTGGCAAGGAATTGCGCACGCCGAAGTACTGGCGCTTGCCGAAGCCGGCGCCGCAGCCCGGGGAGCAACCGTGTATGTGACGCTGGAACCCTGCGCACATCAGGGGCGCACCGGACCCTGCGCCGATGCGCTCATCGCGGCCGGGGTTTCGAGAGTGGTTGCGGCGATGGAGGATCCAAATCCCGTGGTCCGGGGGAAGGGATTCGCGCTGCTTCGCGCAACCGGCGTCCGCGTCGAAATAGAAGAAGGCGCGGCCGGTCCCGCGGAAGCGCTGAATGAGCCCTATCTGCATTTCATACAGACCGGGACGCCGCTGGTCACAGTGAAAGCCGCCTTGACGCTGGACGGAAAAATCGCCGCGCCCCAGGACAATGACGGCTGGATCACAAGCGAAGTGGCTCGGGCAAACGTGCAGCAGGTGCGTCACTGCTCGGATGCGATTCTCACCGGGATCGGCACGGTGCTTGAGGACGATTGTCTGCTCACGGATCGATCCGGTCTAGAACGGAGCAGGCCGCTGCTCCGGGTGGTGCTGGATTCGCTGCTTCGCTTGCCGCTGCGTTCAAAGATTGTGGAGAGCGCGGCCGGCGATGTATTGGTGGTGTGTACTTCGGCGGCTGCTCCGGCCAGACGCACCGCGCTTGAGGAACGCGGGATTGAGGTCATCGTCGCGGATGGACAGCAGGGCCGGACCGACATTGCGGCCGTGGTCCGTCACCTGGCAGGGCGGCGCTACCTCTCGCTGATGGTGGAAGCCGGCAGCATTGTGAATTGGGCCATGCTCGACGGGGGAATCGCCGACAAGGTTTTGTTCTACTACGCCCCGAAGATTTTGGGCGGATTGAAAAGCCTTCCGGTGGCTGGGGGCGCCGGCCGCCAACGGCGCATCGACGCGATCCTGCTGAACCGCCTCACCGTACACAGCGTTTCGACGAACGAGTTTGCGGTTGAGGCTTACGTCGTGAAAGGCCAATAAATGTTCACGGGGATCATTGAGGAGTTGGGTCGCGTGGTTGAACTGGAGGCCCGCGCTACCGGGGCCCGTCTCACAGTGGAGGCGGGGACGATTCTCATTGATGCAACGGTGGGCGCGAGCATCGCCGTCAATGGCGCTTGCCTGACGGCCGTGGAGCTGACGCCGGCCCGGTTTTCAGCCGACTTGGCGCCGGAGACTCTGTCACGGACGAATCTGGGCGATTTACGGGCGGGGGCTCGGGTTAACCTCGAACGTCCGTTGCGCGCCTCGGGGCGCCTGGATGGGCACTTTGTTCTTGGCCACGTGGATGCCACCGCTGAGCTGGTTTCGATTGACGCATTGGGCGCCGGGCACTGGTGGATGCGGATCCGTATGCCCAAGCCGATGGCCCGTTATGTGGTCGAAAAGGGATCGTTGGCTGTCGATGGGATCAGCCTGACCGTGGCCGGGATCGAAGATTCGGTAGCCGGCTTCACCATCATTCCGCACACCTACGAAAACACGACGCTGCATACGTATCGTCCGGGAGCGCGCCTTAATCTGGAGATTGACATCCTCGCCAAGCATGTTGAGAAGCTCATCGAGAGCGGATAACCGGTTGTAGCTTTTCTTGTTCGCCTAGCGTCCAAATGTCGATAAGGATAATAAGGAATCCGGCTCTCCAACGGATTCCGCGTCCGCTGTTCTATAGTGGGATTATCAGAATGAAGAAAAAACCAGAGCTGGCGGATCGGCCGGTTGTTCCGGCCCAACTGCGCGAGATGGCAAAGCTGTCGCTTGAGACAGACAAGGCTCGTCCAGGCAAGATCTGCGCCGTCTGTGAATCGCCGTATCTGCCATCCAGTGGACCGGTGCCGATTGAGAATCTGTGCTGGGTGTGCCGCCGCCTGAAAATCAGCGCCTGGCGGGACAACGACCAACAAACTGCCGTCCAGGAATAACAGCGCGCAAACCCTTAAATCCGGCTCTTCAGAGCCGCCACCGTCAGTGAGCGACCAGTTGCCCCGTCAGACTTGCTTCCGCGGTCGCCCCCTGACGGTCGCGCCACTGAAGCGTCGTTGTGGGTCGCAAAGCATCGAAAGCCGCCCTGGATTCCTCAACCGTACCTCATATCTAGGAGCCTTGATGCGAACCCTGTTCCTGCCTTACGCCCTCGCCGCCGCTTGCAGCGCCCAAACACCCAATCCCCAAACGCTCAGAGTAGACGCCAGCCAGATCACGGCCACGCAGGCCGTGCTCACCTACACCGCACCCTCGGCGTCGGCCTGTACATTGCAGGTGAGCCAGTCGTCCACTTTCGCGCCCCTGGTTCACGATGTGAATACGTCGCTGTTTGGAGGATCGAACCTGGACAGCCGTCCGGGTAGCACGGCGAACGGCTTGCGCCGATCCTTCGTTGTCGGCACTCGCCGCAGCGATCAGGCCGCGGACGGGAAGCTGTATTCGCGCGCGCTGCAAGCCGCCACCACCCACTACTACCGATTGAGCTGCGGACCCGAGACGGCCACCGGTCAGTTCGCAACGGCGAATCCTCCGCTCGGCAATACGTTCCCGGAGCCGATGCCGTTCAACCCCGCTGGTTGGGGAAACTACGGCTGGCCCACCATCGACTGGAACGATAAGACGCGCGTTTATATCGATCCGCTGACCGGAATCGCGATCAAGCGCATGACCGGGCCTGGCGAAGTGAGAGGGCATGTTCATGGATATGGGTGGGATTCAGCGGGGATTTTCAGCTCTTATGTCGATTTGCATGGCGCCTGGACCCACGCTCAAAATATTGTTGGGAACGGCGCCGCGCCTTCCCAAGCCGTAGTCGCCGGTTACTCCGGCGCGAACAGAGATCCGATTTTTGTCGCCTGGGGTCCCGGGGGCTTGCCGGAAGGCTTCTCCACCTTCAATCCGGAACCCGGTTACGGCTTGGTGAGCATCCTGGACAATGTGCAGTTAGCCATATTTGGAACGGGGACGGACGCCTCGCCTGAAAACCGCACTGTCGAGGTCTGCCTGAGCTTCTACGATTCGGGCGCCACCTGCAACACCAGATACTATCCCGTGATTCTGCCAACATCGGCGCCGCGGCCATCGAGCAAGGCGTCGGCGGTATATCCCGCCTCAGGCGTGTTCCCGGATGGCGGCGCATGGCAAGGTTGGGGGACCATCGCTAAACGCAACGACATCAGCGTGTCCAG
Source organism: Acidobacteriaceae bacterium (assembly GCA_903970405.1). Taxonomy (GTDB): domain Bacteria; phylum Acidobacteriota; class Terriglobia; order Bryobacterales; family Bryobacteraceae; genus CAJCIT01. Next base: position 13,741 of record CAJCIT010000230.1, on the reverse strand, counting down.
CGGAACATTCTCCGCCACCGGGACTACCGTTACACTAACCACATGTTGCCACCAGGCGGAGTTCAACCTGAACTGGAGGAATGGCGGCAGGATCCACATGGAAGGCTCCGCGCCGGCCTGCCCGAAAGATGTCTGCACGATTCTGTCCGTCACTGACGGAGCGCACCTCGAAATCGCGGAACGTCTGCCGTCGGCGATTAGGGGCAAGTATTATTCACTCACCTCGGGCGCCGTCGTCAGAAAGGCCACTGCGATAGGCGCCGTCGAACTCAGCGTGTCTTCGGCTTACTCGGAATCGGCGGGACTCATCAGCGCGAACGGAGGAGACCACGAGCTATGTTCTCGTAATCCGGTCACCGTCTCTTACGCCGCCGATGGTGTTTCGCCGATTACTCCCGTTTCCGGCGAGTTTTGCCTGCCTTTCGTAACCACCGCGCCCGTCTTATACTTGCTGATTCCGTCGACAGGCGAAACACGCTATCTGAGTCCCGTTTATATCGATACACATTCGACGGCCCGCGGTCCCGAAGACTTGATCGGCACTGGAACCGGTATCGCGTCCTGGACATCCGGTTCGTTCGACCCTGCTATTGCCAACAGGTTCGCGGTCTCTTACCGCTACAGCCATAGCCAGACCATTGGGCGCTATATCAACCAAGCGGCAAACAGCGTGGTACAGGCCACTTACACGTCGCAAAAGAAGGGATGCACTTTCAAGGCCTACGCCCATTCGCTGTACACTCCTCCGAGCTGGAGCAACGGGCAAGACACGACGGAGTCCTGGTTTCAAGGGCCGATGTGGCGCGACTCGTGCATGAGCTACGACAATAGCAAGTTTCTGCCGTCACAGCACAAGGATCTCGACTCACGGATCGTCATGAATTCGCCGTCATGGAAGAACAGCATGCAATCGGCGTCAGGCACCGGGATTCAAATCGCCGCGATTCGGTGGGGTAAGACGTTCGCCGGTAGTAACCCCGGCGGCCAGGACACCGCAACGGGCCTCTGGGTGTTTGACAACGCCTCTGGAAATCTGGAGTTTTCCAGCGCCTCGCTGAACGGCGCATTTCCGCAGCGGTGGGGAGTGAATCACACCACCAATATCGGAACCCCCGCGAATACGTTCGGCATTAATAATCAAATCCCGAAAGGCAACATGAGAAACGGGAACCCAAAGCCCGACGATTATGGCCGCGGGCCGTTCCGGTTCACACCGAGCGCGATCTTGAAATCCGGCTCATTCACGTCTGACACGTCCATTCCCGCTGCGAACTCAATACTGGGGGCTTGCCCCTCGGGGATCCCCACATTCCTGGTCCAGCAAGGCGCGACGGGGAACAATTGCATCACCTTCCAGAGCCAGATGGCATGCAGCGCCGCCCCGTACTGGCCTTACGCCGGCCACACAGAGCTTGCGGACGCGGCGGGACCCGCGGCAACCGCTCTTGCTGTAGCGTCAATGACCGGAATCTCGGTGGGAACGTATCTCTATATCGAAACGCCTGACGATGCCACGCCATTCCCCGGTCTGGAACTGGTATATGTTCAGGCGTTTGGCGCCGCGTCGCTTACCGTAGTGCGCTCAGTCAATGGCGTCTCAACCCCCTTGAGGGCAGGCGCGAAAGTCAGCATCATGCGCGGATCGCAGTCGCCGGAGGCAGCCGACTATCCGTGCGACCATGGCCCGGTCGATGTGGCCGGCCGTCCACTCTGGAGTGAGCCTTCACCCATTCAGCCGGGCGACGTCTTCAACTATTGGGGCCAACTGAACACTTATGGTGAATGGGAAGATTGGCAAATTGTCAGCGTTACGCCGCTGACTGAAAATAATTATCAGTTCGTCGCTTCGCGAAGCCCAACATCCGAAGGCAACTACTGTGTTATGCCGGGCATCACGAACAAGTGGCCGTCAGGGTGGTCCGGCTACATGATTCCGCTGTGCGATGCCAATAATTTTGTGAATACAACGAAGTTAAGCGCCGGATGGAGCTATAACTTTGTGGGCGGGGGGCACGCGGCGTTCGGCTACGGGGGGTCTTCCCCGTATGGCACTGTGACCCAATCGAGCGACAGCGACGACCCTTACCAGGTCACTTATCAAAAGCCGATCATGAGTCCGCGCAATCCGTTCCTGGCCAACGAGCCCCATGCCATCGCCTCAAGTGTGCCTTTTGCCGGGTATGCGCCGAGTTATTCCTGGCAATCGTATCCTTCACAGCTTCAATTCGCGAGTTCCGATCCGCTGGCCGGGCGTTGGCTGGTGGATTTACACGCTCTCAATCCAGGCGGCGGGACCTCGCAGGGGAGCGGCGATGCCATCAAATCCAACTTTTCGCCGGGAAGCCGGGTGGCCGGCGCCAAGACAGTCTGGAAATTCACGGGAGGCCACGTTCCCTACAAGATCATGCCGGTGATGGCCTACGCGGGATACCACCTGCTGCAAGACGTCTCGTCGCCCGCCAAAGGAGATGTCATTACGGACGGCACGCCTTGGAAGTTCTGTTATGCATACAAGCCGGACGAATGTAGAACGGCCTCGGCGGCAGGCGAAGTCTATATGTCCGTGCCCCAAGCGGGCGGCACCACAAGTTCGCTGTTAGGGCAGTGCTTTTCAAATTGGTTCGATGAGGACAATCCATGCGCCGTGAATCTACAGTTCCATGGAGCTTCGATTGTTCAGGGGGCGATTGACCAGCCGGATATCACCGGCCAGAGCTTCCGCAAGATTACAACCGGCTTTATGGGACCGGGCCGGGAGTTCAGTTTCTCCGCGGCCACCACGGAACCCACGGGCCGGTGGACGATCTTCAGTTGTAACTGGTGCGACGGTTACCGGTCAGATTTATTCATAGCGCTTCTTCCTCCGTTTCCGGCGGAGCGGCCGGCGAAGAACGTGAGGAACGGTTTTGTGGATGTCGATGTAAAGTTAGCCGCTGAACCGGCATACGACCAAGCCCGGGTTCGGTTCGGCTACGGCGAAAACGGCGATCCGGCGAACTTCTATTGCACCCAGCGCGCAGATGCGTGCATGACCAGTAATGCCGTTGCTCCATTTGCGTTTGTGAGCGAAGGCGCGGCTTGGACCCCGTGTTCGAGTGGCTGTACTCTCAGCGTGCCCGCGATTCCGGGCCGAGTGCTCTACTACGCCGTTGACCGCAAGAACGCTTCGTCTGGAACAGTGAGTACGTCTGAAACGCACATAGCCGTCAACCCGTGACTAACAAGCTCTGCCCATTATCCGGCTGCTTACGCGCGCGGTTCAGCAGGGCAGCCGGCTGGTGCAGTTTGGCACCCGGTCGCTCCCTGACGGTCGCGGCCCAGTAGGCGCTGCCCATTATCCGGTTGCTTACGCGCGCGGTTTAGAAGAACGACGCCGGGAAAACGCGGCCAGCGCGACGGCCGGCAACAGGAAGACCTCTACGCAAAACGTGAACCGATAAGTTCCGTAATAAATTAGAACAGTCAACAAGACCACCAGAAACATCCCAGTAACAATGATCTTGTAGCGCGGATCCAGTTGGCGGAGGACGCCCAGGCTGAGCAGTATTCCCCCGTAGAGCAGCCCGCGGAAGAGAAACACCGCATAAGAAGTCCAACCGGCCACCCAAGGCACCGGAATGAAAGCACGGACCAGCTTGCCGAGTTCCAGGCGTGGAAGCTCGAACCAGTGGGCCTTCAGAAACGCGATGCCCTTTCGATGATAGTAATCGTCTATCTGCCGTTCCGACATGGTCCGCGCCAGATCGTCCTTCGGTGTTTCGCCCGGGATCTCATTCGGGAAGACCCAGTAGCCCCAGACAGACAAAGTGGAGGCGACGTAGTTATTGTTCGCGCCGTAGAGAGTTTCGCCCTCAACGGTGCTAAGAACCGGAAACTCTCCGCTCAAAGCATAGTTCCGGGCGATCCACAAGGCTGACGGCAACCAGAATAAAGCGGCCACCACGGCGAAACGCTTCCACTGCCTGGCATCCGGGCGTCTTGTTAACGCGACGAGACCCGCCATGACCGGAAGGGCAATGAAATTCGACCGGACAAGCGGCGAGAGACCAAGCACCAGCGCGCCCACATATAGTCCCGGCCCTCCCCGGAGAATCGATAGAAGGCCGATGGCGGCGAGAAAGACGTAGGGAATTTCAGAGAATCCGCCCGCCGTCAGCGCGAGCGCCACCGGATACAGCGCGTAAGCCAAGCCCGCCGCGATGGAGACTCCGCGGCGGTTTGTAAGAGTAAGAGTAATTCCAAACAGAAGCACGGCGCTGCCGGCATTGAAGAAAGCGGCCGTTCCCCGCAGCAGAGTCGGGTCGTCGATGCCCGGCGCGAGACGGGCCGGGATCGACAAGAGAACCGGCCAAACCGGCGCTCTCCCCATCGTGGGTTTATCCGGCCAAGGGCTGTCGCCGAGCACATAGCCCTTGCCGGCAGCGAGATTGCGGGCAATGCCGATGTAGAACGGCCCGTCACCATCGAGCGAGAGCCTCGGACTTGTTCCCATCAAAGCGATCGTGTTGGCAGCAATCGCGGCGGCTAGGACAATCAGTGCTCCTCTTACAACTGAGTTCGGTTTCAGCAAGGACAAGTGCGCCACATAGCTCCCATGGTACTCGCCGGGCGGGAACCCGCACCGCGATCTTCATCGCAAGAAGTCTTCGAGCTGAATTCTCGCCTCCGTGCCGGAGTCCCGATACTTCACAATCACCGGCGTGTACAGCGAGATTCCCCACTCCCGGCCCTGCTCTGATGAGACGGCGCGCGAACCCGCCACCACCACCGCCTCGGGCGGAACAATCAGTGGCTCGCCGCCGGTGGCCCGGTGGATCACGCCGCGAACCAGATCGTAAACCGGCGTTGACCGGTTCAGAATCGTGCCCGTGCCCAACACGGCGCGTTGCTTCACCACCGTGCCCTCATACACTCCGCAGTTTCCGCCAACCAGCACGTCGTCTTCAATCACCACGGGAAGCGCGCCCACCGGCTCCAGGACGCCACCGATCTGCGAGGCGGCTGAGATGTGGCAGCGCCGGCCGATCTGGGCGCAGCTCCCGATCAACGCGTGAGAATCCACCATCACGCCATCGTCAACATAGGCGCCCACGTTGATATACATGGGCGGCATGCACGTGACGCCGCGGCCCAAATAAGCGCCGTCCCGGATGCTGGATCCGCCCGGAACAATGCGGACGCCGCTCTCCAAAGTGAAGGCTTTCAGCGGATAGGTCGATTTGTCGAAGAATTGCCAGGAGGGCGTGCCGCTCGGCATCTCGACAATGCCGCCAATACGGAAGCCCAAAAGGATGCCCTTCTTGACCCAGCCATTAACCCGCCATCCGGTGGGCGCTGCCGGGTCGGGTTCGGCGGCTCTCACCGCGCCGCGGTTTAGCAGGTCACGAAAGCGGTCAAACAGGGCGCGATCATCAGTGGAGTACTGGGCAGGTTGCGAATCGAAAAGAGAATCGATTCGTTGGGCCAGCGAAGCGAGGTCGGTTTGCGCCATGAATCAGTTGTGTGAGGCGGGCACGGATGCGGCGTGCAGCAACCCTAAGGGTTCCAGAACCGCTTCCATCTTCCTTTGAGTGGCGAGTTCGGGCGTCACCATCGGTAAGCGGTACGCCAGTTCCAGAAGGCCCATGCGGGCCATCGCGAATTTCACGGGTCCCGGATTGGCTTCGTAGAAGTTGGCCTCCATCAAAGCCTGATACTTCTTCTGGAGGCTTCGGGCGGTGGCAAAATCGCCTGCCAAGGCGGCCTGGGTCAATTGGGTGAACTCGGCGGGAATTTCATTTGAGATCACGGAAATGATGCCGCGGCCGCCCAAGGCAATCAGCGGGAGAGCCAGCGCATCGTCGCCGGATAAGACGTCGAACGAATCCGGAACCCGCGCCAGAATGCTCGACATTTGGGAGATATTCCCCGAGGCTTCCTTCACGCCGACGATATTGGGGAGTTCGGCAAGGCGGACCAGGGTGGCGGCCTCCACATTTACGCCGGTCCGGCCCTGCACGCTGTAGATGACGATGGGCAAAGACGTGGATTTGGCGATGGCCGTATAGTGCTGGACCAACCCTTCCTGCGTGGGCTTGTTGTAGTAGGGCGTCACGGACAGGATGCCATCCACGCCCAGTTTCTGAATATCGGCAATCAGCGAAATGACTTCCGCGGTGTTGTAGCCTCCGGCGCCGGCGATAACGGGAACGCGCCCGGCAGCCTCCTTCACGGTGATCTCAACCACGCGAAGATGTTCCTCATGCGTCAGCGTGGGACTCTCGCCGGTGGTTCCGCAGGGCACCAGAAAGTCGATGCCCGCCTCCACTTGACGCCGTACTAACCGGCGATGAGTGGACTCATCCAACCCGCCGTCGCTTCGAAACGGTGTAACCAGGGCAGTGCCGCAGCCGCTAAACATACTCACTCCTAAAGAATTACTTCAGAGCCACAGGCGGCGTCAATCATGCCGCGCGCCGAAAAGAACATCCTCAAACGTATAGACGCCCTGGCGCCCCATAATCCATCGGGCCGACTTCAAAGCGCCCAGCGCGAAGCCCTCCCGGCTGCGGGCCGTGTGCCGCAGCACGATGGTGTCGGCCGGCGAATCGAAGCCGATCTCATGGGTCCCGGGATGACTGCCGGCGCGATTCGAACTGACGTCGATGGTCCGGTTGTAGCCGGCGCTTTTCATCAGTTCCACTAACCGGATCATGGTGCCGGACGGCGCATCCTTCTTTCGATCGTGATGAATCTCCCACCCCCATGCGCCGTAGGAACTCTCGTCGGCAAGAAGCTGGCTGGCAAGGGTGGTCAGCTTCTCAAACACCGCCACGCCAATGGAAAAATTCGGACTCCATACCAGCCCGGTGCCGGCTTTCTGGACGGCCGCGGTCACTTCATCCAATTGCCGGGCGGCCCAGCCCGTCGCTCCGCAGACGCAAGTGACGCCCATTTCAGCCAGCCGGATCAAATTCTCTCCGGCAGTCTCGGGCGTCGAGAATTCAATGGCCACATCCACATTCTGAAAACCTTCCCGCGTCATGCCCTTGCCATGGGCATTGTTGAATTCATCCAGCCGCAAAACAACATCGAAGCCCTGGCTGCCGGCCAGATGCTCAATCATGTGGCCCATCTTGCCGTAGCCCACCAGGGCCAGTCTGCGGGACGTGTTGGACGGTGAAGCCATATTTCAAACGATCTATATGACATGGCGGAACGTTTCAACCCGGAGGGGCGACGCGAGCGGCCAATCCTCACGAGTGTACCGCGAGCTTGAAACGCGTAGGGCGGGCTGGCAGCTTCGGGTGGCCTGCCCGCGGCAAAGGCGCGGCTCTGCTGAAATTGAGGAGCGCTGCCGGTGTGGGCGGACTGGCCTCCACATTGGGGCATCACTTTCTAAATCGAGGTAGGTGAGCGGCTCCGCCGTGGAGTCCGTCATCGAGCAGGGGCCGCCCCAGTGGCGATTGAGATCGCATGGCTGAGACTCAACAGCTACTTCTTTTCCCGCATCCACGGAGTGAAGGTAAGGGCTACCAGGAGTCCGTCTGAATCCTGGAACCGGCTCACCGTCTGGCCCCATGGTTCCTTCTTGTTCTTGATAAGCATTCGATACCCCTGGCTTTCAAGCTCCGCTGTGGCCGTCTCGACGCTATCTACGTCGAACTCAATCCACGCGTGCGGCGACGGCAAAGAATCTGGCCAGGCGCCGCTCCCAAAGCAGGACTCCGCGGCTTGCGAGAGCGGCCAGAGAGCGAAGTGCTTTGCGCCTTGAAGAGCGTCCGTGTGTAAATAGCCGCCGCTCTCCTCTTGGAAGGAAATATCGAGGGCCTCCGCGTACAGTTTGCGGCTGGCACTTGCGTCGCGGACAATCGGTCCAAAACCGGCGATGAACAGGATCTTGATTTTTTCCAGTCCTTGCATGGCATCTCCTCTTTGAGTGGTGAACATTGCGCTCGCGGCCGCCACTCCGGCCATGAGCTCTCGTCATGCATCGGACGATAGCGCCGGGGGCGCCATTAAGTCTTGAACAAATCGGACATCCGCAGAGTGGATTCGGCCGAACCGAGAAGCGCCGTTGGCCGGACGCCTGCCAGACGCTGGACATCGCGAGTCATATGTGCTTGATCGGCGTAACCGGCGCTTGCCGCGAGATTCGCTAAGCTCGGCAAGGTGTTGGTGTCGCGCGCCGTGTTGAGAAGGCGCTGGAAACGCAGCACGGACTGAAACATCTTAGGTCCGTAGCCAATGGCGGAACAAAATCGCCGGTGAAGCTGGCGTTCGCTTATCCCGGCCCACTGGCTCAGTTGCCGGACACGGCCCTGGGGATGGCGGCCGAGCCACTGGATCCCTGCCAAGACGGCCCGGTCGACGGGAGCGGGATTCTTAGCTGAGGCGGAAAGAACCTGGGCGAGAGCCGATCGCCGGGCTGCCGCGTTCGGCTGCTCACTCACCTTCTCTAGGCGGACGCCCTGCATGACGCCCCCGATATCCCGAAGTGGAATGTTCTGATTGAGCAATTCCGACGCGAGGATGCCAAGCAGGCAAGGCGCGCAACCAGGATGAATCCGAGCCCCTGTAACGGTAGTCCCGGCGGCAAATCGGGCCACAAACGAAGCAGTCCAAGGGCCGACGACAAAAGGCGGCTGATCGTCGATCAGAACGATGTCGATACACGCGTCGGGCAGAACCCGGTGTTCATTGCCCCGCGATCCACTGATCGTTTGAGTCCAGAAACAGAGGAAGCGCGCGGCTAGCGGAGCGGGAGGGAGGAACTCCTTATATTCAGAAAGAGATCCTTGCGGCTTGTCGTCCATTAATTTCAATCAACCTTTTGATCCCGCTTCCGCCAGAATCAGAGATCAGCCCGGATCGGGCCGAGCTTGACGCCGCACCGGCAAGTGCGTTCTGATATGGAGGGGTTACTCGTTCACACAACATCAGCTTCATGAGTTTAGCCCTTAAATCAAAGCGAACGCAAGTCGCCCAGGATCAGCTGCTTAGCGGAGGAGGGGACCTTGCTCAGTTCGTTCCGCCAGAAGTGTATCCTCTCGACAATCCCCAGACCGGCCTTCCGCGCATTGCGAAAGACAGAAATTTGATCCAACTGATCGAAGACGCCGTTCACAGAATTCCAACGACTCATACCCTTAATCGCGGTGACGCTCGAGGGATGAGCGGCATCGGGGCGGGCAGCGTGCACCTCGTGCTCACGTCGCCGCCGTATTGGACCTTGAAAGAGTACCGGGATTCAGAAGGGCAGATGGGGCACATTGAGGACTATGATGAATTTCTCGCCGAACTCGACAAGGTATGGGCCCACTGTTTTCGAGCGCTGGTCCCGGGCGGGCGGCTGATTTGTGTTGTAGGCGATGTGTGCCTTTCTCGGAGAAAGAACAACGGGCGGCACACGGTTATTCCTCTTCACGCCTCGATTCAGGAGCGCTGCCGGAAGATGGGTTTCGACAACCTCGCGCCCATCATCTGGCACAAGATTTCCAATGCGGTTTACGAGGTCGAGAACGGTTCAAGTTTCCTTGGGAAGCCATACGAGCCAAATTCAGTCATCAAGAACGATATCGAATTCATCCTCATGCAGCGCAGACCTGGCGGATATCGCACGCCGGACCTCGCCACTAGGATCCTCAGCGTGATCTCGGGCGACAACCACAAGCAATGGTTTCAGCAAATATGGTCCGGCGTCACGGGGGCTTCGACGCGCAGTCATCCAGCGCCGTATCCGGTGGAAGTGGCTGAGCGCCTGATACGAATGTTTAGTTTCGTGGGAGACACCGTGCTCGACCCGTTTCTCGGAACGGGAACGACTACAGTCGCCGCCGCCGCACTTGGGCGCAATAGCATTGGCTTCGAGATCGATGAGCATTACTTCGATTTGGCGTACAAACGAATTGCGAACGAGACTTCATTGCTGTTCAGGAGAACAACCATCAACGTTCGAAAGTGAGCAGCGCAAATGGGCCTCAACTCTCATATCGAGAAGCGTCTTCGGGCCGCCGTCAGACACTTCTGGAACACTCGAGAAACCCAAGCCCAAAAGCAGGGCTCCGCAACGGGAAGCAAGGACGCGGGAGCCCGCTCGGCGGTCACCGGCGGCGCCCAAATGAATGGCTTCGTCAATCTTGTCCGCGACCTTCTCTGTGAAAGTGGCCTCTCAAAGGCTCACGTCTACGGCGAGAAGCACATTGAGATTCCAGGGTGGTACCGGCCGGAAAAGAAATGGGATCTTCTTATCGTTTCAGACGGCAAACTCCTCGCCGGCATTGAATTTAAATCTCAGATAGGATCGTTCGGCAACAACTACAATAACCGCACCGAGGAAGCGATCGGGAGCGCCACGGATATTTGGGCCGCTTACCGGGAGGGGGCATTCAAGCCATCGGCGCGACCCTGGCTCGGATATTTGATGCTCCTCGAGGAAGCGCCAGCATCCGTTAGTCCAGTGCGAGCTCGAGAGCCGCATTTTAAGGTTTTCCCGGAATTCAAGGAGGCGTCATACGCAAGACGATACGAGATTCTCCTGACAAAGCTCGTCCGCGAGCGCCTGTACGATGCCGCCTGTCTCCTGATGTCTAACGCCACGGACGGACCTCGGGGGAAGTATCGCGAACCGGCAGAGGAACTAGGTTTTCAGAACTTTATTGCTTCGCTGATGGCAAAAGCAATCGCGGTATCAAAAGGCGAAGAGGAACCGCGCGGAAACTAGCCGCCCCTTGAACCTGCGTAAACTCCCCCGGCGAACTTACCGGGAATTGCCGGGACGGAGAGATATGGTGCGAAGTTGTTTATCGATGGCCGGCAACAAGGGCGGCGAGATCACTTCGCTGGGCTTGCCTGTGTGTGTGGAGTTGGCTCGACGAATTTACGGCCGCGGCAGCGGGGGCACTTGCAGTTGCAGAAGAGGCTGCAAAGCCACTGCTGGCGATCAACATTGGCGCGTCGGCACCGGCGATCCTTCAATTACTCACAAAACCACTCGCTCCGCGACAGCCCGCTGGCGGCCAGATTTTCCCTGTGTTGCCTTTACGCCCTTTACCTTTTACGCACAGAACGATAGGTGGAAGGGCCGCCGATTGCCCCCAGGACGTTTTCACCTGTTGAGGATTGGTCGTTATTCTTCCTTGAGTGTGTCCACACAATTCTGGCGATCAATCCACCAACAGTAGAATCACGAAGCCGATGACACTGAAAAGGGCTACATGTTGTGTGAGCGGGGAACTCCAATCGGTCATGCTTCCTAGCCCGTTCTGCTATCCCCGTTCTGCTATCCCCGTTCTGCTATCAAGGTTCCATGCAAACCACTCATCCCTTATCACCCCGCCAGATCGTAACCGAAGCCGTTCCCTCCGATGAGCGCGTTTGGGTGCCTCAAGCCCCCAACGTGTGGTTCCGTCCGCTGATGTTGAATACACTGAACGGTCAGTGGTGCAATCTGTTGCGGGTCCGCCGCGCCGGAATCCTCAGCCGCCACCGGCATCCCGCTCCTGTGCACGGCTTCGTCCTCAAGGGGTCATGGCGATATATCGAACACGACTGGATTGCCCGGGCGGGCGATTACGTCTTTGAGCCTCCTGGCGAAACCCACACACTCATGGTGGACCAGGATGTGGACGAGATGATCACGTTCTTCAACATCTCCGGGTGTATGTATTACGTGGATGACCAAGGGCGGAACACCGGCTATGAGGATGTCTTCACTAAGATCGACATGTGCCGGGCGCACTATACCGGGAATGGGCTCGGCGCGGATTACATCGACCGGTTCGTAAGGTGAGCAGTAAAGGCCAAAGCACAAGATTGCGCTAAGCGTCACCTACAGATACCGGAGCCAGCGTTGTCGCTGGCCCTTAACAGTCGAGTACCACCGGCACGGCGCGTACAACAAGGCGACAACCACGGCCCACACCAGGTAGAGTAACGGCAAGCCCCATCGGTGTTCGGCCGGAACCGACGTGAACAGAGCTGAGGCATACCACTCTGGATGGACGGTTCCTTCCCGCAGGAATGTAACCGCTAGGGCGACGATGTGAATGGCCGGAATGTGCAGCAGGTAATAGAACAGCGGTACGCGGCCAAAGGATTGCAGGCGGCCGAGACGGCCAGGCGCGATGACAGTATCGTGGTGACGACGCCGCGGGGCGCTACGGTGCTGCGCCTGCGCGAGATCGATTGGATCGAAGCCGCCGGCAACTATTCGCTGGTCTGGGCCGGCAGCCAAAGCTACCTTCTTCGGGAACGGCTCACACTCTTGGAGGAACGCGTACGCGAGCAAAGGTTCATCCGCGCGCATCGCAGGGCGCTGGTGCGGCTCGGTGGGCTGCGGGAGTTGGATTGGTCCCGCGAGGGTGCGTTGGTTGCGTCGCTCCATAGCGGTGCAACCATCCGCGTCTCCCGGCGGCGGCGCGCGGCTTTCATCGCCGCTGTGCGGGGCCTATGCGGCGGTTAAGTCAGACGCGTTAATTTTTCGCGGATGCACCGGCAGGCGCCGGGCGGGCCGGAGGTTGTTCACTGCTCGGAGGGACGATGCCTTTTATTCGAAGATAGGTGACCATGTTCCCGTAGTGCTCATCGGTATGAGCGGTATTGAGTGATAGCACGGAAAGCTTGGCAACCTTGAAGTTCATCAATTTGACGGTTTGGCTGCCTTGCGCGTCCGTCATTCCCGCGTACACCTTGTTGCAGTACGCAATGGCCTCCTTCAGCGCCGCCACCAGGTCTGCTTTCGCGGTGATCGTTTTCTCGATGTCTTTCCCAGGATTGGGGTCGCCGGCAGCGGTCGAGCAAAAGGTATATTGGGCATCCGCCACGTGCCCCACCAGTTGGCCGAAAGTCCGGACATCCGGGGTCGGCTTAAATGAGTAATTTTCTTCCGGCATCTTCGCGGCGGCTGCGGCTACATACCCGCTGATCAGTCCATACAAGCCTCTTTCGCTGGCCGAGATCGGATTAGCGGGCGGCGCTGCGGGCGGTGCTTGTGCGAGTACGGCCGCCGGGGCAACAGCGGATAAGATGAGCAAACAACAGAGTCTCTGATGCACGTGGATCTCCTTCGAAAAGAATGGCACACCTGAGCAGAGAAGGCTGCGGCGCACGCCCCCTGCCCGAGCGCTATTAGCTAACGCTCTTTCGATCGGGAAAGTTCAATAAAATAGCGCCGAAACGGCAATGGGTTTCAGTTCGGCGCCCATCAGTGTGAGTTTAACCCACGGATTAACCCCGGGTGTCACCCCCGTGGCGCAGGCTCTTGAGATCGGGATAGGGGGGCAGACGTGAGCCTTGGTGAAACAGCGAAACTGTCGGAGCGCGCCAGGAGTTCGCCATTTTCGCAGTTCCAGGATGAAGAGGAGGACTCGGTCAGTCGGTGCCCGCAGACATGACGTTTTCAAGGCGGCGCCGACGCCATTCGCGGCGGCCAGATTCTGTTGGATCAGCCCCAGGTGGGTGGTCCGGTCGGAGGCGGAGAAGAAGACCGGTTCATGATTGGTCCCCCGTTTGGGTAACGTGATAAAGCCAACTCCGGTACGACGCAGCGCGCATTCCGAGGCATTCTGCCGAAATTGTGCGCCGCCAAGAGCCAAATTTCCCACCTCCCAGAGGGGGGTGGGCGGACACAGGAGGCAGTCCGCCCATTCCGCCTGAAAAGCTGGCTGGGAACATGTTTGCCTATTACTGGTTTTGCCCGCCTGTAAACTCAACAAAATGGTGGGCTTCGGCCAGGCGCTGGGACCGCCTGGGTGCCCCTTGG
>CAJCIT010000229.1 GCA_903970405.1 Acidobacteriaceae bacterium | reverse complement strand
GGCGGGTTATCAACCCGCCGCAGGGAGCCAGCCATGGCTGCCTGCCTGGCTAGAGCCTGAGCCACCACGGCCAATCAGGAGATTGGCGCTCCCAGGCGGAGCCTGGCGGCTGTTATTGGATGCGGGGTGTTGCGTGGCCGCGCGGAACGCGCCACCGGTCCCTCTGATGGATTGAAAACCTGACCCGACAGTCTGGAGCCGCGCCCGCAAGCTTTCCGCCCTGTGGAAGACGTTCGACCGAAGCGTTGGAGTTGCGTTGGGAAATCCATTTTTCGAACAGCCCATCCTGAACTCGCCGTACAAGCAGGAGTTACATCATACGCGGCTCGCCATTCCTTGCGACCCAGGTGTCTTCGAGAGTCCCCCTGGCCACCAGTTCCAATCGCCGGCAATTCGAAGCAGAGCGGGGCCGATCACAATACGAACCAATGTTGCGTCAATCAACACAGCGACCGCCAGCGTAAAGCCGATCATCTTGACGACCAGGAAGTTTCCGAAAGTGAAAGCCGCGAAGACCACGATCATGATCGCGGCGGCGCTTGTAATCAGGCCCGCAGTCTTGGCCATGCCCTCGGGGATAGCGTCCATTTCGCTCAGTCCGCCTTTCCTGGCTTCGAGAACCCGTGCGACCAGGAACACTTCGTAATCCATGCTGAGTCCGAAGACGATGGCAAAGGCGACGATCGGGACGAGAGGGAAAACACTGCCTGTTCCGGTGGGGACTCCCAGCAGGCGGCTTCTGTGTCCATCCTGGAAGACGATGACCAACGCTCCGAAGGAGGCGGCAACGGAGAGCAGGTTCAATGCGATAGCCTTTACAGCGGCGAAAAGCGATCGGAAGCCGGCCAGAAGCGACAGGAGCGTCGCTCCCACCACCATCGCTATTACCCGCACAAGGTGGTTCAGGACAATGGTCTGATAATCGGCATTGAGCGCGGGGATGCCTCCAATTTCCAGAGTGGCTCCGGGGACGCCGGTCAGAACGGACGCTCCGGTCTTGCGTAGCTCGCGTACCCAGTCGACTTGACCGCGCAGAGAGACCGAGGTGGCGGGTAGCACCTCAAGCAGCGCCGCCCGTCCGTCACTACTCAGGAACGTGCGCCGTGTCTCCCGCGAAAGGCCGGTAAGCGCGGCCCGGTTGCCTTCCGCAATCGATGTGATGGAAATAACGCGTGCGCAACGAGGGTCGCTAGCGAGACGCTTGCTGAGGCGATCAAGCGCGTTCCATCCCGCGTCAGTTTGCGTGATGGAATCCGCCGGCAGTTCGACGACGATGCGCTCGGAATAAACAATACCGACCCGATCCATCTTTTCCAGGGCGTGCAATGCCTGGACGGATTCCGCCGACTGGGGAAGCCAATCCCCCTGGGGGACGCTGGTATCCAGCCGCATGGCTTGCCAGGCGAGTAGAAGCAAGGGAGCGCCTGCGAGCAAGAGGGCGAGTGAAGGATGGGCGACAATAACGTTTCCCCATCTTCTCCACCGGACTCCCGTGCGTGCGGCGCTTTGGGCATCCAGCCTTGGGGTAAACGGCATTCGGCCAGCATCGATTCGCGAACCGAGCAATGCCAAGGCTGCCGGAACGAGGACATTTGTGAGCAATAGACTGATTCCCGCGACCAGAAATCCCGCGACGCCTATGGAACGGATTTCACTGATGGGAACTGTCAAGAGCGCCAGGAATCCGATGGCTACCGTCGAAGCTGAAATCAGGAGCGTACGACCGGCTTGACGTGCTGCAATGGCCGAGGCGGCGGGTCCGTCGAGCCCGGCGGAGATTGCTTCGCGGAAGCGACTGACCATGAGGAGCGCGTAGTCGATTCCCAGACCCAGGCCAAGCATGGTGGCCAGATTCTGAACCAGGACAGATAAGTGGAAGCGCTGGGCCAGCAATCCGGTGATTGCCAGAGTGGTTGCGATGGCAAGTTGGCCAACGGCCAAGGGAATCACGGCCGCGACCAGGCTGCCGAAAGCCATCAGCAAGAGTGCGAGAGTGGCGGGGATGACCAGGCTCTCAGCGCGTTGCACGTCATCGGCGCTGGCTTTGCGGATATCGAAGTTCAGAGGAAGTTCGCCTGTCAGCTCGAGCTTCACGGCCGGGTAATGGGCTCGCAGCCGATTTTCCAGAGCGTAGGCCCGTTCGTGAAGCTTAGGCACGAGGGACTCGACGGGACCCTCAGTTGACGACAAGCCCACCAGGACGAAGGTGCCGCCGCCCTTGCCCAGGAAAATTGGATCGCGCAACTCGAGATAGGAGACGACGCCGGAGACGCCGGGTTCGTCTTGCAATCCCGCCACAATTGTGGCTAACGCCTGCTCACCCTGCGGCGAATTCGCGGGAGGCAGTCCCTGGATCACCAGGACAACGCGATCCACGAAAGGCGAACGAAAGCGATTGACTAACTCCTGCCTGACAATTTCAGCTTGGCTGCCCTCGACGCGGGTTGCGGTCTCCAGATGGCGTTCCGAGTGGAAAGAAAACGGAAGAAGCACCACGACAGCGGTGAGGACGATCCCGGCAAACCAGAAACGGCGCACATCCATGACACTCATGATTTCATGGAGGATAGTTGCTAATGGGTGATGATGCCATTCTCCGATGGCATCCAAATATGACGGTGGACTCGAAACGGGTGGCTCGATCTGTTACGTTGGTCGCATCGAACGAGGAGGATCAATTCTTAGATTCGCGCTGCTCGCGCTGCTGGGCGCCATTCAACCTGGAACCGCCTTTGGAGCTGCCGATCCTCGTACCGGCTCGTGGACGCTTATCTCCGCACAATCCATCCTGACCCCTCCCAACAGCCTCACCGTTACACCCCTCCATGGCGAGGTACATGTCGTCATGTCCGGCGAAACGCACCTCGATTTCACCGCGAAGTCGAATGGGCACGATACGGCCGTCCCGGGCAATCCGGCGTTCAGTCAAGTCGTGCTGCGCAGGATCGACAAAAGGAGTTCTCGGGTAATTGAAAAGAAGGATGGCGCCGTGGTGGCGACGGTTCTTGCGAAGGTTTCGAGCGATGGGAAGGAGCTAACCGCCACGACTGCGAGCCCCGGCCGCGCCGACCAGATCGCTGTGTGGACAAGAAGCGGGGGGGTGAAGGTTGCCGGCGACCCATTAGCCGGCGAGTGGACGCAGGATCTGAGCACGACTCGCTTGCGGCAAGGCTTGATGTTGAAGATCGAGCCGGACGGAAGCGATGGTGTGCTGTTTTCGGGCGACTTTAGCTACACTGCCCGTTTCGATGGCAAGCAGTACGATCTGCACAACTCCCGCAACGATTCTGTGACGCTTGTGCTTATCGATGCTCATACCGTGGATGCGATTTACCGGCGAGACGATCAGGTTTCTCAAAGGGACAGGTGGGTGGTCTCCGCGGATGGACGGCAGATGACGCTTACCACTACGGGCTCGCTTGAAACCGGCCAGAAGCTAACGGAGAAGCTGGTGTTCAAGAAGCAGTAGCGGATCGTGAATTCAAGCACAATAGACTCGCGGCAGGCTGCGGCGCGTGACTGGACTCTCGAGCCGCGACCGAAATGATCCCTTTGCGATGCATGAATTTTAGAATGCCGCTGACGGTATCTTCGAGAGACGGATCGGGGATGCCCCACGCAGAGGCATCCCGAGCCGCTTGGTAAATAGAGTTGTCATAGCGTTTGAACTCCATCGCGGTGATGTTGTCCACCGAGCCCACCAGAAAGTCCAGCAACGGGAAGAGCAGATCTTCCTTACGGCATCTGCGGATCAGTTCGGGCACGAAATCGTCGACGTTGAATACTTCGAATTGCCGGCCGGTCAGCTTGGTAATGAGGCCGGTAATATCGAGCATGTTCGCATAGTCGTCGCGCACGATATGGTACGTCTTATTCGCCGTGCCGGCGGTTGTGGAAATTGCCACAATATTGTTCGCGACGATGTCCGCGGGAACGAAGCTCACCTGGTTCAGAGCATCGACTCCAATGCCGTGGTTCACCATGAATGCGACGAGGCGAACCGCGATATCGAAGTTGTTACCTCCCCCTGTAATCGATGGACTGACCAGAGCGGGCCGGAAGATCCGCGTGGAAAGGCCCTTACTCCGCGCGTCGGCGACTATCTGTTCCGCGACCCACTTGGACTGGCTGTAGCCGAAGTCAAGCAGTTCCATGTCCTGGTTGAAGTCGGTCTCATGCAGGACTGATTTGACGGCCCAGCCAAACACGAACGTCGTCGAGACGTAATTGAATTCCTTGGGCCGCCCCGCGAAGGCCAGCCTTAGAACCTCGTTGGTTCCCATGACGTTCGCATCGCGCATTCGGTCGTAGTTGAACAGGTAGTTCACGGTTGCGCCGTTGTGCAACACGGTGTCTATTTCATTGGCGAGGAGATTCCAGACGTCCTGGGTCAGGCCCAGCATGGGCTGCCCGAGATCACCGCAGACAGGAATCACGCGAGCCTCGAACATCTGCAACAGTCCGGCCGGGCTCGGGCCCATCGATTCCATCGCCGCCCTCAGTCTTTGCCTGCCCTGATTGTCGTCGGAAGCCCTGACGAGAACATAGATCTTCGCTCGCGTCTGTTCCAGCAGGCTCTTTATCAGGAACGGTCCGATGAAGCCTGTGCCGCCGGTGAGAAGGACCCGATTCATGACCGGTATCTCGGGCAAAGGCGCCGGCGCCCGAGGTTCAAAGACGAGCTTGCTGTCGTCGCTCATCATCTGTTTTTCCGCTGCACGCTGCTCATCACGGAAAGCCGCCAGGGAATGACGCAGCATATCCAGCGCCTCTTCGGGGGCACTCTCCAACTGCCCGGCCAGTTGGAAAAGATCGGCTACGCTGACCCGCTGAATGACATCGATATCGACCTGCCGGGCGAGCATTTCGGCGCCTTTATCCTTCAAGCGCTCCTTGAGCTCATGCATGAACACGACAAGATCCAATGAATCGAGTCCGGCTTCGACGAGATTGTACGATTCCTGACCTGTCAGGTTATACCGGACCTTCAAGTCGTCGAACGACGACTGCATGGCGGAAGCGGGCTGGGCGCTGCCGGCGTCCTTCTCTCGAGCGAATTCGGAGAGAACGGTAAATTGGCCCGTAAGCCACAGGTGTTTGGCCTTATGGCGCATGATCTTGCCTGAACTTGTTCTCGGCATTGCACGAGGCGCGATGAAGGAGATCATCGCCACTTCCACGTTGAGGTAGTTGCGGACCGCCAGCGCAATCTTCCGCGCGTCCGGTAGCGCCTTAGGATTCTTCACCTCGGCCACGATAGCCAGCGCAGGCTCGGTGTCTTCGTTGATCTGGAACGCGGCGACGCAATTATTGCGGATAAGGCCGGACGCTCTTTCAACAATATTCTCGATATCCTGCGGGTAGTAGTTTTGCCCGCGGAGGATGATCATGTCCTTGATGCGGCCACAAACAAAGAGTTCGCCGCCGTGGAAGAAACCCATATCGCCGGTCCGAAGGTAGCCATCGTCATAGGGGCTATCATCCACCAGACGCGCCCGAAACTGCTTGAGAGTCAGTTCCGGATTGTTCCAGTAACCCAGACATTTGCCGCTTCCGGCGACCCAAATCTCGCCGATATGATCTGGTTTCAGAGCGACGTGCTGTTCCGGATCCACTATCTTGACGCCGACACCCGGCAGCGGAGTGCCGCAACTGACTATGCGAGTAGCTCCGTCGACTTCGGAGACCTCGGTTGTCATGCGTGCTTTCCCCAGCGCAAGGGCGCGCTTGTTGACAGAGATGATATTCCGGCCGCCGAGTGAAACCGCAAGAGTATTCTCAGCAAGTCCGAAGGCGGCATAGAAACTCTCCGACGCCAGACCGTAAGGCTGAAACGCCTCAAGAAACAGGATGAAAGTATCCGCTTTGACAGGTTCCGCGGCGCACATCAATACCCGAAGTGAACTGAGATCGCAGTTTTCCAAACTCTCCGGGGGCAGCCGGCCGGCACGCAGACAATAGTCGTAAGCGAAGTTTGGGGCAGCCGTCGCGGTGGCCCGATAGGTTGTTATCGTTTCAAACCACAGAATCGGCCGCTGAATGAAGTCCATCGAGGCGAAGCCATAGGTGGCGCCTCCTCGCAGCGCGGGATAGAGGTAGCATCCGATCAATCCCATATCGTGGTACTGCGGTAGCCAGGAGACGACGACGGGGTTGGGATGGTCGATCACCAGCGGACAGGTTTCCAGGATGTTTTCGTGCGTGACCATCACACCTTTGGGCGCCGTCGTTGACCCCGATGTGTACTGAAGAAACAGAATCTTCGAAGGGGGGGCGAAGGGTTGATCCGAAATCGTATCCACAAACTGTTCGGTGACGATCCACGGAAGGCCTGAGATGTAGTCGACGTCTACGCCGGACGCCGAGACTCCGCTTCGGGTTAGATTTGTCTTCAGGGAGGCCCGGTACTCCGCGCTGGTTAAAATTCCGGACGCCTGGCAGTCCTTGGCGATATGGACCATCTTGTATAGAGCGCTCTGGAAGCCACGCGAACTGGGCGGATAGACGGGCACCGGTATCAAGCCGGCGCGTGCGCAACCAAAAAACGCGCAGATCATTTCGAGCCCCGGCGGGTAGGCGAGCAAGAGACGGTCCTCCGCCGCGAAACGGCCATCCTTGAGCAAGTGACTGGCGATCGCTTTCGTACGCTCAATAAACGAAGCGTACGAGTAGCATTCGATGGTGTTGCCGTTCAGGTCAAGGTACGAATACAGGAGTTTGTGCGGGTGGAGAACCCCCAGCCTATCCAGTTGGTCTAAAATCGACGCCATAATCGATCAGCAATACTCCCGAGATTGAATAGCAAAACTCAGTACGTAAAAACCTACCAGTATTGCCGCTCGCCGTTGACCGCTGAGCTGAAAATGCGACGAAGTTATCGGAGTCGTTTTGCACCCATGCGTCGTTCGATCCGGTTGGGGCAAGTTACCACAACGGCGAACGCAGGGAAGCAAGTTTTGCGGTACTCCTCATCGCCCCAGTCGAGGCGTCTTCGTTCGACGTGATCCATCGCGCTTATGGTAGCAGAGACAAAAGCAAGCAGCGGTCCTGGCGAGTATGACCGAGACGTTATATTCGCCGCCTGGATCTGGTCCAGGATTCCTTGATTGTCCTTGAGTTTTCGCGCTACCATCAACTCGTGACGTTGCGGACGGCGGGAAACCCAGTCCGCTTTTGGCCCTGACATTCGGTGCTCCCGGCTGGGTGCGCTCGATCGACTTGACATGATTGTGGAGGCGCCGATGACGCCCGAGACCGACGTGGCGATCACTGCAGAGCAGGATGCGGATGGTTTCGAAGCCTCCGGGATGCTGCCGGGACAGTCCGTCGGCAATCCGACAGGACCATCATCCTTTCCCAAAGTCTTACGCCGCCGCCTGGACAGGTTCTTTACCGACCACAACATCTCTCCCAAAGCGGACCGCACCATGTGGGTCAAAATAGCAACTGGCCTGGCAGTACTGGGGGGCAGTTGGGCCGTTATCTACACGTTCAGGCTGGATTCATGGAAGTTCTTTGCCCTCTATGTTTTAGGTGGTCTCGCCCAAACGTTCCTTTTGCTCAACGTTGCCCATGACAGCAACCACAATGCCATCTCGTCCGTGCCGGCCGTCAACAAAACCCTGAACTATGCCTTCGATGTTTGCGGGATCAACTCGTATATGTGGCGTATCCTCCACCATCGGGGCCATCACTCCTGCATCAATCTCCATGGCGAAGACGACGCGCTTACGGGACGCGGGATCTTCCGGTTTACGCCTCACGAACCTCGCGCCGGCTGGCACCGGTTCCAACACCTCTATGCGCTGCTCTTTTACGCGATGTTCTCTCTGGATTATGTCTTCGTAAGAGATTTTGAGTCCTTTTTCTTCCCAAAGCACGACTACCTAAAACGTGCGAAGCATCCGGGGCGAGAGTATGCGATTCTCTTCGCGGGAAAGGCGTTCTACCTCACCTACATGCTCCTTTTGCCGGTGGTGCTGCTGGGGAAATCGCCTTGGCTGGCCGCTGGGGCTTTCGTGCTTGTCCATTTAATTGCCGGGTTGTCGGTATCGCTGGTATTCCAGACGACGCACACCATCGACAGCACGCACTTTCCCTTAAGCCGCAACGAGTTCGACAACAGTGTCTATCACATCTTCGCGACCACGGCCGATTATGCGACCGGTAATCCGGTGGTAGGTTGGCTTGCGGGCGGGCTCAACCATCACATCGCACATCATCTTTGCCCTTTTGTCTGCCACACCCACTACGCCCCCCTGACCCGGATT
>CAJCIT010000228.1 GCA_903970405.1 Acidobacteriaceae bacterium | reverse complement strand
GGAGCGGCAGGTGGTGACGCGCTCATACGACGATTACCTGGCCTACTACCAGGCGCAGCCCGGCGATGCCGAGAAACTGCTCCACACGGGTGAGGCGCCTGTCGATGCGCGAATTCCCAAACCGAAGCTGGCGGCCATGACCATGGTCGCGAATGAACTTTTGAATTTGGACGAGGTATTGGTGAAATGAGCAACCGCCCCGAAGAGCCCATCTCTGCTGCCGTTCTCGCCGAGACGCGCCGCCAATTCTTCGCGCGGGGCGCCCGGGGCGTCGGGTCGCTTGCCCTGGCTTCATTGTTGAAAGCCGAGCAGACGCGGCCCTCGAAACCGGCAATTGGCGGCCTGCCCGGTCTGCCCCACTTCGCTCCGAAAGCGAAGCGCGCCATCTATCTGCATATGCTGGGCGCGCCGCCTCAGCTCGAAACATTCGATTACAAGCCCGGCCTCGCCAACTGGTTCGACAAAGACTTGCCTGACTCCATCCGCAATGGGCAGCGCCTGACCACCATGACTTCCGGGCAAACTCGTTTTCCCATTGCGCCCTCGGTTTTTAAATTCCAGCAGTACGGGCAGAACGGCGCCTGGATCTCTGACCTGCTTCCCTACACGGCGAAGATGGCTGACGATATCGCCATCATCCGAACCATGTATACAGAGGCTATTAATCACGAACCGGCCATCACATTCCTGCAAACCGGCTTCATGATCGCCGGCAAGCCCTGCATCGGCTCGTGGATTGCCTATGGCCTGGGCAGCATGAATCAGGATCTGCCCACGTTTGTTGTACTGAATGCAACTCACTCGAATCCGAAGGCCAACGTGCAGGCTATCTCCGCGCGTCTGTGGAGCGCCGGCTTCCTCTCCGGCCAATACTCCGGCGTCGCCCTGCGTTCCGGCGGCGATCCGGTGCTTTACATCAATAACCCGGAGGGCGTCCCTCCCCGGATGCGGCGGCGCATGCTGGATGCCTTGGGTGAACTGAACCAGCATCAGAACGAAAAGATCGGCGACCCGGAGACGCGCGTGCGAATTGCGCAGTATGAGATGGCGTTCCGGATGCAAAGCTCAGTGCCCGATCTAAGCGATATTTCAAAGGAACCGGAGAGCACTTTCAAGCTCTATGGCGAAGACGCGCGCAAAGGCGGCACCTTCGCCAACTGCTGCCTGATGGCCCGCCGGATGATGGAGCGGGACGTGCGTTTCGTGCAGGTCTACCATCGCGGCTGGGACGTCCACGGCGACCTTCCCGAAGTGTTGCCCAGCCAGTGCCGCGATGTGGACCAGGCTTCCTGGGCGCTGGTGCAGGATCTTAAAGCGCGCGGCCTGCTTGACGAGACACTGGTGCTATGGGGCGGCGAGTTCGGGCGTACCGTTTACTCGCAAGGCAAACTCACCGCCACCGATTACGGGCGCGACCATCACCCCCGGTGCTTCTCTGTTTGGATGGCCGGCGGCGGAATCAAAGGCGGTGTGGTGTACGGAGAAACGGATGAGTTTTCCTACAACATCACCAAAGACCCCGTCCACTTACGCGACTTACAAGCGACGCTGCTGCACCAGTTCGGCATCGATGACCAACGCTTCACATACAAGTACCAGGGCCTGGATCAGAAGCTTACCGGCACAGAGAAGAAAGCGAACGTGATCAAGGCGATTCTGGCCTAGCGCCGCAAGCGATGGCGCGGCGTGCTGGCCTTCGGCGCCGGCGAACGACAGGTGGACGCGATTCGGCGAGCGACGCAACGCAGGATCCGCTCGGCGATGACGCCTTTTGCGAGCGGCTGGCCACGCAAGCCGGGCGAGAACTCAATGCTCGTCCGGTTGGCCGGCCCCGCACCCAAACATTTGCGGGGCCAGGAGACGGAGAAGTAAGCCTGTGGTGGTAAGGCGTAGGATTCAATGTGCGACCGTCCTCTAATTTCAGTCCTGTTTGTCTCCGGGACTCACCGCGATATCCTGGCCATCGATGAAACTTCTTGCTCTGCTGGCTTCGCTGGCCGCCTCCGCCGCGCTTCCGGGGACCGCCTACGCTCAATGGATACCCGACAATCCAGTCACCCAGGTAGAGCGCCAACCTAGCGGGCTTCTGCTCACCCTCCAGACCGGGGCGGTGCGCCTGGATGTTTGCACGCCCTCCATCCTGCGAGTCCGGTACTCGCCCACCGGCGTCTTCAACGATAAGCCGAATGACGTGGTCATCAAGGCTGCCTGGCCCGCCGTCCCGTTCGAAGTCAAACCCTCGCAGAAAGAGGTCACTTTGACGACATCGCAACTGGCTGTGAGCATCAACCGTTCGGACGGCGCCATCGCGTATCGCGTGGTGGGCGGGCAGGCGCTGCTTACCGAAGGGCCCAAACTGATGACGCCGGCCACCGTGAACGGCGAAGCCACATATCATGCCGAGGATGTGTTCAAGATCTATGGCTCGGAAGAAGGCCTTTATGGGCTGGGACAGCATCAGGCCGGCGTTTGGAATTATCGCGGCACGTCAGTGGATCTGTCGCAGGAGAACACCGAAATTGCCGTACCGATGCTGCTGTCGAGTAAAGGGTATGGCGTTTTTTGGAACAACACCTCGGTCTCAAAGGTGAACAACCGCTTCGTTCACTATCTCTATATCAGCTCGCAGGTGGCGGATTCAATCGATTACTACTTCTTCTATGGCCCGGAGTTCGACAAGATCATTGCCGATTTCCGCGAACTCACGGGCGCGGCGCCGCTGTTCGGCAAGTGGGCCTATGGCTTCTGGCAGTGCAAGAACAAGTATCAGAGCCAGGCCGAGATCCTCAGCGTGGCGCACAAGTACCGCGCCCTGCACATCCCGCTTGACAACATCGTGCAGGACTGGTTCTGGTGGACGAAGACCGGCGAGTTCGTCTTCAACAAGAATTACCCCGACCCGCCCGGTATGGTGGACGACCTGCATCGCAATCACGTCCACCTGATGGTCTCTATCTGGCCGTTCTTTTATCCCGGCACGGCGACTTATGCCGATATGGACAAGCGCGGTTACTTTATTGACCGCACGAAGGTGGAATCTTTCCATCCCAAGGGGACCGCGGTGTATGACGCCTTCAACCCCGAAGCGCGCAAGTACTATTGGGACCTCGTCAATCAGTCGCTGTTTAAAATCGGCGTGGATGCCTGGTGGATGGATACCACCGAACCGGAAACGGAAGGCGTGGAGGAGAACGTACTGTTAAGCAATCGCGTGGATGCGGGCAAGGTGAGCGGCGCAAGCGTCGCGAACCTGTTTCCCTTGATGACGACGTCGGCCGTGGCGGAGGGACAGCGCGCGGCGTCCGATAGAAAGCGCGTGTTCATTTTGTCGCGCTCAGCCTTCGCGGGCATCCAACGCAACGGCGTCACAGCCTGGTCAGGCGATGTGCTGTCCGATTTCGAGACTTACAAGCGCCAGATTCCGGCTGCGCTCAATTACTCCGTTTCCGGCCTACCGTATTGGACCTCCGATATTGGAGGCTTCATCCTCGGGCGGCCGAACGACCCCGCTTACCGCGAGTTATTCATTCGCTGGTTTCAGTTTGGCGCTTTCTGCCCTATCTTCCGGGTCCATGGAACGCGCACCACCAATGAGAACGAACTCTGGTCCTATGGACCCGAGGCGCAAAAGATCCTCACAACTTACGACAAACTCCGCTACCGGCTGATGCCCTACATTTACTCGCTGGCGTGGCAGGTCACGAATGCGAGCGGCACACCCATGCGCCCCCTGATTATGGATTTCGCCGCCGACCCCCGCGCGTTGAATGTCGGCGACGAGTATATGTTCGGCCCGGCGCTTCTGGTGAGTCCGGTGACAGAGCAAGGGGCAACCACGCGGCGCCTCTATCTCCCTGCCGACAAGGCGGGAGCGGCGTGGTCGGATTTTTGGACCGGCGCGACGGCGGCGGGCGGCAAAGCGGTGGATGCAGCCGCGCCGCTCGACCGCATCCCGCTTTATGTGCGGGCGGGCGCCATCGTTCCCTTGGGACCTGACGTAGAGTATGCGGCCGAAAAGGCAGCCGACCCCATCGAACTTCGCGTCTACGCAGGCGCTGACGGCGACTTCACGCTGTACGAAGACGAGAACGACACCTACAACTATGAGAAAGGCGCGTTTGCGACGATACCGATTCATTGGGATAATGCCCGCGCAACGCTCACCATCGGCGCCCGGCAAGGAACATTCTCAGGGATGTTACAGAGCCGGACGTTTCATGCGGTGTTCGTGCGAGAAGGGCATGGCGCGGGACCCGGGTTAACGGAGAAGCCGGACCGGGTGGTGAAGTATGAGGGGCAGGCGGTGGAAGTGAGGAGGTAGGGTGCCTTCCACCTTACGAGCGGACCTTCACAGGCTAAAGCTGTGCCGCCTTACAGCCGGACGATTTTGTGTGAGCGCTTGCCCTTCAAAGCGTTGCGCGTGTCGAGGATCAGCTTGGCTTTGTCGGCGATGGCCGAGTAGTCAATGCCTGTGTGATCGGTGACGATTACACAGCAATCGGCTTCTTCCACCGCCGGGTAGAGCTCCACCGAGTGCAAATCGCCGCCGTCCTTGCGGATCTTCCTCACATAGCGATCTGTATAAGTCACGCGTGCGCCGCGGCGTTCCAGCAGGGCAATGATGTCAAGCGCCGGGCTTTCGCGAACGTCGTCGATATCGCGCTTATACGCCACGCCCAGGACGTGAACGTGGGAGTTCTTCAGCGGCTTGCCTTCATCGTTCAGGGCGTTTTGAATCTTCTCAACCACAAACTCCGGCATACGGCCGTTGATGTAGCCGGCGAGATCGATGAAGCGCGCCTCAATGCCGGCTTCCTTGCTCTTCCAGGAGAGATAGAAGGGATCGATGGGGATGCAATGGCCGCCGAGGCCCGGACCCGGATAAAAGGGCATAAAGCCGAAAGGCTTCGTGGCCGCGGCGTCAATTACTTCCCAGACGTCGATCTGCATCCGGTCGCACATCAAAGCCATTTCATTGACCAGGCCGATGTTGATCATGCGGAACGTGTTCTCAAGCAGCTTCACCATTTCCGCAACGCGGGTAGAGCTGACGGAAACCACGGTATCGAGCGATTGCTGGTAGAACAGCGCGCCCACCTCCGTACAGACAGGCGTAATGCCGCCCACCACCTTGGGAATGTTGCGGGTATGGAATTTTGCGTTGCCCGGATCGACTCGCTCCGGCGAGAAGCAGAGAAAGAAGTCCTTGCCAACAATGAGGCCGGTGGCTTCGAGCTTAGGGAGCACCAATTCGTCAGTGGTCCCCGGGTAGGTAGTGGACTCCAGCATCACCAGGAGGCCGGGATGCAGATACTTGGCCACCTCGTCACTAGCCGCCACCACGAAGCTCATGTCGGGGTCTTTGGTTTTGCGGAGAGGCGTGGGAACACAGATGTCGACGGTATCGAGCTCGGTGAGAACCGAAAAATCAGTGGTGGCCCGTAGCTTGCCGCCGCGAATCAGCGGCCCGAAGACGTCGTCGCTTACGTCTTTGACGTAGGAATGGCCGCTATTGAATTCGTCAACCTTCGAACCTTGGACGTCAATGCCGGTGACATCGAAGCCTTGTTTGGCAAACTCGACCGCGAGCGGCAGGCCGACATAGCCCAGCCCGATTACGCCGACCCTGGCCGTCCGATTGCGAATGCGGTCTTTGAGTTGCTGAGCAGCCGAGACGGGCTGGCCAGTGGCAGGAAGCAGAGTCTCAGAAATCAAGGAAGTATGCGCCTTCGCCGATAAATTCGGCAGGTCCGGTCAGATAGACACTGTCGTCCCAGCGTAGCGACATGGAGCCCGCCGGGGTATGGACTTCGACCGGACTAGTAACCTTACCTCTGAGGATAGCAGCGACGGCGGCGCCGGTGGATCCGGTTCCGGAACTGCGAGTCTCGCCGGCGCCCCGTTCATAGAAGACGGCTTCGACAGCGTGCGGGCCGGTGGCACGTGTCAGCGACACGTTCGAACGATTGGGGAAGCGAGGGTGCCGCTCAGCCTCGGCGGCGACGGCGCGCCAGTCGGCGGGAAAATCCTGAACGAACAGCGCGCACTGCGGGTTTCCGACGTTGAGTAATGTCGCGTCGAACGTGCGGTCTTGGAGAACTAGCGGCGTGGAGACCGCTTCGACATCGGGCAGGCCCATATCCATCTCAAGGAGGAAGCGATGTCCGGTTTGCTCGACGACACGGAGCTTCTTTGTTCCGGCGGCGGTGACGATTTCGACGTCAGTGCCTGTCAGCGCGCCTTGGACGAGGCCGAACGCGGCCGCGCAGCGAGTGCCGTTGCCGGATATCTCAGCGGCGCTGCCGTCGGAGTTGAACAGACGGGTGCGTAGGGCGGCGTGCTCGCGCTCCACAAGCATCCAGCCATCGGCGCCGATGCCGGTATGGCGAGCGCAAATGCGGCGGGCGATCTCAGGGAGCCGGTCGGCGGGCGCATGGTCGGCCCAAGTGAGCAGAAAGTCGTTTTCAGCGCCGTGGAGTTTGGCAAAGGGGAGAGTGGTCATGACGGGTGTTAGTCAGACTGAGCCGCGACCGTAAAGGGGAGCGCCACGGCAGGGAGGCAACGCCAGTTACGCGCCTGCTTACGCGCGCGATTCAGAAGGGGTAATTTGCGAACAGTCCCAGAATATCCGGTTTGCTGACATGGGATCGCTCGCTCGCGGAAGCAAATCTTGCCGGGGCAACCGGTCGCTCCCTCACGGTCGCGGGTCAGTTGAGTGCGGCTCGGTTGGCCGCGGCTCGGATGAAAGCGGTGGGTGGTAAACCGACGACGCATCGGTGCGGCGGTAAACGCGCAAAACGGGCGAGCCCTTCGTATAGATTTCAAGCACTGGCTGGTAGATGGTCTGTTTCCTGTTTGCATGGTCAATGGCCTGGGCTAGAAAATCGCCCTGTTGCGCGATGGCCCACTTGGGACGGTGGTAAAGGTCGAGACGGCCGGTGATGGCTGTCCATTCCGCACTATTGCCTTCGTGAATCGTGTTGCGGAGGTCCAGGGGCATGGAACTGACGATTCCACTGATGTCGCCGAAAGGCGCAAGAATCCGGTCACCGTCCTTATAGTTTGCCCGAAGGTAATCCGCGGCCGCTTGTGTCCAGGCTCGGCGTGCTGCCGAATTCACTTGCGATTCCTTCCAGCAAATCCAATTCCCGGGGTCGGGCCATAGGAGCCACGGTGAGAGGGCGGCCAGCGGAATCGCCAGGGCAATCCAGCGGCGCCGTTCGGGAAACCACGGAACCAATGCCGCGGCGGCGAAGGCCGCCAGGGGAAGAACGGCGATCCCATACCGAGTGTTGTAGTAACTGAACGGGTAGAGGTGCGGCATGTAAATGGGAACTTGCCCCGAGTACATGTTCCAGATAAAGGAAAGCGGCGTGGCCGCGAGAAAGAGAATCGCCCAACCCTTGCGTTTCCAGAGCGCGGCGAAGGCGCCCAGGATGCCAATCCAGAAGAGCGGCGTTCCGATGCAAAGGCGGCCCGCCGCCCAGTAATAGCGAAACGCAACGCCGAACCGATGGTCTCCCGGATACGGCTTGAAGCCTTCGTCTAAGCCGCGGTGATAGATGGCCAGGGCGGAATAGGGGCCCCGGTAGAACTCCAGCCAATCGTCATAGACGATGCGGTTGTGGAGCAGCCAGTAGACTGGCCCAAGCGAGGCGATGGCGCAAAAGACGACGAAGACCAACAGCCTGCGGCGGGATGCTCCGAAGGCCAAGGCGCCGCCGGCGAAGGGGAGCAGTATCCAACCGTCATAGCGGGTCAGAGTGGCCAGGCAAATCGCAATGGCGGCCAGTATGACGGGCCACCAACTTTGTTTACCGGCGCCAACGGCGGCTTGATGGCGGAACTCCGCGACGGCGAAGAGCGCGAGCGCTGCCTCAGCCAGGAAGACGGCCTCATTCATGGGAATGGAGGCGAGATAGAGCAAGTTAGGATTCAGCGCAAAGCAGGCCAGGCCGATGGCAGCCGCCCAACGGGTACCGAAACTGCGGCGTAGAGCGAGGTAGAAGAATGTGCCCGCGATGACGAAGCACACAGCCACCGGGATGGTACCGGCAAGTCCGCTGGACCACAGCCAGTTGTTGCTGACAAAAGGCAGGCAGATGACGTGAAGAACGGGGAGCCAGGGGGAGCCGATTTGCGTGTAGCCCGGTGTGCGCGAGTCGAAGATCCGGCGGCTGATATTGAGGTGGGCCTGGGCGTCGCCGTACCAAAGAACGTAGCCATGGCTGAAGACCCAGCCAGCAGCCAGGCAGATCAGGACGGCGAGGGATGCCGCCACCGCCGCAACCTCAAGGAAACGGAGCGGCGCGTCAGAACGCGGTGAATCGGCGGAATTCTTCAAAACGCTGATCGATGTCCTGGCGAGTGAGTGTATGGAAACGCTCCACCCCAAACTCTTCGCAACAGAAACTGCCCATGACGGACCCGTAGATAACGGCGCGGTGGAGGTCCTGAGGATCGACATGCCCGTGGCGGAGGTCGAAGCCCTGTTGGGCCAGGTATCCCACAAAGCCGCCGGCAAAGCAATCGCCCGCGCCGGTGGGATCGAAGACCTCTTCGAGCAGGTAACCGGGGACAACGAACAAAGCATCTTCGCGAAAGAGCATGGCGCCATATTCGCCGCGCTTAATAACCAGCGTATTCGGGCCCATGGCCAGGATTTTGTTGGCCGCCTTGCGGAGATTGCTTTCGCCGGCCAGCATCTTGGCTTCGCTGTCGTTAATCAGCAGGAAGTCCCACGTGCGGATGGTTTCCAGGAGTTCGTCGCGGTAATCGCGAATCCAGAAATTCATGGTGTCTCCGCCGGCGAAGCGAAGGTGTTTCATCTGGCTGTGGACGCCGCGCTGCAAGGCGGGCTGAATGTTCCCAAGCAGCAGATAAGGGGCGTCAGGGTATCCCTCCGGCAGCTTGGGCTGAAACTCGGCAAAAACGTTGAGATCCGTTGCCAGAGTTGTGCGGTCATTCATGTCTTCGGAGTAGACGCCGGACCAAAAAAAGGTCTTGCCGGACACTTCTTCCATGCCGGACAAGTCAATGCCGCGGCTGGAAAGGAGAGCCTTATCGGCGGGGTCGAAATCGTCGCCGACCACGGCCACTATGCTCACCGGCGCAAAATAACGTGCACTCAGCGCAATATAAGTGGCGGCGCCGCCCAGAGTGCGATCCCGCTTGCCATGGGGCGTTTCAATTGCGTCGTAAGCTACCGAACCGACTACTACAATGCTCATCGCTTTAGTGTAGCGGCATGGGCTTCGGGCAGAACACAATTGCGAAGGAAAGGCGAATGAAGCTTCCGGCCCGGCTCAAATGAACATTTCTTCGTCGGCGGTGACGTGCTCCATGTTGGCGCGGCGCTGCTGGCCCAGATAGCCAAGGGCCGCCCGCAGGCCTGACAGGACGCCGTGGACTTCCCGGATGGGCATTACGATGCCCCGGTAGACGATATTCGCCGTGGTTTGGGCTTTGCTCACCGTGTCGTCAAGAACCATCTCGGCGCGGTCAAGCTGGACGCGGGCGCGGCCAGTGGCGTCGGTGACCAGTTCATCCACCTTGGCGAGCTGAAGGCGAGTACCGTCGAGGATTGCGTTCGTCTTGACGCCAATATCCTTGATGAAAACGTAGCTTTCGCTGACTGCGGTCTCCGACTTGGCGAGGATGCGATGGATGGAAGGCAGCAGTTCAGTGAGCTTTTCCTGGGTCTTTTTGGATATCAGGAAAATGCCGATCAGCATGCCCGCCTGTATCAGCAACGCGATGGCGGCGGTTGCAACGAAGATGAGGAGAAGAGTTTGCTGGGTTTGCGGGTCCATTTAAATACTCAAACGGTTGAACGCGAATCGTACCTACTTAAACGTTACCCCAGTCCTGACGATGCGCGGCCTCGCGAAAAACTACCAGCGGTCCGCCGGCTGGTCCCTCAGTAAAGCAAATGAAAATAGAGCTCGCGCGGTTGGGCGCTATTTCTCCCAAGCGGTCGCTCCTTTAGAAACCGTGAAAAAATCGCGCCTGTCCTAACCGCCGATGCTACTGAGCCGCGACCGTACTGCGCCCTGAGGCACCGGCCGCTGAAGCAAGTCTTGCCGGGGCAACCGGTCGCTCCCTTGCGGTCGCGGCTCTGGGGGTGGGTGCCGCAGCCATTCACTCCCGCCCTAGGCGCCGTCGCTCGTGGTCTGATCGAAGTTCGAAACGGCTTCGCGATAAGCGGTCTTACCGGCGTCCACTGCGGCCGCGAGCTTATCCTTGCTCTGTCCCACCGTGCTCTTGCCGCGTTCATACAGGTCGCCGGCCGCGTCCTTAAGATCGGCGCTGCGGCGCCGGACGTATTCGGCGCTGTCATTGGCCCGAGCTCGAATATAGTCCGCGCCTTCGCCGGCCTTATTCTTAATCAATTCCCGAGTTTCGTCACCCGCCTTTGGCGCCAGCAGAATTCCTGCCGCTACCCCGACTCCAAGTCCAAGTAGAAAGTAAGCGAAACCGTTACCGTTACTGTCTTCCATATATCTCCTCCAATGCCTATATCTGAGTGTACGCGAATCAGATGCTCGCGAGATTAGACGAATCGGCGCGAAAATCGTGTCCGTCATATTGTCAGCTCGACGGCAACAGCGCAGATTAGCGGGAATGCTGATAAACTCGCGTCATTGTTTCCATGCCGCTCACTCGACCCCAATCGAAGCTTGCTCCCGACCGGCTTTGGGAGTATGCGTTGCGCCTGCTTTCCCAACGCGGCTATTCCATTGGAGAACTTCGAGCGAAGCTGGCCGCGCGGGCTGAGACCTCCGCTGGTTTGAACGAGGTGATGGCAAAGCTGAAAGAGTACAAACTGGTGGACGATAAGAAGTTTGCCGAAGTCTACGCCACGTCAAGACGGGAGAACGAGAACTTCGGCAAGCTCCGCATTCTGCGCGAATTGCGAGCGAGGAAAGTAACGCAAGCGGTGGCGGAGCGAGCTGTTTCGCGGGTCTTTTCGAATGTCGGCGAAGAAACACTGGCCGCCGCGCATCTGGAGCGCAAGTATCGGGGGCGCAACCTGACCGAGTTCCTCCAGGATGAGTCGCACCTGGCTGCGGCCTTCCGGCGGCTGCGTCGAGCAGGATTTTCCGCGCCGGCGTCAATCGGCGTACTCAAGCGATTCTCGGAGCGAGCCTCCGAGCTGGAATCGCTGCCCGATGAACCGGAGCCTGAGGAAGCAGCGGTAGAGCCGGAGTAGCCCTCAAGCGGGCGCGTCAGCCCACGTCAGACAATGACCACGGGATTGCGAAGCGCGCCGATGGAGGGCGATTCGATAATGACCAGATCGCCCGAGGCCAAGGCGGAGTCCTCCTTTACGATGATGCCTGTGCCGGTGCACAGAACAGTGCCCGCGGGAACAGGGTTGGCGCGGCGCAGGTACTCGACTATCGTTTCGAACTTGCGATTCAGGCGGGCAGTGGACGTGGAACCCTCAAACAGGGTCTTGCCGCCGCGCTCAATGCGGCATGTGACGGAGATCCGGTACGGGTCTCCGATCTCGTCCGGCGTTACAAACCATGGCCCAAGGGAAACGCATGCCGTGTAAGTCTTCGATTGAGGCAGGTAGAGCGGATTCTCACGCTCCATGTCCCAGGCGGAGACGTCGTCGGCGAGCGTGAATCCCAGAATGCCTCCGTCGCCGCCAAGCAGGAGAGCGATTTCGGGTTCGGGCGCGGTGAACTTTGAATCGAAGCGGGCGCCGATGGGGTCATTATGCCCGACCGCGTGCCGTGCGGTGCCCTTAAAGAAGATTTCGGGACGCTCGGCTTTGTAGACGTGTGCGTAGAAGCCTTCGCGGGTGCCGTGTTCGGCATCGCGGAACGAAGCGCTGGTTTCGTAGGTGCAGCCGGAAGCCCAAATCTCAGGCGGGACGATGGCTTGCGCTGGTTCGGCGGCGATGGCCGGGCCGGCATGCTCTTGCGCAAAGGCGACAATTGGCTCACCGGCGGCCTCGCTTTGATGAATGAGGTCGACAAGCGAAAGACCGGCGATGGGGTGCGCGCCGGCGGCGTCAAAGAAAGCGGCGACGAACTGGCCGTGCTGTTGAATTTGTCCGAGTTTCATCTGTGAGTGAGTTTAGCGTGGTAAGAAAAGCGGGTGGGGTCGGCCGCTGGCGCGGCCTGGTGGGGACGCGTGCTACGCACGCTGGTGGGAAGTGGTGCGAGGTGCGGCAGGCGGGCTGTGGCGCTCACGATTCAGTGTCGAGTGCCGCCCCTCATCGGCAAGCCGCGCCAGCGGCCGCCGCCGAGTTACCCAAACCTTCGAATTCCTTCATCCAAACGCCGCAGGCCTTCGCGAAACAT
This sequence comes from Acidobacteriaceae bacterium, assembly GCA_903970405.1. GTDB lineage: Bacteria > Acidobacteriota > Terriglobia > Bryobacterales > Bryobacteraceae > CAJCIT01. The sequence goes on along the minus strand of CAJCIT010000228.1, from coordinate 6,296 downwards.
CTCCGTGTCGCCGCCAATCCCTAAACGGAAGTGGGAGGGCGCGCCGAAGAAATGGCCGGGCACCACGGTGGTCTCATACTGGTCGCGGAGATATTGGGCGAATGCTTCGACATCGAAATCCGCCTCGGGGAAGATGACCGTTCCCGCTTCCAGCGGACGGCAACGAATTCGAACTGCCGCCGCCAGGAAGCTGTTTAATAGTGCCGTCTGCGTTGAGAGGATGTCTTTCGACCACGCGGCGATCTCAGGCAGGTGATGCAGCGCGACGATGCTGAGGAGTTCAGCGGTGTGCGCGGGGATAGAGCCGAATAGATCGTTCATGCGAAACATTCGCTGGGCCAGATCGGGCTCAGCCAGAATCCAGCCGCAGCGGAGACCGCTCAGACCATAGACCTTCGTAAGGCTGGAGGTGACGATGAATTCGGACCCCAGATGAACCGCCGAACGCGGCGTCTTTTCGAAGAGCGCGTCCAGATACACTTCGTCAACCAGCACGCGGGCGCCGGCGCCGCGGGCGATATCGCCCAGGCATCGCAGCGTCTCGTTCGGGGTGAAATTACTGGATGGATTGTGCAGGTTGGTGATGGCGATCAGCTTTGTGCGCGGGGTGATGGCCCGTTCCACTTCTTTGAGATCGATCGCGAAGCCAGACTCGAAGTGACGCGGGAAGCGATGGATGTTTGCTTGCAGAAATCCGGCGGCGTCAGTCAAGAGCTCATAAGTGGGGGACTCAATGAGCACGTCGTCGCCCGGCGCTACGACGGCGGCCATCGCGAGGAAGTTGGCCATGGAGGTTCCAATGGTGGCCACCACGCACTGGGGATCCACGCCGTTCTTCTTTGCCAGCGCTTCCTGAAGGGGCGGGTAGCCGTAGTAGCTGGGGCCGGAGATGGCCAGCTCATCGAGCCGTACCGGCAGGCGACTGAGAGGGAAGTGCTGGATGCCGCTGGTGGCCAGCGTGTAGCGGCTGCGCTGTTGGGTCTTCGCCCAGTACATGTAGGGCGAGAACAGCTTGCGCTCGGGAATTACGGGAGCACCGGTCAAACGATGCGTCTCCTTTGCCAGAAGAAAAATGCGGGAATGCCAAGAATCATGAAGCCGAGGCCGATGAAACTATTGCGCGGATCATGAATGAAGGTAGCGATCACCACCAGCCAGCAGGAGACGATAAAGAACAATGTGGTAAACGGGTGGCCGGGCACTTTATAGGATTGTTCAGCCGGGTTTCGGCGGCGAAAGACGAAAAGCGTGGTGGCGGTGAGGCCGAAAAAGATGAAATCGATGGAAACGACGTAGTTGAGGATCTGCTCATACTTGCCGGAGAGCGCAATGATGGAGGCGAGGATGCCTTGCAGCGCGATGGCGACCACCGGCGCCTGGCTGCGCGGCGAGATCCATCCGACGCTCGAAAAGAAGAGGCCGTCTTTCGCCATGGAGTAATAGACGCGAGGCGCGGTGAGCATGCCGTGGCTCAGGAAGCCAAGCGTGGATACCGCGATGGCGGCGGCGAGCCAAAACGCGCCGCGCTCGCCTAGCGCGCGCTCCATGACGGCGGAGGCCGGCGTCGAGGTGTGAGCCAGACCCTCCGGACCCAGCATGACCAGGCAGACGAGATTGACGGCCAGATAGAGCGCGATGACGCCGAGAACGCCGAGAACCATCGCTCGCGGCAGATCGCGGCGGGGATCGCGAAGCTCACTGGTCATGAAACTGGCGCACTGCCAGCCACCGTAAGCAAAGAGAACAGGTATCAACGACGCGCCGACAGATTCGAGCAGTGAGAACGAGGGCGGACGATCGATAAGCGGCGTCAGGTGGAGATGCACGCCGTGACCGAAGTAGAAACCGGCGAAGACGAGGGCAAAGATGGCGCCGATTTTGAGGATCATCAGCACGCTTTGCAGCGCACTGCCCAGCCGCACGCCCAGGCAGTTGACGAAGGTCAGAAAGAGCAGGATCACGATGGCCAGCGCGCTATCGGAGAGCGGGATGCTGGTTACTTCGCCGGCATAGTGAGCGCAGGTAACGGCTACTGCCGCCATGCCGCCGGTCTGGATGACCCAGAGCAGAGCCCATCCATAACTAAAGCCCACGGCTGGGTGATAGGCTTCGCGCAGATAGGCGTATTGACCGTTGAGGTCTGGCCTGAGGAAGGCCAGTTCGGCGTAGATGAAGCCGCCGGCCAGGGCGACGAATCCGCCGAAGACCCAGGCGCCCAGAATCAGGAACGGCGTGTGGACTTGCTGGGCGACCACGTACGGATTCATGAAAATGCCGGACCCGACGATGCCCCCCATGACAATCATGGTGGCGTCAAACAGGCCGATACGCCGCGCCAGCGAGACCGGAGGGGAAGAGGCGGCAGCCGATGGCATTGTCAAGAGTGTGACACGGCGGGCGCCGGGCCGCTGTCAGTTGTCGATCCTTTCGGCATAAGAGGAGGTTTGCATTCCACCGATAGATAGACTAATGGCCAAGGACGCGAATCATGGCCATCAAAACCGAAATGATGTTTTACGAATCGATAAAACAAGAGCTGCTTGCGCACCACCAAGGCAAGTTTGTCTTAATCATCGGGAATGAGCAACTGGGTATCTTCGACAGCGGCGAAGATGCCTTTCGCCGGGGGGTCGAGCTCAAGGGCGATGTGCCGATGCTGATTAGAAAGCTTGAAGAGGACAAGCCGGCTGAACTCGTTTCGGAGAGGATTCTCCGCCTTATCAATCCCTACCACCCTAAGGCTTGATTCCATGGCGACCTTACACATTGGGATTCCCGATCGAACGGCCGACGGTCTCAAGGCTTGCGCAAGGCCTTACCGTCGAGCATGGCTTGAGCAGCTCGTTTTTGCCGACGGGTTGGATCGCCCTCACTTTCGATAGATGGTGGTTTTCGGATTGTAGTTGCGCCAGTCGAACCAGTAGTCCTTGATGATGTATACCGGCTTCAGGCAGGTTCCCTGCGCGGGCCCTGTCGTGGCGCAGCCTTCAAAGTTCCACGTGTTGCCGCCTGAATCGCGAAACAGGGCATGCTCGGGATCTCGAGATTGGGTATCGCGATAAAAATCCGGCGGAGCGGCGCCCGGCGTGGCGGCTTCAAAGGCGCGAATCGACTTATTATCAGGGCCGACAACGAAGAGGACCGGCTTCGCGCCGGCTCGGTCCTGGACCAGTTTTTCGGCTAGAATCAGGCTGATGGGAAAGGCCCGGGCTGCGGCGCCGTCCTTCGCTCCCCACTGCTTTACGCCCAGAATCAACTCGCGCGGGGGAAGGCCGGAACCAGGAAAATCGATGACGGTTCGAACCTTGGCCATCTTGACATCCCAGTCTTTGTCTTCATAATCGTGTGAGAACTGAGCCACCGGCTTCAAGACTGTGCCGCCGGGCTGTTCACGTTTCCAAAGGCCGAAAGTCAGTTCGTCGGAGTGCACAAGCGTCAGTTGCTTTCCGCGGAGAGGGCCCGAAACGGCGAGACCGCTGATCTGTTGCCAGTAGCTGCCTGTTTCCTGGTCTCGCATGAGGAAGTTCTGGTTATTGATGCCCGCGAGATGAAAGGTGAGGACTCGCCCCTCGATGGTCCGCGTCCACACCAGACCGGTGTGGCACAGCGTTCAATAAGTGGCGACGATCGGCTCGCCGCCCACCCAGTCATTAGCGATGTGATGGTAACCCATGGTGCGGATGGGATACGCGCGGGCCGTCCGATTGATGTTTACGGCCATCACCATGTCGTCGCCGTCGATCTTTGCGGTTGCGGCGGGTTCGGCGGCGGGAGCGCCCATGGGGTGGAACATCAACTCAAAGATGTCGAAGTGGGCCAAAGGCACGGCCCCGATAGCCACTAAGGTGAAAAGAACGCTAAGCGTGCGGCGTCCCCATCGCCATCCTGGCCAGAAACGGGCTACGGATGCAACGGCCAATGCCGCGAAGGCAACCGAGAACCAAGGCCCTGCCTGCTTGATAGCGAGAGCTGCCGCCAACTCGCCGGCGCCCTGGGAGCGGAAAGGCCGGATCACGTACATGGGGTATACAAAGAGGGCCAGACCGGCTAGCGCGCAGGCCAGCGGTATGACGATCGCCCATGGCCGTCGAGAAGCCGGTCTGGTGACCGGGACTGGCTGGGAGCTGGAATCGGGCGGGTCAACTGTGTCAAGCGGGCTATCGGCCATATTGGTGGATGGTACCCGGTTGGGAAGCCTTCCCGCATCATTGAAAACTATTAGCGAAAACTAGTAGCGGGGGGGCAGATGGGGGAAGTTAAGTGCTTAAATTTGGGTGGTTCAAATTGCCCCCCTGGTGCATCGAAGCTTTGTGGAGTTTGAGTGCGGCACCGTCTTAGGCGAAGAAAATCAATGAGTAACGGAAAAATTGTCAGGATCTTAACCATTTTCTCAGGGATCTCCCTTCCCGTTCTAATGGCAGGCCAAGTGGGACCGGCTCCTGTCAATAGCTATCAACCGCTGGCGCCGGCGTCGGCGCAACCGACAGAGGGACAATTCCAGGGGAGCGTTCCCCAGGGGCAGGCCACGCCCAATGCCATTCCGTTGACGCTGGATGGCGCCATCGCTCGGGGGCTGAAGGCGAACCTGGGCCTGTTGGTCAGCGAACAAGCCGACCGGGATTCAAAAGCCATCCGGATTCGGGCGCTGGCCGGGCTGCTGCCGACGGTCACGGGGGCGGTGACTGAGAACGTGGACCAGATCAACCTTAAGACCTTCGGATTCAATTTCAATTTCCCGGGATTCAACATTCCGAGCGTCGTCGGGCCGTTCCACTACAACGAAGCGCGGGCTTATGCGAAGGTGCCGATACTGGACCTGGCACAGCGCCGCAACTTTCAGGCGACACGGGAACGCGACAAGGCGGCCGAGCTTTCCATCAAAGATGCGCGCGACCTGGTGGTGGAGGCGGTGGGGAACTCCTACTTGAAGATCATTGCCGATGGGGCGCTGGTCTTGTCGACTCAGGCGCAGGTCAATACGGCGCAGGTCTTATTCGATCGTGCGTCGGATCAAAAGAAGGCGGGCACATCGCCGGGCATCGACGTTCTGCGGTCGCAGGTTGAGTTGAAGCGTCAACAACAGCTTCTGCTGGCCGAGCAGAATCAACTGGAAAAAGACAAACTGATGCTGGGGCGAGTGATCGGATTGCCGCCGGGACAGCAGTTCACGGTAGCCGACCCCAACCCGGATGTGCCGCTGGAGGCAATGTCGCTGGCAGACGCGTTGCATCAGGCCTACGAGCACAGGTCAGATTACCAGGCGGCTCAGGCGTCGGTCCGGGCGGCGGAACTGGCTAAGCGAGCGGCCCGGTCGCAGTGGTACCCAACCATTACCGCCGAAGGCAACTACGGCGTTTCGGGAACCGACTTTACGGAATCGCACGGCGTTTTCAGTTTCCTGGCCGGTCTGAACTTCAACGTCTATGACGGAGGCAAAATCAAAGCCGACGTGTTGCAGGCTGACGTCATTCTGACCAACAGGCGCAACGATGTGGAGAACCTGAGAGGCCAGATTGACTATCAGGTGCGGAGTTCCCTACTGGATTTGAAATCGGCCCAGGATCAGGTCGACGTAGCCAAGAGCAATGTGACGTTGGCCAACGAGACGCTGACTCAGGCTCGGGACCGCTTTTCGGCCGGCGTGGCGGACAACCTGGAAGTGGTGCAGGCGCAGCAATCGGTGGCGTCCGCCGAGCAGGATTTGATCAACGCCCAGTATCAAAATAATCTGGCGCGCGTGGAATTGGCGCGCTCCCTGGGACTGGCCGAAGAGGGGGTCCGCGGGTACTTTTCCAAAGGCCAACCCGGCCAGCCGGCAGCCCCCGCGCCACAGCCCTGACAAGGATCCGCGATAAGGGAGCCTTATTCGCAGGTAAGGAACACACGTTTCCCGCCCAAAGGGGTCTGTCCCCTTTCCTGGGGAAGTATTGAGGTCAAGAGACTTAGCTGTCTCTGTGAATCACCGGAAAGACTCTCTCCAGGCTAGCTGCGCAGCCCCTATCCACCAGTGCCTGATCGCTTTACAAGCGCCAGCCCTAACCCGTGGCGCGGGGTGATCTTGCAGCGACTCGCCCAACGCCCTTATGACCCTCCGGCTCGCAGATAAGGAACACCGTTTCCCGCCTAAAATGCGCCTAAATTGGGTCTGTCCCCCTTCCTGGGGTCCCCTTCCTGGGGTCTTGCGCCTAAATTGGGTCTGTCCCCCTTCCTGGGGAAGTTGTTGAGGCAGAGGAGCTTACCCGTTTGCACGAATCGCTGGAAAGAGCCTCTTCCCGTCGTGTTTTGCAGTCCCGCCA
>CAJCIT010000227.1 GCA_903970405.1 Acidobacteriaceae bacterium | reverse complement strand
CTCGGGCAAACCCGCAGGCAACCCAACAGCCGGCGGGCGATCCCGACGCATGGCGCACCGCGATAGACCTGCCCAGCGTGGATCTTTCCGGTCTCACGGAAGCGCAAAAGGCAACCGCGCTGAAGGTGTTGCGCGACTACGATTGCTCCTGCGGGTGCGGAATGAAAGTGGCCGAGTGCCGCATGAAGGATCCCAAGTGCTACTACAGCCGCGGCCTCTCTCAAATCGTCGTTGACGCTGTTAAGGCCGGCCAATCGGAAAGTGTCGCCCGCCATGCCGCCCAGGAGTCTGAGTATGCACATCCGCAGCAGGAACTCCCGCTCCTTGAGCCAGCCGTCAAACTTTCGATAGCCGGAGCTCCCTCCATCGGGCCGGCGACCGCGCCCATTACGTTGGTGGAGTTCTCCGATTTCCAATGCCCATACTGCGCGGTGGCCGCGCCCGAACTGCATCGCGTGATGCGCGCTTTCCCGAGCCAGATCCGGTTGGTCTTCAAGGAGTATCCGCTGGATATTCACCCGCTTGCTCCGCTGGCCGCTGTGGCGGCCGTGGCTGCGGACCGGCAGGGGAAGTTCTGGGACATGCATGACGCGATGTTTGCCAGACGACACTCGCTCGATCGCGACGGTCTGATAGCGACTGCGAAGGACATCGGTCTGGACGTCGGACAGTTTTCCGCCGATCTCGATTCCGAGAAGGTGAAGGCGACCGTCGACCGCGACCTCCTGGAGGGCGATCACGTGGGAATTCAAGGAACGCCAACGCTCTTTATCAACGGGCAGCGTTATAACGGCCCTTTGAACCTGCTGGCCCTGCGCACGGTGTTAGAGGAGAAATTCAAAGCTACGCCCGCGCCCGCCCCGCCGGCAGCGCCTGCCACCGTGCCCAAAGCCGAGTAATTTCGCCCGGCGAGTATCCTCGTGCATAGTGGTACCCCAATGCGCCTCGCGAATATCTGCTGTCTCCTGCTGTGCTTGACTCCGTTCCTGGCGGCCGCCGAAAAGGCCGACATCCCGGGAAGCAAGGATCATCCGTTGATCTCTCGCTATCCGGGTCTGATCATCACCGAATACACAGCAAAAGAGTTTGACGAATTTCTACTGCCGATGGGGAAGTTTACTCCCCCTGACGGACCTTTCGTGAAGAGCCAGCGCGTGGAAGGCAAGGTTACGCGAATCACCTACGAATATCCAGAGGACCGGTCCACGCTCGAAATCTTCCGTAACTACGAAAGCGCGCTGAAGAAGGGCGGCTTTGTGACTCTGTTCACCTGCGACAGCGAGGACACATGCGGGTATGGCGGCGTTCGTCTCACCGCTGACCGCCTGGAACGCTGGTGGTCGCAACCACGGCAGTTGACAGCGAAGCTGGCACGGCCGGCGGGCGATGTCTACGTCAGCTTCCACATCTTCGGAAGCGGTCATTTTGTCCAATTGGACGTTGTTGAGACCAAGCCCATGGAGGGCGGACTGGTGGCCGTGGATGCGGCCGCGTTGGGCAACGACATTTCGCAGAATGGGCACACGCCCGTCTATGGCATCCTTTTCGATACCGGCAAAGCCGACGTGAAGACGGAGTCAGAGCCCGCGCTTGCCGAGATCGCCAAACTGCTCCAACAGAATCCGAAGCTGCAACTATATGTGGTAGGTCACACGGATGCGGCGGGGAATTTGAAAAGCAACATGGATCTATCGCAACGGCGCGCGGAGGCGACTGTGAAGATGTTGACGGCGAAGTACAGCATCGCGCCGGCCCGCTTGCAAGCCTGGGGCGACGGCCCCACCTCACCTGTCGCCACGAATAAGACTGAGGATGGCCGCGCCAAGAACAGGCGGGTGGAGTTGGTTGAGCAGTAGAGCGCGTCGCCGAAGGCTCAACCTGACCGCGACACAGATTCACCCGCACCTTCCGAGCCGCGACCGTCAGGGAGCGACCGGTTGATGCTGGTCCCGACATGCTCGGATCGCTCGCCCCTCTTCTGAACCGCGCGCGTTAGCAAGCGGATAAACGCGCGGTTCTTCGTTGCCGCAGTCGCTTCCTGAGACTCCAATCTTTTCCCGTGTCCTCAGGGAGCGGCCGGTTGAACAGTGCCGCCACCGGTCGCTTCCTGACGGTCGCGGCTCTGAAGGCGCGGGCGCTTAAGTCGGGAAGCGTCGCTGTGTCAGGCCGAGGCCCCGCGCGCCCGCTTCCCCGAAGACTTCCGTCCTGAATCCGCTGGATTCGCTTTCACCGCGCCTCCCGCCTTTCGAGCTTCGCTCAGTCCAATGGCGATGGCTTGCTTGCGGCTTTTGACTGCCCCCGCTTTGCCGCCCGGGCCCGATTTCAGCTCATGATTCTTGAACTCATGCATCACCTCTTCCATGGTTGCCTTCGTCTTTGACTCGGGCGATTTTTCTTTCAGTGACTTTGCCGATGGCAAGTGTGAACCCTCCTTCCGTCGAATATTGGAGAGTCATTGCCAGGAATCCGTTTCGCCAAAAGCAAAAAGGCCCAGCGTCATTTCGACGCCGGGCCCGGTTGGAAAACGCTTCGAAGAACTACTTTTTCTTAGCGGCTTTTTTCGTCGCCTTCTTCACGGCTTTCTTGACGGCCTTCTTGGTTGCCATATCGAACGATTCTCCCTTCAAACAAATTGGTACTGCTTTGTTTCTACTATAGCTGCTTTATTTGTTTCCTTCCACATCATTTTTCTTTTCGCCGGGATCATCCGTGCGCTTCACGTACCCCGCGCACTCATGCACCGGCAGCCGCGGATACTTCGGAAAGCGCGAGCCGGCTTCCTTCCATCGCTCGCACATCACGAAGCGCGATCCTCTATCGGAGATCATCACGCGCCGATGCAGGCAGCTTTCGCAGAGCCCCGCCCCGGTGTTGTCCGATATCGTCAACACGTCTCGTCACCGCATGCGAAGCATTCGCGAACGCAGGCGATGGCGCGCCTTCCAGTTGTTATCCTTGCCAGTGAGAGGTCTTGTTTGTCCCGCATTTCATCGGCGTTCCGAAGCTTCTTCTCCATTCTCTTCTCCGGCGTTCTTCCCGAAGACATTGCCGGGGAGTTTGGCTTTGAGAAGCCCAAACCGCTTCCTCCTCCCGCTCCCGCGGTGGCGGTCAGCGACGGCGCTCTTCAGCTTCTTCAGATTTTGCAGCGCGATTCCCGGATTGTCGATTTTCTGATGGAAGATATCTCCGGGTATGACGATGAGCAGGTGGGCGCGGCCGTTCGTCCGGTGCATGCCGATTGCCGGGCCAGCCTCACTCGGCTCGTTCAACTCTCACCGGTCTTTGACGGCGTGGAAGGCACGTTTCAGAAACTCGACGGTCAGAAAGCGCCTGACGCCGGGCGCATCAAGCTTCTGGGCAATGTGCCCGCCAGCGGAAAGACGACTGGTGGAACGCTGCGTCATCGGGGTTGGCGCGCCACGTCCGTGACGCTGCCGGCCGCCGGCAAAGCCGACTTGACGATCGTCGCTCCCGCTGAGATCGAAGTGGAATGAGGCCGGCGAGATTCGGAAACTAGAGTCTTTGCGAATGGCTACCGGACCCACCTGTATTATCGGGATCGACCTTGGCACCACGAACAGCGCGCTGGCCTATGCGGCAGTGTCTGACGGTTCAGTTGACCCGCCCATCGATCGAGTGCAGATCCTCGACGTGCCGCAACTGATTAATCCGGGTGAAGTCTCCGCGCTGCCGCTGTTGCCATCCGCGCTCTACTTACCGGGACCCGCGGAATTCGTGGAGGGCGCTCTTGCCTTGCCTTGGTGCCCACAACCTGCGCACATTGTGGGAACGCTGGCGCAGAAGCGCGGCGTTGAAAACCCCGGCCGTTTCGTGAACTCAGCGAAGAGCTGGCTGTCGAACCAGAATAATGCCGATCCCACAGACCGGCTCTTGCCTCTCACAGCGCCCGACGGCGTGGAGAGGATTTCCCCGCTCGAAGCATCGCGTCATTATCTGGAGCACCTCCGCCACGCCTGGAACTCGCGGTTTCCGGAATCTCCGTTCGATCGCCAGACCGTCCTCATTACTGTTCCTGCCTCGTTCGATGCCGCCGCTCGCGATCTCACGCAGAAGGCGGCGCAAGTGGCCGGCTATCCCGAGGTCACTCTGCTTGAAGAACCGCAGGCCGCCTTCTACGCATGGCTGGAACGTCATCCTGACTGGCGTGAACTCGTCAAGCCGGGAGATTTGATTCTGGTGGTCGACATCGGAGGTGGAACAACTGATTTCACTCTGATATCGGTGGCCCAAGAGGCGGGTGAACTGAAGCTGGAGCGCGTCGCGGTGGGAGAACACATCCTGCTCGGCGGCGATAATATGGATCTCGCTCTCGCACGCTTCGCTGAGCAACAACTCGCAGCCAAAGGCAAGAAGCTGGACGCCATCCAGTTTCAGGCTCTTTGGCAGCAATGCCGGGCCGCCAAAGAAACGTTGCTCGCCGACAATCAGGAAAAAGAGGCCACCGTCACGGTGCTGGGCCGGGGCGCCGGACTAGTCGGCGGTTCCATTCGCACGAAGCTGGCCCGCGACGAGGTGCGGAAGCTCCTCCTTGAAGGATTCTTCCCGCATGTCGACGTAACGGACAAACCCGTTGGCGCCCGGCGTTCGGCCTTGGCCGAGGTTGGCCTCCAGTATGCGCCCGACGCGGCGGTCACTCGCCATTTGGCGCAATTCCTCGCGAACGCCGGAAAGGCCAGCGCCACCCATTTGTTCGCGCGTCCCACCCACCTACTTCTGAACGGCGGGGTCTTGCAGGCCGCCGCTATCGAGGAGCGCTTAACGCAAGTCTTGAATTCATGGCTCGACGCAGCCGGCGCGAAGCCTGTCATCCCTTTGCAGGACTCCACCAAGCACGTCGACCTCATGCACGCTGTGGCTCGTGGCGCTGCCTATTATGGAGTTGCGCGCACAGGCAAAGGCGTCCGCATTCGCGGTGGCGTGCCGCGCACTTATTACGTCGGCATCGAATCGGCAATGCCCGCCGTACCGGGGCTTCCGGTGCCGTTGAAAGCTCTCGCGGTTGTTCCGTTCGGCTTGGAAGAAGGTTCGCAGGTGGAGCTTCCCGGACGCCGCCTTGCGCTCTACACAGGAGAGCACGCCGTGTTCCGCTTCTTCTCCTCCACAACACGTAAGAGTGACCAGCCCGGCCTGATGCTGGACGAGATCACGGATGAATTGGAAGAGCTGGCCCCGATTGACGTCTATCTGCCACCGAACGCAGCGCCCGGCGACAAGACAGTGACCGGGTCCAGTCAGGTGGTTGCCGTGACGCTTGAAAGTCGAGTCACTGAAACCGGCATGTTGGAGCTTTGGTGCGTGGCCGCGGATGGCCGGCGGTGGAAACTGGAGTTCAATGTCAGAGAGCGCGCCGTTGCTTAGTGCCGGGATTAGTGCCGCCCGCACCCCTACCGAGCCGCGACCGTCAGGCAGCGACCGCGGTGCTGGTCCTGTGCTGTCAACCGGTCGCTCCCTAACCGTCGCGGCTCTGTCGGCGTGGCTTCTTCACACGTTCTCACTCTCAGGGAGTGACCGCGGCCACGAGGTACCGCGGGCTACCCGCTTGCTTACGCGCACGGCTCAGAAGAGGCGAGTGGAAGCGCCAAGACGCACCCGGCACAACCGGTCGCTCCCTAACGGCCGCGGCTCAGTAGGGGTGCGAGCCGGATATCCGGATACGAGGAGAGCCGGCGAATGAAAGTCGGTATCGATCTCGGAACCACTAACTCCGCTCTCGCCTATATTGACCCCGTCGAAGCCGCCGACGCCGATTTTCCTCCCATCCACATCCTGCCCATCGGGCAACGCACCGGCGCGAACTCGGTAGAAGAACTCCGCACGCTCCCTTCATTCCTGTTTGTCGATAACCCGCCAGTGGTCGGCGCGTTCGCCCGTGAGCAGGGCGCGCTCTATCCCACCCGCACGGTCCATTCCGCCAAGTCGTGGCTATCGAATCCCGAGGTCGATCGCACCGCAAAAATCCTTCCCTGGGAGGCGCATGACGAAGGGCGCGTGCTCTCACCCGTCGATGCCTCCTCGCAGTACCTTGCGCATCTTCGCGATGCTTGGCAAAACGCCACAGGAACGCCTCTCGCCGGACAGGACGTTGTTCTCACCGTTCCCGCCAGCTTCGACGAAGAGGCGCGCGAGCTCACCATCGAGGCCGCTCGGCAAGCCGGCCTTGAGAGGCTCATGCTGCTGGAAGAGCCCGCCAGCGCCTTCTACGCCTGGATCTCGACGCACCTCTCGCGCTCTAATCGCGAATTGAAAGATGGACAGATCGTTCTCATCTGCGACGTGGGCGGCGGCACCAGTGACTTCACGCTGATCCGAGTCAACCGCGTGGGTGATCGCGTCGAATTTACGCGCACGAGCGTCGGGCGTCATCTGCTGCTGGGCGGCGACAATCTCGACCTTGCTCTCTCATGGTTAGTGGAGTCGAAGTTAGACAAACAGCTCTCTCTCCGGCAGCGCAGCTCTCTCCGTCGACAATCCTCCGCCGCCAAGGAGCGCATGCTTGGTCCAGGAGGACCGGCCAGCGTCGAGGTCACTTTGACCGGCGCCGGCGCGTCTCTTGTCGGCGGCACGTTGCGCGTCACTCTTACGCGCGACGAAGTGCTGGAACTTGCGCTGGGCGGATTTCTTCCGCCCACGCAACTCGGTGAACATCCGGTTCAAGAGAAGCAAAGCGTCTTTCGCGAGTTGGGCCTTCCTTACGTTTCAGACCCCGCTGTCACCCGCCATCTCTCTGAGTTCCTGGCCGCCGCGCCAGAAGCAAAGAACGGCATTGACGCCATCCTATTTAATGGCGGCTTCTTCATTCCCGAAATCTTTCGCACCCGTGTCGTCGATGTCGTCGAGCATTGGTACGGCCGCCGTCCCGCCGTCTTTGAAAATCAGGATCTCGATCTCGCCGTTGCCATCGGCGCGGCTTATTACGGCTACGTGCGCGGCACCGGCAGCGGCGTTCTGGTGCGGGGCGGCCTGCCGCGCGCTTACTACCTGGGCATTCAGGACGAAACCGCGGTGGAGCACAACGGCGCCGCCCGCGAGAAGCTCCGCACCGTCTGCCTGGTTCCCCGGGGTACCGAAGAAGGCCAGGAGATTCGTCTGGAGGACACGGGACTTCAACTTGTGGCGAACAAGCCCGTCGCTTTCCGCCTCTACAGTTCGTTGAGCCGGACTGAGGATCAGGCTGGCGAAGTCATCGCGTTCGATCGCGACATCGATCCTACTGACCCGTCCAGCGATCCGCGCCTCCACGCGCCGCTCCGGGCCGTCATCCGCTTCGGCAAGAGCGGCGAACGGCTGGTGCCCGTGGCTCTGGGCGCACGATTGAGCGAACTGGGCACGCTTGAAATTTGGGCCGATTCAAAGATCAGTGAACATCGCTGGAAGCTGGAGTTCCAACTTCGCAAGACCGCTGCGGTCGATCCGGCGGGTGCGCCCACCGTCCGCTCCACCGCTGTTGTGACGGCGGAATCGCAAGCCGCCGCCGAAGCGCTGCTCAAAGACATCTTCAAGTCTGGTCCCAGTCCGTTTCCCATTGAGCAAATCGCCTCACGGCTGGAGCAAACGCTGGGCCTCGGCCGTCTTTCCTGGCCGCTCGCCACCATCCGCGCCTTTGCCGACCGTCTGCTGGAACAGGCCGAGGGCCGCAAAAAGAATGCCGCGCATGAGTCGCGCTGGCTCAATCTCACCGGCTTCTGTCTGCGGCCCGGCTTCGGTTTTCCCGGCGACGAGTTCCGCCTTGAACAGGCGCGTCGCGTTTATGCCGGCGGCCTGACGTTCTCTAATCAGGCTCAGTGCGAAATCGACTGGTGGATTTTCGCCGGCCGCATCGCCGGCGGTTTGAATCGCAATCAGCAGGGCGACGTCTTCCAGCGTCTCTCGCCCGTTCTGCTGCCGAAACAAAAGCGAAAGCAACGGTTGAACCAAAGCCTTTTCCGCGAAATGTGGCGCACCGCCGCCAGCCTTGAACTGCTGCCCATCCAAACCAAGACGCTGCTGGGCGATGCATTGCTCGGTCTGCTGAAGGCAGGCGAACTCACCGATGCCGCGCAATGGTCGCTCGGCCGCCTGGGCGCTCGAAAGCTCTTTAGCGGTCCCAACAATCTGGTGGTGCCGGCGGCAACAGTCTCTCGCTGGGTCGAATCCATGCTCAAGCTTCCGCATTCGCCCGCTCTTCTTGAATCGGTTGCCGGTATGGCGCGTCTCACCGGCGACGCCTCACGCGACCTCCCTGCGGCCACTGTCGAAGCCGTTCGCAAATCCTGCGAAGCCAGTTCCAAATCGGCGGAGCTCCTGCTGCAACTTTCCGGACGGGAGGACGATTTGGCCGCGTCCAGCCGTGTCTTCGGCGAAGAGTTACCCGCCGGCCTGGTCTTGACGCCCGTGGCTCAGTAAGCGCCTGTGGCTAATGAACCTGATGCGCGAAACAGAAATCGTCGATCGCATTCGCTCTTTGGCCCGCCCGTCCGCCTCGCGTGATGTGGTCTTGAGCATTGGCGACGATTGCGCCGTGTTTCGCCCGCGGGCCGGCGAAGACCTGGTCTTCACCACCGATCTGACGCTCGAAGGGCGCCACTTTTTGATGGAGACTCACTCCGCACCTGACGTTGGCTACCTGGCCCTGGCGCGTTCTCTCTCCGATCTTGCCGCCATGGGCGCCAATCCCGCGTTCTGTCTTGTTTCGCTGGCCCTGCCCGCACCGCTTTCCACCACGTGGCTCGGGCAGTTCTATCGTGGCCTCCTCAAGCTCGCGAAGGACAGCGGCATCGCTTTGGCTGGCGGCGATCTTTCCTTGTTCGATCGGGTGCTGATTGACGTTATGTGTTGCGGCCGAGTGCCGAAAGGACGCGCACTCACCCGCGCCGGCGCTCGCCCGGGTGACAACATCTATGTCACTGGGACGCTCGGCGCATCCGCGTTCGGCTTGGCGACCCGGCAAGGGGCAGCCTGGAAACGCCACCTTCGTCCCACGCCGCGCCTCGGCGCGGGAACTCGCCTACGCGAATTGGGCGTCTCCTCCTGCATGGATTTAAGTGATGGACTTTCGCTCGACCTCCGCCGCTTGTGTCTCGAGTCTGGAGTTGCGGCCGCGTTAGACGGCAACGTGCCGGTGGCGCGCGGGGCCTCTCTCGAACAGGCTCTCCATGGGGGCGAAGATTACGAACTTCTGTTCACCGCCCCGGCCCCGCTGAAACTGCCACCGTCGATTGACAACGTTCGCGTCACCCGCATTGGCATCGCGACAAAGGGCCCGGCGGGACAAATACTGTTGAACGGACTCCCCCTTGCGCCGCTCGCCTTCGATCACTTCCATGCCTCAAAATCCAAACCAGCCCGTTCCTGACGCAAGTCCAATTCTCGGCTACATCAACGCCTTCCGGCACTCGAAGACCATGTTTGTGGCCACCTCGCTCGGCGTCTTCGATGAATTGGAACGCGAGCCCTCCACGGTCGGCCGCCTGGCTAGCCGCCTTAACCTGAATCAAGACGCGCTGGAACGTCTTCTCAACGGATGCGTCTACCTGGGTCTGGTGGAACGCCACGGCGTCACCTACGCGAACACTCCCGTCTCTTCGCGCTACCTGGTTTCCTCCAGTCCGTCGACTCTTGCCGGCTACATCGTCTACTCCGAACGCTCTCTTTATCCGCTGTGGGCACATCTTGCCGACGCCGTGCGTGAGGGGACTAATCGCTGGGAGCAAACCTTCGGCAGCCGCAACGCGCTCTTCGATCAGTTCTTTCGCGATGACCATGCCAAAGAAGTCTTCCTCACCGGTATGCACGGCTTCGGCCAGTTGACCTCGGAAGCAATTGTGCAGGTCTTCGATCTGAGCCGCTTCCACATGCTTGCCGACCTGGGTGGCGCCACCGGCCATCTCTCCGTCGCCGCCTGCCAACACTATCCGGACCTGCAGGCAGTGGTCTTTGACCTGGGGCCCGTCGAGACAGTCGCCCGCCGGTATCTTTCGACTGTCGCCTGCCATGACCGCATTACTTTCGCCGTTGGCGATTTCTTTCAAGACCCGCTCCCTCAGGCGGACCTCTACTATTTGGGCCGCATCTTGCATGACTGGGCCGAAGACAAGATTCATCGGCTGCTTAATCGCATCTACGCGGCGCTTCCCGCCAGCGGCGCTCTGCTGATCGGCGAGGCGATTCTGAGCGACGATCGCTGCGGACCCGAGTATGCCGTGATGCAATCGCTCAACATGCTGATCTGCACGGAAGGCAAAGAGCGCACTGCCGCCGAGTATGAGGCGCTTCTCCGCTCCGCCGGCTTTCGCACAGTGGAGGCGCGCCGCACCGGCCTGGCTCTGGACGCCACTCTCGCAACCAAGTGAGCCGCGGGAGGGCGGTCCTCAAGAACTTGGCGAAGTTGGCATGTTCGCCGAGCAGCGGGCCGTGACGCCGCCGCCGAACCGTGGTAAAACGCTACGACAAGAGGAGGGCAAGAACATGACAACTCTTGATTGGTCCCAATGTCCCGCCGTGGAGAGCATCCCCGGTAAAGTCAGCGGCGAATGGGTGTTCAAAGATACCCGGATGCCGGTTGCCACGGTATTCGGGAATTTGGAAGCTGGCTTAACCGTGGAAGAAGTCATGGAGGAATTTTCCGTCACACGCGAACAGATCAACGCTGTGTTGCATTTCGCGGCAAAGAGCTTGACAACGCCTCTCCCGCCCCGGGTACATGCAACGCCCGCCGATGCTCATTCTCTTTGACCACGGCAAACCCCGAAGCATAGGGGAGACTGACGCGCGTAGGAGCCGGTAACCTCACGCCTGGCCTCGCCAAGCTCCCGCGCCCACGTTACGGACGCTGTACACTCAGGTTGATGAAACGAGCCCTTGTCGCGCCTCTCCAGATAGCCTTCGCAGGCCTGATCCTCGTCAGCGTACTTTCCAGTCAAAGCGTCGCTCCGCCACCCGTCAAAACGGAAGGCGGCCTTGTCGCGCCGGCCACCTACTCGAAACCCGGCGTGCATGCGTATCTCGGCATCCCCTACGCTGCTCCGCCGGTCGGCGACCTGCGCTGGAAGCCGCCACAACCGGCTGCCGATTGGTCCGGCGTCCGCCAGGGCGGTAATTTTGGCCCCCGCTGCATGCAGGGGAATGTTTTTGGCGACATGATCTTCCGCGATTCAGGCTCAAGCGAAGACTGCCTCTACCTGAACGTCTGGACGCCGGCCGATACCACCGCCGGCAAACTGCCCGTGATGGTGTGGATCTATGGCGGCGGCTACGTGGGTGGCGCGTCATCCGAACCTCGGCAGGACGGATCGAACCTCGCGGCCAGGAACGTCATCGTCGTCAGCATGAACTACCGGCTGGGCGTCTTTGGCTTCCTCGCGCATCCTGACCTGGTGAAGGAGTCAGAACACCATGCCTCAGGCAATTACGGCTTGATCGATCAGGTGGCGGCGCTGCGGTGGGTGCAGCGCAACATCGCCGCGTTTGGCGGCGATCCTCAGAACGTCACCATCTTCGGTGAATCGGCCGGCTCCTTCTCGGTCAGCGGATTGGTGGCCTCGCCTCTCGCCAAGGGCCTCTTCGAAAAAGCGATCGGTGAAAGCGGTTCGTTCCTGAACAGTTCCGGTCTTCCCGCCAAACCTCTGGCTGAAGCGGCATTGCAGGGTCAGAAGTTCGGCGAATCGCTCAATGCTCACAACATCGCCGCGCTGCGCGCCATTCCCGCCGCCGACCTCCTTGCCGCTGCCTCGAAACCCGGCGGGCGAATCGGTCCTGATGTCGATGGCTACTATTTCCCCGAAGACCCCAAAACGATCTTCGCCAAAGGCGCCCAGAATCACGTGCCGCTGCTGGCGGGCTGGAATGCGAATGAAGGTCCGGCCGCCATGTTCTTCGGCAAGGATCCCCAAACCAAAGAAACCTTCAAGGCTCACATCGCCGGCCAATACAAAGAACACGCCGGCGAACTGTTGAAAGTCTATCCGGCATCGACGGACGAAGAGGCAATCGCCTCCGCGGGCGACCTCGCCAGCGATATGTTCATTGCCTTCTCCACGTGGAAGTGGCTCGACGCGCATCTGGCCACGGGCGGCTCGCCGGTCTATCGCTACCGCTTTGAAGACTCGCTGCCCGCGCCGGCCGGCAGCCCAAGGAAAGAGCTTGGCGCTTACCATTCGGCTGAGATCGAGTTTGTCTTCCACAATCTCGATAACAAAGATCTCCCGTGGCGTCCCGTTGACCGGAAACTGTCTGACATCATGTCGTCCTATTGGATCAACTTTGCCCGCACCGGCGATCCGAATGGACCCGGCCTTCCCAAGTGGCCGCAATACACCAAAGCTGACGGCTACGAGGTGCTCCACCTCTCAGCTACCCCGGAAGCCAAGCCAGACACGCAGCGCGACCGGTATCTATTCCTGGATTCGCTCTCCACCAAGTAAGCGCCAGCGATCTCAAGCGTCAAAGTGGACGGCGCGAATGGCGGCGACTTTGTCAAGAAGGAAGGCCCCCACGGTGCCAGATTGGCCGCGGCCGAGTGCGGTGACATTCCAGAGAGTCAAGCGCTCGTTTTTGTGAGCCAAAAACCAGACGAAGCAGAAGCGATAGTCCGTGCGCTTCCCAAGCCTAACCCACTATAGCGGTGAGTCGATTCAGTTGACGTTCAGCCGAGAGGCCCTTAGTAGTCACGTAGAAGATTGAAGTCCTCGACGGGCCCAGACTCCTCTTTTACGAGATCTGCTTCTTTTAGAGCATCTAGACTCTTTTGGGCCTGACTAGGCTCCATGTTCAAACGAACGCGAATCTCTCCAAAGTTGCCCGCGTTAGGTTGGCTGGCGCCGGTACCATAAGGGGAAGACCCGATGGCGCCTCACTTGAGTTGGACAGCGGAAGACGTTCGCCGCGTACGGAGGGGCTTCGATACCCAAACTATTCCCGAGAAAGAGTTTAACCACGCCGCGCATATCGCCGTCGGGGCGACGTACGTGTGCGAATTGGGTGCCGAGAAAGCCCTGGCTCACCTGCGCGAGGCGCTTCCGCGTTACAACGTTTCCCAGGGTGGTGAAAATACCGACACGCGGGGATACCACGAAACCCTGACCCGGTTTTGGGTGGAACGGTTGGCGGACTTCCTGGAGACACAGTCCCCCGTGGCGCCGGTGGAGGACCGGAGCGTAGCCGCTGTGGCCGCTTTTGGGCATCGCTCGAAGTTGTTCGAGGAGTATTACAGCTTCGATGTGGTTAAGTCACTGGAAGCGCGGCGCGGATGGGTGGCGCCTGACCGGAAACCGGAAACGCGCGGTGCCTAGAGTACCGGCTCAGAGTCAAGGGAGACCTGTCAACCGGTCGCTCCCTGACGGTCGCGGCTCTGAAGCGTCGGCGATTAGGAAGCAATGCCCATGCGGCGGGCCAGCAGCATGGTGAAGTCGTCAGCAAAGCCAGGCTGGCCGCTCCAATCGCGAAGGTAGTTCACCAGTTCCTGAATGATGTCGTCGAGCGGCTTCGTGCGGCGCTCGCTCAGGAATACGCCAAGCCGATCGTCGCCGAATTCGTCGCTACCGTCCTGGCTGCGCGCTTCGGTGACGCCGTCACTGAAGAGCGCGAGTGTGTCTCCCGGTTCGAGTTGAGCCCGTTGCTCATCGTAGGTGGATACGCCGATGATGCCGAGCACCATGCCATTGCCCTTCAACATTTCGTAGGAGCCGTCTTTACGGATGATCAGGGGATAGTTGTGGCCGGCGTTGGCGTACCGGAGCTGTCCGGAGGGTGGGTCGAGCACGCCCAAGTAGAACGTGATGAATTTGCCCATCGGGCAGCGCGCCGACAGATTGCGATTGAGCGTGGTGACGGCCGGCGCGGGGTCGGGAGAGGATTCGGCCAGCATGTGGACGCGGGCCTGAAGGCTGGACATCATCAACGCCGCGGCTAAGCCTTTGCCTGACACGTCGCCAACCAGAAGGGAGAGGCGTCCGTCGGAGTAAGGAATGAAATCGTAATAATCGCCGCCGACGGTTCGGCACGGCAGATTCAAGCCGGAGAGTTCATAGCCGGGAACAACGGGGACGTCGGTGGGGAGCAGGCTGCGCTGAATCTCGCTGGCCTGCGCAAGCTCCACTTCCATGACCTTTTCCGCCTGCTCGACAAGGACCAGGCGGGCGTGCTCAATGCGGATGGCTGCCACATTCGCCATCACCGTGAGCAGGTCGAGGTTCTCCTGTGAGAAGGGACTGACCAGATCGCCGGTGTCGACATAGATAAGGCCGATGACGCGTTCGCCGGTCTGAAGCGGAACGGCCATGATGCTGTGTACCTGCTGGGACACGATGCTTTTCTGCTGGGCGAGGGCAGCGTCCAACTGCGCGTCGCCGATCATGACGGATTCCTTGTCGCGCAGGACGCGGTCGCGAATGGAGGTGCTGATGTAGAAGCCCTCGCCTTTGCTGGCGACAACCTCCAACTCGCCGGTTTGTTCAAGCGTGAGAATGACGCCGCGCGCGGCGTCGACGGCCGAGAGCGAAAGGTCGAGAATGACCTTAAACAGGTCGTCGAGCGGCCGGTGGCCGGCGAGTTCGCGCCCGGCGCGAATCAGGGCCTGGACGACGCGGCTGGTGTTCAGACTCGATTCAGAATCGCGATCCTTCTGCTTGGAGCCGCCGGTCTGACCGAGGATGCGATCGAGGCTGGTGACCATGGTGGCCTGGCGTTCGACGGAACTGGACTTAGGCGGGACAAAGGAGATGACGCGGCGGGAGGTGTCACCGCTATCGCTGTCGCGCACCTCCAAAGTCAGGTGGCCGGCATAAATACGGTCGCCCGAAGCAAGCGGGTGGGGCTGCAGCTTCAGACTGGCGGCATTGACGATGGTGCCATTACGGCTTTCGCAGTCGCGGACTATCCAGCCGGCGGGAGTACGTTCAAACCTCAAGTGATAGCGCGAAAGCCATGGATCGTTTGGATAGGGGAGATCGTTGTCGGCGGCGCGGCCGAGCGACACCGCATCCTTCTGCAGTGGCACCGTCGAGGACCCGCCTTCCGGCCCCAGAATCAAGAGTTCCATGGCACTCGATTATTAAGCTATCACCCGAGCTGTGCAACCTCCATGGATGCGCGTCAGTCTGAGTCAAAAGGAACCGGCGTGAACCGAGCCGCCGCCAACACCTATAATCAAGGCCAAGGGGAGATTGTTGCGTTTTGCCTTCAGCCGTTGAGAGTTTCGTCCACCAAGAGGCGCCGAGGTTGCTTGAGGAACTGCTCCAGTTCCTTCGAATTCCCAGTATCAGTACGCTACCGGAACACAAGCCTGACGTAGCCCGAGCGGCGCGGTTCGTGGCAGATGCGCTGGAAGCGGTCGGAATGGAGAACGTCGAGATCGTCCCAACCGCCGGGCACCCGCTGGTTTACGCCGACTGGCTGCATGCGCCGGGGAAACCGGCTGTTCTTTGTTACGGGCATTACGACGTGCAACCGCCGGACCCGCTGGACCTGTGGCATACGCCGCCGTTTGAACCCTCCATTCGCGACGGAAACATTTATGCGCGCGGGTCCGCCGACGATAAGGGGCAAATGTACATGCACATCAAGGCGATGGAGGCCTTGCGCGCGGTGCGCGGCACATTGCCGGTGAATGTGAAGTTCCTGGTGGAAGGCGAAGAGGAAGTGGGCGGCGAGTCAATTTCCGCGTACGTTCTGAAAAACAGCGACAAGCTGAAGGCCGATGTGGCCCTGGTCTCAGATACGGAATTGTTCGCCGACGGAGTGCCGACGCTGTGCATCGGTCTGCGCGGGTTGATGTACATGGAGGTGGAAGCGAGGGGTCCGGCGAGGGATTTGCACTCAGGTATGTACGGCGGCGCTGCCCCGAATGCGGTATACGGGTTGATTGAGCTGCTTGGGAAAGCAAAGGATGCACAGGGGCATATCCAGATTCCAGGGATCTACAAAGACGTGACGCCGCCGGCCGCGGCCGAGCTGGACAGTTGGAGGCGGCTGCCCTTTTCCGAGGACGAGTTCTTACGGAAGGAAGTGGGTTCGACGCAACTGACGGGCGAACCCGAGCAAACCGTTCTTGAGCGCATCTGGGCGCGGCCGACTCTTGAAGTGCATGGCATCGCCGGCGGTTTCACCGCCGCGGGAGCGAAGACGGTGATTCCGGCCAAGGCCGTAGCCAAGGTGAGCATCCGCCTGGTGCCGCACCAGGATCCCAAAGAAGTGCTTTCGCAGTTTAAGAGGTGGGTGGCCGATAACACGCCGGCAGGGATTCAGACGGAAGTGCGGGTGTTGAGCGCGGGTCCGGCGATTTCCGTCGATCCGGATCATCCCGCCATTGCGGTAGCCGCGAAGGCGTTCAGTGACATGCTGGGACAGCCGACCGTGTTTGTGAGGAGCGGTGGATCGATTCCGATTGTGGGAGAGTTCGCATCGCATCTGGGAATCCCAACGGTGCTGATGGGCTTCGGCCTGCCCGATGACGGGCTTCATTCGCCGAACGAAAAGTATCGGATCGAGAACTATTACACGGGAATCATGACAATCGCTCATTTCTTGGAAGAATATGGCTCGGCTCAGACCACGAACTAGGTAACAGCAATCGCGCCGGAAACGCCCTTGTGTCTCTCGTCCTCACCTGAGTGGAGATCGGCCTCCGCCACCAATGGCATCGACAATCAATCTGAAACGCACGGAGCAATCGGAACATGTCGCCCGTTCGGCCGGCATCGTCTCAATCGCTATCTTCATGAGCCGCATTACCGGGCTGATCCGGGAGATGGTGATGGCGCAGAAGTTCGGGGCCGGTTTTGCTTACGACGCGTTTCTACTGGGCTTTCGGATTCCGAATCTGACGCGCGATCTGTTCGCGGAGGGAGCGCTGTCATCGGCCTTCGTCCCGGTTTTCACGGCCTACCTGGTCCGCGGTGAAAAGGAGGAAGCAGCGCGGCTTTCGAATCTGGTGGCGACGGCCATTATCTGCATTGTCGGGCTGGTATGTGTTCTGGGCATCGTCTTCGGACCGCTGCTGGTGTGGCTGCTGGCGCCAGGGTATTCCGCCGTACCGGGCAAGTTTGAACTAGCCGCGCAGATGACGCGCATTATGTTCCCGTTCCTGCTGCTGGTGGCGCTGGCGGCCCAGGCCATGGGAGTGCTGAACGCCAACGACATTTATGGCGTGCCGGCGATGGCCTCCACATTTTTCAACGTCAGCTCGGTGCTGTTCGGTCTGGTGGTGGGATTCTGGCTTGGCCCGCACATTGGCGTCTCCCCGATTGAAGGGATGGCCTACGGAGTGGTGTTCGGCGGCGCAGTTCAATTGTTCTGGCAGATTCCCGCCATGCGAAAGGCGGGCTTCAAGTTCAAACCCGAGTTCGGCTGGTCTCATCCCGGCATGCAACAGATCTTCCGCTTGATGGCGCCGGCCATCGTCGGCAGCGCCGCCGTGCAGATTAACGTACTGGTAAACACGAACTTCGCGTCGCGGCTGACGGACCCGTTGCGCGGCCCGGACGGTCCAGTGAGCTGGCTGGCCTACTCATTCCGGTTTATGCAGCTTCCACTGGGATTGTTCGGCGTAGCGTTCGCTTCGGCGATGCTGCCCTCCGTGGCGCGTAGCGCGGCGGCCGCCAACTTCGAGGAGTTCCGCAAGACTCTCTCGCGTTCACTGAATATGGTCTTCCTGCTGACCATTCCTTCGTCGATCGGCTTGGTCATCCTGGGGCGCCCGATCATCGGCGCGATCTTCCAGGGCGGCAAGTTTGATCTCTACGACACGGACCAGACGGCGATTGCGCTTTCATGCTATTCGGTGGGCCTGGTGGGTTACGCGGCAACGAAAGTTTTAAACCCGGCGTTCTATGCCCTCCAGGATGCGCGAACGCCCATGATGGTGAGTATCCTCTCGATTGCAATCAACTTCGGCGCCGCGGCGCTGCTGCTGGAGTTCTTCCACCTTGGCCATGCCGCCCTGGCTCTGTCCACGTCCCTGGTGGCGGTGTCAGGGTGCCTGCTTCTCTTTGCCCTCCTGCGGCGTCGTCTGGGCGGTATCGACGGCCGGTATCTAGTCCACCGGTTGACTCGTATCAGCGCCGGTTCGCTCGTGATGGGGGTGCCGCTGTGGTTGATCGATCGCGAAATGAGCCGCAGAGTGGGCGAGGGGCGGTGGGCCGATCTGGCGGAGTTGGCGGTGGCGCTGCCGGTGGGATTCGCGGTATTTGCCATCATGATGCACGTGCTCAAGATTGACGAGGCGCGCTTCGCGCTCTCCGTGTTCACTGCCCCATTCCAGCGCAGGCTGGACCGCCTGCGTGGTAGGATCTCTAAGTAAATGTTGCAGGAAGTTACTCTTGCGGTGGAGTTGCAAGCCATCGACCGTAAGATCGCGAATCTCGAAAAGGAGATCGCCGCCCTCCCGGTTCACATCGCCGCTATCGAAAAAAAGCTGGGGTCGCACAAACTGCGCCTGGAAATAGACCGTACGGCGCTGGCCGCGAACCTGCGCGACCGCAAGAAGATGGAAGGCGATATCCAGGTTCACGACCAGAAGATTTCAAAATTGAAGGGGCAGATGCTGGATGCGAAGAACAACGAGCAATACCGCGCCTTTCAGAACGAGATCAGTTGGTGCGAAACCGAGGTTCGGAAAGCGGAAGACAAGATCATCGAGCTGATGGAGCAGGCGGAGCCGCTGGACAAGAATGTGAAGACGGCCGAAGCGGCGCTCAAAGTGGAGCAGGCCGAAGTCGAGTCGGAAAAGCGGCGGGCTCAGGATCGGTCAGCCGAAGACCAGAAGTTCCTGGCCGATGCAAACGCCATAAGGCAGGGTATCGTCTCGAAACTCGATCCGAAGCTTTACCTCAAGTACCAGCAGATCAAGAAGAAGACCAAGGGCACGGTGGTAGCCGATGCGACCGACGGACGCTGCGAAGGCTGCCAGATTTCGCTGCGTCCGCAATTGTTCCAGGACCTCAAGGTCGGCGACAGAGTCATGTTCTGCGAACTGTGCGGGCGGATCTTGATGTACAACCCGGCGGTCCTGATAGAGAGATGACGCAACACCCCGTGGCGCGGGCTTCAGCCTGGCTCCAGCCTGCTGAGCCGAGAGTCATCTCGGCTGTTCTTTCGTTTCAACCGTAACCAGGAACAGCCGACACGAATGTCGGCTCAGCCGGCTATAAACCCGCGCCACGACGATCGTGGTCTCCTCCAACCATGACGCGAAGAAAAGGGGAAGGCACGGTTGATCGCTTTGACGGTGAAATAATGAAGCCTGATGCTGCTTAGAGCCGTTCCCGTCATGGTCGCCATCGCCGTTTTGCCGGCGGCTCACGCTGCCACTCCCGCGCTGGACCTCCAGTTCGAACAAAACGTGCGGCCCTTCGTGATGAAGTATTGCGTCGCCTGCCATAGCGGACAGACGCCGGCCGCGCAGTTCGACCTCAAGGCTTACACCACCGTGGACATGGTGGCCGCCGATTTTCCACGCTGGGCGCTGGCGATAGACCGGCTGACGGCGAAAGAGATGCCGCCCAAGCCCATGCCTCCTCCACCGGCCGAAGCCACCCAGCGGACCATCGCCTGGATTCAGGCCCTCAGAGCGGAACTGATAAAGAAGTCGGCCGGCGATCCGGGCGTCGTCCTGGCCCGCCGCTTGAGCAACGCTGAATACAACTACACCATTCGCGATCTCACCGGCCAGGATATGCAGGTGACGCGCCAGTTCCCTGTGGATCCAGCCAATCCCGCGGGCTTCGACAATTCGGGTGAGTCGTTGACCATGTCCCCCGCGCTGCTGAATAAGTATCTGCAGGCTGCGCGCGAGGTGGCTGACCATCTGGTGCTGTCGCCCGATGGCCTCGATTTCGCTCCGCATCCGATGTTGGTGGAGACGGATCGTGACAAGTATGCAATCCAGCGGATTCTGAACTTCTACGCCCGGCAGCCCACAAACTATGCGGACTATTTTGAGGCCGCCTGGCGCTACCGGTATCGAGCCGCTCTCGGAAAGCCGGACGCCACGTTGGCCTCGATCGCGGCGGATTCGAAGGTGAGCCCAAAGTATCTGCCCATGGTGTGGCGCATACTGAACGATCAGGATGCGGTTGGCCCCATCTTGACGCTTCAGAAAATGTGGCGAGGCTTGCCGGCACCCGCCACGGAGCGTCCGGATGTGCTGCGCGCGAAGTGCGTTGAAATGCGCGATTTCGTGGTCAGGATTCGGGCTCACACGGCCATGCAGTTCACCGCGCCCATGGTGAAAGGCCTGCCGGCCGCATCGCAGCCGCTGCTGAACTGGAAGTTGCGGCAATACGCCGAGCACCGCCGCGACAGCGATCCGAACGATCTGCGCAACCAGGGTGATCCGCCCCCGGTGACGCCGGAAATCCCCAAGTATGCCGGGCTTCACCAGGAAGCGGCGGTGCGATGGGCCGCGCTATCCGCGAAAGCCCGCGCCGGTGACGCCGACCTGATTGTTCCGGCCGCGCAACGCAGGCGTTACGAAGCCGCGTTCGGGCGTTTCGCGTCGGTTTTCCCGGATACCTTCTACGTGACCGAGCGCGGGCGCTACTTTCCGGACGATTCGGAGGACAAGGGCCGGCTGCTGAGCGCGGGCTATCACAGCGTGGTGGGTTTCTTTCGCGACGATACGCCGCTGATGGAGTTAGTCCTCGATGAGAAAGGCCAGCGGGAGATCAACCGCCTGTGGGATGAATTCGATTTCATCGCCGATTTCACGGCTCGCACGTGGGTCCAGTATTACTTCAATCAGAGTGGTGAGGTCCAAGGGAAGGGCCCCGAATCCAGCAGCGCGCGCCCGGTGGATCACCAGGTCACCGACGCCCCGGTGATCGCGGCGATGCGCGATGCCTATCTGGCCAAGGCCTTAGCCGATCCAACGAATGACCCAGTGGCGCCCCGGGCGATCCGCGATCACTTCGATCGCATGAACGCCACGCTTCGACGATTGGAGAAGGAGCGGATGGAGGCAGAGCCGAAGCATCTGGAGGCTCTGGTCCGGTTCGCCGCCCGCGCCTACCGCCGCCCGCTTACCAAGGCGGAGCGCGACGATTTGCTGGCTTACTACCACACGATTCGGACCAAGAACGAACTGTCGCATGAAGACGCCCTTCGCGATTCGGTAGTTAGCTTACTGATGTCGCCCGATTTCCTGTACCGGATTGACCTATCGGACGCCGGCACGGCTTCCTCGCGAACCGCCATTCAACCGTTGTCCGGCTACGCCCTGGCCAGCCGGTTGAGCTACTTCCTCTGGTGCAGCATGCCCGACGATGAGCTGTTGCGGCACGCTGCGGCGGGTGACCTGCAAAGGCCGGACGTTCTGTTGGCCCAGACCCGGCGCATGCTGAAGGACCCCCGCGTAGAAGGACTGGCGACTGAGTTCACCGGCAACTGGCTCAGTTTCCGCCTCTTTGAAACCAACAACTCAGTGGACCGCGAGCGCTTTCCCACCTTCAACAACGATTTGCGCGAGGCCATGTTTCGGGAACCGATCAGGTATGTGGAAGACACTGTTTCCAATAACCGCCCGGTTCTGGACCTTTTATATGGCAATTACACGTTTGTGAACCCTGTGCTCGCCCAACACTATGGGATGCCCGAAGTGGCTGGAGACGTGAACACCTGGGTTCGCGTGGATGACGCCGGCCGTTACGGGCGCGGCGGCCTGTTGCCGATGGCGGTGTTTCTGACTCAGAATTCGCCCGGATTGAGAACCAGCCCGGTGAAGCGCGGCAATTGGGTGGTTCAAAGGGTGCTGGGAGTGAGGATACCGCCCCCGCCGCCAGTGGTGCCCGAGCTGCCCAGCGACGAGTCGAAATCGGATTTGCCGGTGCGCGACATGCTGGCTAAACACCGGGAAAACCCAATGTGTGCCGCCTGCCACGCGCGCTTCGATTCATTCGGACTAGCGTTCGAAGGGTATGGACCGGTGGGAAATGCCCGGACGAAGGATCTGGCGGGGCGCCCGGTGGATACCGCCGTAACCTATCCGGGTGGTATTCCGGGGACGGGACTCGACGGTCTCAAGAATTTCATCCGCGAATACCGGGAAAAAGAGTTCGTCGGTAATCTCTGCCGCAAATTGCTCGCCTTCTCCTTGGACCGGTCACTCCAACTGTCCGACGAATCCCTTATCGAACGCATGCAAAGCCAACTCGCAGCCAAAGACTACCGCTTCGATTCGCTGGTGGAGACCATTGTCACCAGCCCGCAGTTTCGGAATAGACGAATTCAGGATGCGCCCGAGCCCGAATTGCAATCCAGGAAAACGAACTAAATGTCCCGATTGACCAAAAACGCCGCTCGTCAGATCTCACGCCGCACCGTACTTCGCGGGGCCGGTTGCGCGGTGGCGTTGCCGTGGCTGGAATCGCTTCACGCGTTGGCCGATACGCCGTCACCCTCCGCATTCCCGAAGCGCTTCGGCGTGGTTTTCCTGGGTAACGGCATCAATGAGGATCATTGGAGCGCCGAAGGCCAGGGCGCTGCCATGAAGCTCAGCAAGACGCTGGAGCCGCTGGAGCCGTTGAAGGAGAAGATCAACGTAATTGATGGTTTGTTCGTGAAGGCGCTGACGGGTCAAGGCATTCATCCCGGGCAGACGGGAAGTTTGTTGTCGGGGGCGCATATCTCGAAGGGCGCCATCATCCACTCGGGGATTAGTGTGGATCAGATGATTGCCAATCATGTGGGAGAAGATACGCCGCAATCGAGCATTGTGCTGGCTTGCGAGCAGCCCATGACGGGATATCACGAAACTAACTTTTCGATGGCGTACAGTTCGCACATTTCGTGGCAGAGTCCGGAATCGCCGGTGCCGGTGGAAGTGTATCCGTCGCTGGCGTGGGACAACCTGTTCGATAACCGCGGCAGCCTGTTGAACATCAGTATTCTCGACCGGGTGAAGGACCGCGCGCAGAACCTGACGCGGCGGATCAGTTCCACCGACAAGAGCAAGCTGGATGAGTTCCTTACCAGCGTGCGCGAGGTGGAAAAGCGCGTGGACGGGATGC
>CAJCIT010000226.1 GCA_903970405.1 Acidobacteriaceae bacterium | reverse complement strand
GACCAGCCTGCCTTCACGGCCATCCGCCGGGGTGACCGGCTCTCGCTTTCGATCCCGTATCGCGGCACCCGCACCGATTCGGGGAAGCTCACCGTGGAGTTGATTGACCCGGAGGATCAAGTGCTGGCCCGTGTGGAGCGAACGACGAAAACCAGGCAAGGCGATGGCGTGTGGGAGCAAGAGCTGACAATGAAGGCGCCGCTGCCCCTCCAGGACCTGGTCTGGCAGCGCATTCGTTATCGATTTCAGTACAGCTCTGACGCCGCTGCCGCTTTCGAGGAGACACGTTCACTGTCTGAGATCCTTCTCCGGCCAGTGCTTCACATCGTTGGTCAGACGTCTTATCTCTCCGGCGCTCAAGCGGCCATCCGCATGGTTGTTTCCGACTCAGCCAATCATGAGATCGTTGGCCGCAGTTCCATCAGGATTGAACTCACCGGCAAGGGACAGCAGCCCTCCACACTCTTTGCGGGACGATTGAACTCTCGGGGAACAGCGGATGCGCAGTTCCGCTTCCCCGCCGACCTCACGGGCAGCTATGAGTTGCACTACACCGCCGAAACGCCGCTTGGCCTGGCGGAGTATACCCAGCCCATTCGTCTCGAACAAAAGGTGTCAATTCTTCTGACCACCGAAAAGCGAATGTATCAGCCCGGCCAGACGGTTCACGTTCGAACCTTGGCGCTCGATCGGGCCGACCATCACGCGGCTGAGGGCGGCCCTCTCACGTTTGAGATCCTCGATCCGCGCGGTAATAAAGTCTTTAAGCAGGAGGCCCAGACGGATGAGTTCGGTATCGCCTCTACGGAGTTCACTCTCGCCGATGAAGTGAACCTCGGCGCCTATCAGCTCCACGCGCTGATGGGGGACGCCAACGCTCCGGCCAACAGCGCCAGCCTCACGTTTACTGTCGACCGTTATGTGCTGCCGAAGTTTAAGGTGGCTGTCGACTTTGCGGCAAAGAACGGAAAGCCGAGGCGCGAATATCGGCCGGGCGATCATGTCACCGGCACGGTACAAGCAAATTACTTCTTTGGGAAACCGGTGGGTGACGCCGAGATTGAAATGAAGGCGTCCAGTATGGACGTCGCCGTTGTTGAAGCGGCTTCTGCCCACGGCCAGACAGACAAAGACGGAACCTATCGCTTCGATTTACCCCTGCCCTCGTACTTTGCCGGCCGGCCGCAACAAGGCGGCAGCGCAACGGTCCTCATTGAGGCGACGGTCAAGGATGACGCCGGGCATCCCGAGACGCACGGGGAGGCTATCACGGTCAGCGAGTCCGCTCTGTTGGTAACGGCGATTCCCGAAGGAGGCACGGTCATCCCAGGCCTTGAAAACCAGATCTTCCTGCTGACTTCGTACCCGGACGGAACCCCGGCTGGCGCCGACATTCGCGTCCACGCCAACGGCGGCCGGAGCCAAAACGTGGCAACGGATGAGCGCGGCGTGGCCGTGATTCGCATCGCGCCCGGCAACGAAGCCGAGACCCTGACAGTGGAAGTCCATGATTCCCAAGGAAATCGCGTGACCAGCAAGATCCCGCTGCAGCCCCGGGGCGGCGCCGATCAGGTGTTGCTTCGTCCCGATCGTGCGATTTACAAAGCGGGGGACCGCATGCTGCTCAACGTCTTTTCAACTGGTGCGGGCGGAGCGGCCTATGTGGACATAGTGAAAGACGGTCAGACCATTCTCACGCGTGATTTGACCATCGCCGGCGGCCATGCCGAAGTTGCCATCACCGCTACTCCTGAAATGTCAGGCACGCTGGATGTCAATGTCTATCGCTTCGGCCGCGACGCACAGGTGATCGGCGATCACCGGCTGGTGTTCGTGCAACCGGCCGACGAGCTACGGATTGAGACGGCGGCGGATTCTACGGTTTACCGGCCGGGCGCCGATGCTCGCATTCGATTCCGCGTCACCAACGACCACGGCGAAGGCGTTCGCGCTGCGTTGGGTTTGCAGGTGGTGGACGAAGCGGTTTTTGCGCTCGCTGAGAAGCGCCCCGGCTTCGCCAAAACGTTTTTCTACCTGGAGCAGGAGCTGATGAAACCTCGCTTTGAGATTCACTCGCTCTCCCTTCCCGACGTGTTTGAGCCGACAACCCAGACATCGGATGAACGGCGGCGCGATCTTGCCGCACAGGCTCTGTTCTCCGCCACCTACACTCTGAACGCAAACCGAATGCAAGTGGCGGTCGGTCAGGAAGTGCCGCGGGAAAAGGCTCAGGAGTACAGGGAGCGCTATCTCGTAGCGCTTGAGCAACAGGTGGAAGACCTCGCGGCAAGCGTCATGTATCGGCAGGGAACGGCGCAAGACCGGAAGCCTCTGGGTATCTCCGAAGCCATGCGGCAAAGCGGTGGCGCGGAGTCGCGAGATGCCTGGGGCACTCCTCTTCGGTTCACACCGGCGGGCTTTTCTTTCAGGAGCCGGCCGTACTTCCGCGTTCAGAGCGCCGGACCCGATCGGCAGTTCGATACCGTTGACGATCTCAGCGTCGTGATCGATTCTGCCACTGGACGTCCGTACCGATGGCGATCAAGCATACCGCGCGAGATGACGGCGGGCGAGGTCACCATCAGGACGGAGCATGATCGCGGCCCCTTCAACGGCCTTGCCGAGGTTTCGGGCTCTGTGACAGATGCGGCGGGGAGCGTCATTTCGGGCGCCACTGTGAGGCTCTCTCTAAGAAACAGCGCAGGCAGCCGCCGCGCCCGAACCGATGCCCAGGGTCAATTCACGCTGGCCGCCATTCCACCTGGCGCCTATGAGATTGAAATCTCCGCGCCCGGCTTCGACGCCGGGATAAGGAACCTGACGCTTAAGGCGCGCGACCGGGCTGTTGTGGGTTCCACCTTGTGGGTGGGCGCCGCAACGCAGACAGTACAGGTGGAGGGGGCTTCACCGATGATGGCTCTCGCTAACGGGGCCAGGCGGTTCGCCGCTCTTGCGGCGCCGTTACCCTCCGCGAAGCTAAACCAACAGGTGGGCGCCGACGCAGGATCGAATGGAGTATCGCCGAATGCTGAGAAGGATGAAGGTAGTCGGGAAACGCACATCAGGTCTTTCTTCCCCGAGGCTCTCTATATCAACCCGGAGATAATCACTGACCGGAATGGCGCCGCCAGTATTTCCATTCCGATGGCCGATTCCATCACCACCTGGCGCATGGCGATGCTTGCTTCGACAGCCACCGGAGCACTGGGAACGGCTAACTCGGCCCTGAAAGTATTCACCGATTTCTTTGTGGACCTTGACCTTCCGGTTGCGCTGACACAGGGTGACCGCGTTTCCGTCCCGGTGGCGATTTATAACTATGCCGGCGAGCGCGGCGACGTGAAACTCTCGCTGACGCGTGACGATTGGTTTGAACTCGACGATTCGTCCGAGAAAAGCGTCAGCGTCGAATCAGGCCGCGTCGCCGGCTCCAGTTTTACGCTCGAAGCCAAGCGCATTGGGCGGTTCAAGCTGACACTGTCGGCCCAATTGACCGGGGCAGCACAGCGGCGGGACATCGTGGTTCGCGAGATCGAGGTAGTGCCGAACGGCCGCGAGCAGAACATCGTTTTCAACGGGCGTCTTGAGACGTCAATCCAGCGCACGATTCACTTCCCGTCCGATTCCATTCCTGACGCCAGCAAGATCTTGGTCAGGCTCTACCCCGGGCCGCTCAGCCAGGTCATTGAAGGCATGGATAGCATCTTGCGGATGCCAAGCGGCTGCTTTGAGCAAACGTCTTCCAGCACTTACCCGAATGTTCTTGCGCTTGACTATATGAAGCGGACGAAGAAGCTGACGCCGGAAGTGCATGCCAAGGCTGAGGCCTACATTGTCAACGGCTATCAGCGGCTGCTGACATTTGAGGTAGCCGGCGGCGGTTTCTCCTGGTTCGGCAGCGCCCCGGCCAACAAGATACTCACCGCTTACGGCCTGATGGAATTTAACGACAT
Organism: Acidobacteriaceae bacterium; assembly: GCA_903970405.1. GTDB lineage: Bacteria > Acidobacteriota > Terriglobia > Bryobacterales > Bryobacteraceae > CAJCIT01. Next base: position 18,459 of record CAJCIT010000226.1, on the reverse strand, counting down.
GTCCAAGGTTCATGACGTGGACCCCCGCCTGATTCAGAGAACTCGAGACTGGCTGGTATCGCAGCAGCAAGCGGACGGGAGTTGGCGGCCCGACACGTCTTTCATCAACGAAGGCGCCACGAACCGCTATAACTCGGATCCTCTGCGGATTACTGCCTACGTCGCCTGGTCACTCGAAAGCACCGGTTACCATGGCGCGGCCATCGATAAAGCAATGCAATTTATCGCCGCCCAGCTTTCGGGTAAAGCCGATGCGTACACCTTGGCCGTTCTCGCAAACTTTGCGGTGGAATCCGGGGATGAGTCCTTCAAGCGGGAAGCGATGAAGTTGCTGCTTGACGCGCGCATCGAAAAGGACGAACAGGTCTTTTGGAATTCGGAGGAGACGGGCGTCTACTCCACCGGTTCCAGCGCTGCCACGGAAACCACCGCGGTGGCCGTCCAGGCGCTCTTGAAGTGGAGGCAGTCTCCAGAGGTGGTGCGCAAAGCTCTCGCCTACATTGCGTCGAAAAAGGATGCCTCCGGCGCCTGGGGAACCACTCAGGCCACCATCATGTCGTTAAGGGCCTTGCTGATGGCGAGTGAAGAAGGGGGCGCGGACGCTCGCGGAACGGTGGAGGTGACATTGAACGGCAACCCGGTTCAGACGCTTTCGCTTACCGCGCGGAACAGTGACTTATTTCATCAGTTTGTCTTACCTGGCATTGAGGCGAGGGAAGCGAATAACATCCAGATTCGCTTTAGCGGCGAAGGAGGTCTGGCGTATCAGATTGTCGGCCGTTATTTTGTGCCCTGGGACGTTAAGCCCTTACAGGAGCCGCTCTCCATCGACATCGCTTATGACCGCACGAAACTTGCGCAGAACGAGATTGTCGCCGCGAACGCCGTCATCAGAAACAACTTGAACAACGTTGCGAATATGGTGATGGTGGATCTGGGCATCCCTCCAGGCTTTGAGTTGCTCAGCGAGGACCTGCAGGCGTTCCAGGAAAAGACCTCTGGTCTCAAGACCGGAGGTTTGGAGAAGTTCAGTCTCACGGCCACCCAGGCGATTCTCTATTTCAATGCCTTTGGGCCGCACAGCAAGGTGGAATTGCGCTTCCGCCTCCGTGCGAAGTTTCCCATTCGGGCGAAGACCTTCGAGTCGCGGGTCTATGAATACTATGATCCGGCGGTGAACTCAGTGTTGCGGCCACGCGGGCTCGAAGTCACGGAGCGTAAGTGAGTTGTGGGGCGGGTTGAAACCTGCGGCCGACTGGAAATCGGCCCTAACTCAGTCCGACAGAGGCAGTGCACGTTACCGGCTTGCTCACGCGCGCGGTTCGGAAGGGGTCCGCGGGTTCCCGCGCCCCTCTGGGGCGCTGTGGTGCCCGTGACGGGCGCCACAGCCGGTCGCGGTTCTGAAGCGTCGGCGATTAAGTCAGGCAATGCCCATAGGGGGCCAATCGCCAATCGGCCGCAGGCTGCCAGCCCGCCGCACGTCAGCAACCGGCCCTCACCTCAATTCGCCCGCCGTATACAGCAGCGCCGCGAAGGTGTTCTTGTAATCGTAGATGGCGCTGACGTTTTCAATCTCCGCCTGGGTCACGTTCAGTTGCGCTTGAGTTAACTCGACGATCGACGCCAAGCCCAAATTGTAGCGGCCCTGCGCCAAATTCAGTCCCAGGCGGGCTTGTTTGAGAAGTTCTTCGCTGACTGGAATGCGCTGGTAGGCTGTGGTCGCGGCTGCCCAGCCTGTGCGCACGTCGCGCTCCACTTGCTGCCGCAGGTCACGCAGACGCTGCGACTGCGCGGCAGTGTCAAAGCGTGCTTCATTTCGCCGCGCTGCATACAGGTGTCCGGTAAAGATCGGAATGCTCACAGTCAATGCAACACTTTCATATGCCTTAGGAATGCCGGGGGTGTCGATATAGGGAAGAGCGCCGCCCACGGCCACCGCGCTGACGGTGGGATGTTGCAGATCTTGCTCGGCCAGTTCGAATCTTCGGGCTGCCTCAAGTTGGAGCCGAAATTGAGCGAGTTCGGGACGGTTACGAATCGCTTCCCCAATCAGCGATTCGGCGGAGGCAGGAGCGCCCGGTGTAGTAACATCCTCCACGAGTTGGTACTCCATCGGTTGATCTTCGCCAAGGCTCCGCGTGAGGCCGGCATTGGCGCGAGTTAGTGCGTCCTGGCTGCGAATCCACATCAGCCGCGCCTGCGACAGATTCACTTTGGCAAAACTCACGTCCAACTGAGATCTCAGTTGCGCCTTGGCGAGGGCTGAGACCTGGTCCACCACAGTCTGCCGCGCCTTGATGGTCTCTTCAGCTACGTTCAGGTATGCTTGCGCCTGCAGAACCTCATAGTAGGCTTGGTTCACGGCCAGCATGACTGCATACCGCGAAGCTTGCGTTGCCTGCGCCGAGGCTTGCGCCTGAAGAGAGGCGTTCGCCACCAGATTCTTCGTCCTCCCAAAATCGGTGACAAGCTGACTGACCTGAAGTCCTTCACCTTCTCGACTAAAGAGACGCGATGCCGGCAGGTCGCCGGCGCCCAGCCGGCTCCCGCCGCTGGCTTGAGAGCCCGTAATTTCCCCAAAGATAGCTGGATAGTAGGCCGCGCGTCTCTCGATGACCCGCTGATTCGCCGCATATTCGTCGTTTTGGGCGGCCGCGATTTGCGGATGGTTCCTAAGGGCGATTGCCGTGGCTTGCGCCAGCGTGAGGGTCGGCTTGGGCACGTTCTGGGCGGACATCGAGCCATATGAGATCAGCGTCAGCGCCGTTGCAAGACGAAGCGCCCGCTTCGGGCTATACCCATGCTCGGGGGTGAGAGAGCTACGCATTCCGCTGCTGATTCTCCTTCCGCCGGTAAACCAAGAGATAGGCTGCGGGAACGATAAACACCGTCAGCAGGACCGACGAAGTCAGGCCGCCGATAATCGCCCGCGCCATCGGCGTATACTGCTCACCACCCTCCCCCAGCTTCATCGCCATCGGGATCATGCCGATGATCGTGGCCATTGAAGTCATGAGGATCGGCCGCAGACGCACCCGGCAGGCCGTAATCACCGCATCCGTTACCGATAGGCCCTGCTCCTCCAGCTTGTGGGCGAAATCGACAATCAAAATGCTGTTTGAATCGGCGATGCCAATCAACATCAGCACCCCCATCAGCGACATGACGTTCAACGTGGTGTGAGTAAGCGGGAGAATGATCAGCACGCCGACGAAACCCATTGGGATCGCGAGCATGATCAGGAAAGGGTCGATGAAAGAACGAAACTGCGCCACCAGGATCAGGAACAAAAGAATGAATGAAAGGCTGAACCCGATTCCAAAGCTCTTGAAGGATTGGTCCATGCTGTTAACCATGCCGCGGAGCGTGACGCGAATATTGGCAGGCACTTTCGCGCCGGCAATGGTTGAGAGAATCGCGGTCCGAAGCTTCCCCAGATCCTCGCCCGCCGGCGTTACGTATACATCCACAACCCGCTGAAGCTGGTAATGATCCACCTCCGTGGGGGATTGAAGATTCACTAGCTTTACCACTGAGTCAAGAGTTGTGGGCTCTTTCAGGTTCGGCGCCCGCAGCGGAATCCGGGTCAAGTCAGTGAGGGTATGGATGGCGGACGCGCCATGTTCGGCGTACTGCACGCTCAAAAAGTAGTCATTGCCGGTCTGATAATCCACCCAGTAGTTAGGGGCGATCATGATATTAGAATTCAGGGCGGTAATGACGTTGTCGACTACGTCTTTCTGCGTCAAGCCCAGCTCTCCCGCATGCACCCGATCGATATCCATGCGGATGGATGGATAGTTCATGTCCTGCGGGATGTAAATCTGGCTCACGCCATGCAGCCCGCGGATGCGGCGGGCCAGATCCTGAGCGGTGGCATAGGTCAGTTTTAGGTCTCGCGTGTTCACTTGCACATCGATCGGCGCGGGTTGCCCCTGGTTAAGGATGGCGTCCTGCATCGATCCGCTTTGCAGGAATGTTCGAACGTCAGGAAAGTTGGCTGCGATCGCCCCCTTTACGCGATCCATGTAGTCGAAGCTGCTGCCCTTGTGGCCGTCGGCCAGTGCAACCTGAATTGAGGCGGTGTACATTCCCGCATTGGTCGTATAGAGGGACGAAATATCGTTCACCACGCCGATGTTCGAGAGAATCATTTTCAGTTCGCCCGGCGGCACCTCATGGCGGATCAACGTCTCAATCTTCGCCACATAGTCGTTAGTCACTTCGATGCGCGTTCCGGTGGGCGCCTTCAGGTTGACTGTGAATTGTCCAGCGTCGGTGCGGGGGAAGAAGGAGAGACCCAGAAGAGGATAGATAGCGAGGCTGGCAACAAAGATCCCCAGCAACAAAACGATGGTCAAGACCGGACGTTGCAGAGCGCGCCTGACCGAGCGTTCATAGAAATCGAGCACATGATTGAAACCGCGATTAAACCAGGCATTGAATCGCCCGCCCCACGAACGGCTCTCAGGCGAGCTCTCCGTCTCAACGTCGTGGCGGTTTTCAACGGGGATCGCTTTCAGGAACTTCGAGCAGAATAGAGGGATCACGGTCATGGCAACGACGAACGATGCCAGCAGCGCGAGACAAAATGCCAGGGCGAGCGCGGAAAACAGGAATTTGCTCACGCCGAAGAGAAACGTCACGGGAAAGAAATCCACGACGTCCACCAGCGTGGCGGCGAGCACCGCCAGACTCACTTCGGCGCCGCCCTGCTCGGCCGCGATTGCCGGCAGAGCGCCCATTTCTAAATGCCGGAAGATGTTTTCGAGTGAGATCACTGAGTTATCGATCACTCTCGAAAAAGCCAAGGCGAGGCCGCCCAGAATCATGGTGTTCACGGTGCTGCCCAACATGTAGAGGACGACGAACGTGGCCAGAGCGGAGATGGGGATGGAGAGCAGCACCGCGCCAGTGGCCCTCATGCTTCCGAGAAACACCAGGATCATGATGCTGGTAAGCGCCAGCCCGATCAGCCCTTCGTGAAGTACCGTGCTCAGGGCCTGCCTGACAAACACGGACTGATCGAAGACGATGTCCGTCACCAGTTGCTTCGGCAGATCGAACAGATGCTTAATCAGGCCGCGAACGTCATCCACCACCTGAATGGTGTTACTGTCGCCTCCCGACTTCATGATGGGGATATAGGCTGACTTCTGACCGTCGATGCGGACAATGTTGTATTGCAACTGACTAGCGTCCTTGGCCTCGCCGATATCGCCAACGGAGACCCATCGGTCTCCAACGGTCTTCACGGGAACGCTGTCAAGATCCTCAACGTTCTTGACCATGCTATTGGAGTAAACGTAATAATCGCGGGCGCCGATCTTCACGTCGCCGGCCGGCAGGATCAGGTTACTGTCGTTCAGTGCATCTACGACGTCCATGACACTCAACTGGCGTGAAAAGAGTTTGTAGGGATCCACGTACACCATCGCCTGCCGGTATTTACCGCCGAAGACGGCCGGAATTTCCGCCCCTTTGACAACCGCGATCTGATTACGAATTTGAAACTGCGCGAGATCGTGAAGTTGCGTCTCGCTCAATCCCTTGCCGCTCACAGTCACCAAACAGACCGGCAAGCTGGAGGCGTCCGACTTCAGGACCAGCGGCGGCAACGTGCCGGGAGGGAGGCGCTTCAGGTCGGCCAGCGCCAGATTCGATAACTGCGTGACGTCCGCGTCGGGGTTCGTTCCAGACTGAAAATAGACCTTAATGATGCTGACTCCGAGCAGCGAGCGCGACTCCATATGATCGATACCGCTCGCCTGGGTAAAGAAGCGCTCCAGCGGGTTGGTGATGTCCACTTCAATGTCTTCGGGCGGCATGCCGTTGTAAAACGTGGCCACCACCACCACCGGCATATTGATGGGCGGGAATAAGTCCACCGGCATCCGGGTTAGCCCGTTAATTCCTATCACAGCCAGCGCCAGGCAGATAACAACGATGAAATAAGGGTTGCGGATCGAAAAACGCGGCATGGGTAGTTACGCAATCGAGTTAGGGGCGTGGTTCCTGATCCGAGTATTGAGGAGATTCAATCGATTTCGGCCGGACTTCCTGTCCGGCCTTCAAGCCGCTGCGGTCGCTGATCACAACGTTCTCACCTTCCCTCAGACCCGAGCGAATCTCGACGCCGGTGGTATCCTGAACGCCAAGTTTTACCTGCCGGACCTCGATTCTGTTGGAGGGGTTCACCACGTCCACCGTGGCCGCATCGCCGTTGCGATCGACGGCCGCCAGCGGCACGGCGAGCGTTTCACCGGTGGTCGCAACAGTGAGGGTGGCCTCGGCGTAAAGTCCGGGAATGAGCACGCGCGCCGGATTCGCAACGTCCACCTCCGTGTGCATCGTTCGAGTGTCCCTTTGTACATCGACCGAGAAGCGAGTCACCTTGCCTGGGAAAGTCCGATCGAGCGAAGGCACCCGCACACTCACCGCCTGGCCGATTCGAATATGCGGCGCGTAGGATTCAGGCACCGGAATCACCAGGCGGAAAAGATCGTCCTCCGACAGCTTGACCAGCGGCATGGCCTGCGTGGAACTATTAGTGCCGCCCTGCATCAAGGCCCCGAGGTTGGCGTAGCGCTGGGTGATGACGCCGTTGAATGGGGCAGGAATTCTGGAATAGGAAAAGATGGCCTGATCGTGGACTAGTTTTGCCCGGAAGACCGCCAATTGCCCTTTCGCGGCGTCCAATGAGCCTTGCGCCGCTTCCATTTGCGACTCAGCGGCCAGATCCTTACCCTGCGCATCGTCCACCTCCTGTTGCGCGACAAGTCCTGGTTGCCCCTTGGCCACTGCGTTCAATCTGGTGTATTGCAGGTGCGCGACGTCGTATTGCGCTTTGATCCGTTCAACCTGGTGAGAAGCCATCTTGATCTCGTCCTGCTGCGAGGCGATGGCGGCCTGATCCTGTTGAAGCTGCGCCTCAAGTTCCGGGATCTCAAGCACGGCCATCAGTTGGCCCGCGCGGACTCTGGTTCCGTAGTCGACAAAGAGCTGTTTGATGAAACCAGACTCCTTGGCGTAAACATCGATTTCCTGAAAGGGAACCAGCTCGGAGCTGACGATGAGCGATTGGGAAAGAGCGCGCCGGCGGACAGGAGTAACGCCGGCAGTTGGAAGATTGGCCGAGGCCTCCGGGCCCTCCTTTGAAGAGTCTTGTTGAGCTTTCGCGCGTTGGCCGGAGCACCCGGACAGCAGGGCCAACCCAACAGCGCCACAGGCCAGCAGAATGACGATGGTCTTGCTCAATTGCTTGACCCTTTCATTGGTGGCGTCGGCGCCCAGGGCCGCGGCGAGTATTGGCTCCAGAACCAGGCAAATTCAATCGTTCGGCTAATCGAGTCCGGCGAAGCCAGCTTGTTCAAAACGTCATAGCCTCCTAATCGGATCACTTCAAGCCGCGCATATTCGTCCTCATACTCGGACGCCAGGATTACGCAGGGCACCCGGCGCAAATGAACCACCGCCGCGACAGAAGCTTCCCAGGCGCGCTCGCACGCACCTTGATCCAAGACAACGATCGGGAAGTACTCATGAGTAAGCGCATTTAATGCCTCGGTGAGCGAGGAGGTCTGAAAGAACTCCCAGGTTGAGTCCACTGACATCTTCCGCAATAAAGCCAGGAACTCTTGATCCTTCGAGATGGCCAGAACTCGCGGTATGCCTGGGTCCATGCCGGTTTCCTGGGCGCTCTTACCGGCGTGATCGCGAGCGAGGCGTCCCAACATCCCCTTGAGAGCCCGTGCGATGTTTGGCAGCTTCAGGTTCAAGTTCATTTCACTTCGTTTCAGAGCCCCGACCGTCAACGAGCGACCGGTGGCGCTTCCCGACGCCTCGCAGATCGCCTGACGCCCTCTTTGAACCGCGCGCGTGAGCAAGCGGACAAACGCGCAGTTCCTCAACCGGTCGCTCGCTGACGGTCGCGGCTCTGTTGGCTTTCACTTTGAGCGTAAGGCGCTGCGGCTCCCCAAAGAAATACCGTGATGAGAGGATCTTTGACTCGAAAGAACGGTAGCAGGATAAAAACCAGCCAAGGCTTGACGGGTTGTCGTAACCAAGCGTCAATGGAACAAGTGTCTAATGCACGGATACACACGGTTATGCTAGCCGACGATCACGCCTTGATCCGCCGCGCGATACGCTCGTTACTCGAACGGGGCGGCGGCTTTCAGGTGGTGGCGGAAGCGAAGGACGGCCGCGAGGCGATTGACTTGGCATTAGCTCAGCGGCCGGACTTGGCGATTCTCGATGTCGGCATGCCGGGTTTGACAGGCATCGACGTTGCCGTTTTCCTGGGAGAGCGCCAACCTGAGACTCGCGTCATCATCCTCTCGATGCATTCCGACGAATCTTATGTGCTCCGGGCTCTCAATGCCGGCGCCAAGGGTTACGTATTAAAAGCCTCGCCGGCAGAGGATATCCTCGACGCTGCACGCGCCGTTTGCGCCGGCAACGCCTACTTCAGCCCAGTCGTCACTAGATTGCTTGTCGATGAGTACGTGGCGGAACGAAGGAAGCGCGGCGGAGAGGACCCATATGAAAGCCTCACTCTGCGTGAAAAGGAGATTCTACTGACGCTGGCGTCGGGGAAAGGGAATCGCGACATCGCGGCCGAGTTCAATATCTCCGTGACAACGGTGGAGACGCACCGGCGAAACATATTTGGGAAGCTTAGACTTCATAGCCTTCCCGACCTTATTCTGTTCTGCGTAAGGAAGGGACTGATTCACTAGAGCCGGGCGGAGACGCGTCCTAAACAAGCGCAGTTTTTAGCCTGCGGGACTCGGAATGTCACACGGACCTCGCGGTAGCGGAAGATCGAACGCGACAATGGTTCCTCGCCCCAGTTCCGACTCGATCCGCAACGCGCCGCCAAGGTTATTGACCCGCTCTTCCATTCCCAGAAGTCCGAGACCGCGCTGCTTGCGCGGCTGAAATCCATTTCCATCGTCCTGCACGGACACCAAGAGAGCAGCATCCCGCTGCTGAACGTAGATGCGAATGTGCTCCGCGCCTGAATGCCGGACTGCGTTGCGCACACTCTCCTGGACCACTCGATAGATGCACGTTCTATGTTCATCGGGCAGAGTCTCGGCGATCGGCTCGGCGGAGATATCCACGCGGACCGGCGCCGAGCGCGACGTTTCGCGGGCCAGCCAATTCAAGGCCGGTACCAGGCCCAGATCGTCAAGCATGGTTGGCCTGAGAAGCAGCGACATGTTGCGAACCACATTTACGTTTTGCGTAACCATCTCCTGTATGGCGCGCGCTTGAACGCTGACTTCCTCAAGGTCTCGAAGCCGGAGAGCGGAGCGCAAATTTCCCAAAGCGAACACGATCGCCGACAATACCTGTCCTATCCCGTCATGAAGTTCGCGGGCGATGCGGCGGCGTTCCGACTCTTGCGCGGCCACCAGCTCGGCGGACAATCGCCTCATCTCCAGTTGCGCTTCCAGGGCCAGCTTGAACCTGGCGGCGGATTCGCTTTCCAGTTGAAGAAGCCGGCCGATGGTGACGCCGGTGAGCAGGAGCGCCAACAGAATTGTGCTGTTTAACAGGACGGTAAGCTTCCTGCGCAACGAGGCGAAAAGCTCTGCAACCGCCCGCGACCCTGCCTCAAGGTCTTTCTCACCAATCTCTTGAATTCGGTCGGTCAGGCCGATCGCCGTCATCCTTCGCGGCTGAACCTCATTGAGCGCGAACACTAACCCCTGCTTCAGCCGGGTCCGGGAATCCCAGGCTAGCGCGGCGTCCAACACCTGAAAGTAGGAGTCTAATTGTTGACTGAGCTGCCGAAAGGGCGCTACCTCGTCGCTTCGAAGGAGCGGGCGGTACTCCGCCAGTTCGGTCCTGATGGCGCTTCTCGCCTCCCGATACCGCTTTCCGTTTTCCGCCGCCCGAGCCTCGTTCGGGTCGATCAGGAAGTCCCGAAGATAGGTCCCCGACAAGTAAGTGGTGGAACGCAAGTGTTCCAGGATTGTGTTGCGCTTTACGTAGTCCTGACGGATCCTCTCCTGCCGCGCCTCCGTCTCGTTCAGGAACGAAATGGCGCTCACGCCGAGGACCACCAACAGCAGCAGGACACCGCCAAAGCCGATCCAAAGAAGAACTCGGATTTGACGGTGGAATCCGTTTTGTTTCAGCTTGAGAAGCGCGTTGGAGGCTGACATGTTCGACCGTCTTCGCCCAGAAGTTTCCCTAGCCGTTCCAAGAAGGGCCGCTGTCCATCCCGGGACACTGCCTTCTTAGGACGAGAATATCGCCCCTGGCCGGCGAGCCTTGCTAAACTACTGTTGCCCAAACCCCGCCCGCCGCTCCCAACCCGATGAATCATCTCAAAGCACTTATTCGCGAAGTCAAAGACTTCCCTAAGCCCGGCATCAATTTTTACGACATCACGACGCTCCTCAAAGATCCCCAGGGCTTTCGCGAAACGGTGGACAGCTTGGACGCCCATTACAAAGGCCGCAAAATCGATATTGTGGTCGGTATCGAAGCGCGCGGTTACTTCTTCGCTCCCGCCATGGCGCTGGCGCTCGGGGCCGGCTTTGTCCCCGTTCGCAAGCCAAAGAAACTGCCGCACTCGGTCAAGTCAATCGCCTACGATCTGGAGTACGGCCAAGACACGCTTGAGGTCCACGCCGATGCCATCGAGGCAGGCCAAAGCGTGCTGATCATCGATGACGTTCTGGCTACCGGCGGCACGGCCTCGGCTGTTGCCCGGCTGGTCGAAATACTCGGCGGGAAGGTGGCGGGGCTCGGCTTTGTCATCGAGCTTACGTTCCTCAACGGCCGGTCAAAGCTTCAGAACTATGACCTCTACTCGCTCATCCAGTACTGATGCGCTGTGTCCCCAACCGAGCCATCCCGCGTCCTCGTGCCGTCGTTCGCGAAACTCAACCTCGATCTCCGGGTTCTTCATAAGCGGCCGGACAACTACCACGAACTCCGCACCATCTTTCAGACCATCAGTCTGCGGGATACGCTGACTATCGAATTCGAACGCGCGCGGCGCACGGAGATCATGCTTGAGTCTTCAGTCGACATTCCAGACAACATAGTGATTCGCGCGGCGTGTGCGGTCCTGGATCATTTGAAGATGAACGCCCGGGTGCGGTTCGCTCTCGAAAAGAAGATTCCCATGGGGGCCGGCTTGGGCGGCGGGTCGAGCAATGCCGCCGCTGTTCTTCTAGCGCTTCCGGCACTCGCGGGCCGTCATCTTACTGTCCAAAGCCTTCTGCCGCTGGCTGCGGCGTTGGGCAGTGACGTCCCCTTCTTTCTGTACGGCGGCACGGCGCTGGGTCTGGGACGCGGCACCGAACTCTACCCCCTGCGCGACCTGAGCGCGACTCCCGCGGTGGTGGTGGCGAGCGGTATTCACGTCTCGACGGCCGAGGCCTACAAGTCATTGAACCGGCAGGGGTTCTTTGAAGTACCGTTTGCTGGAACCGCCAGTGTTACGAACGCGTTGACTTCACCAGGTGACTCTCCTATGCTGAGAGAGTTTCCGACACTGGCCTGGGCGTTGAATTCTCAGTCCCTCCATCGACTTCCCTTTAAGAACGATTTCGAGGAAGCGGTGTTTGAACGGCATCCTGAGCTGGGCCGGATTGTGCGGAAACTTCAGCGGCTGGGGGCGCGCCCGGCGCGGATGACGGGGAGCGGTTCGGCGGTGTTTGGCCTGTTTGAGAACCTGGCGGAGGCTCGCGAAGCGACGGCCGCCTTCCCGGGACAGCAGGCGAGGGTTGTGAAGCTGGTTTCCCGCCGCCGGTACCGGAACGATTGGCGTAAGGCGCTGGGCCCAGCCTTCGCCCTATCCGCCCTAAGTTGATGACACGGAGAAACTTCGGACCCATGGCTGCTTCGAAACCGATACGGGCGCTGTACAGCGACTACAAAATCTTTTCCGGCACCGCGAACCCCGCGCTGACGCGCGAAATCTGTGAGAGCTTGGGCTGCCCGCTAGGGTCCGCCATGATCAAGCTCTTCAACGACGGTGAGACCCACCTGCAAATCCTTGAAAACGTTCGGGGAGCGGATGTTTTTGTGGTGCAACCCACCTGCACGCCAGTGGACCACAGCCTCATGGAACTCCTGCTGATGCTGGACGCGCTGAAGCGGGCAAGTGCGGAACGCATCACAGCAGTGTTACCCTATTATGGGTATGCTCGGCAAGATCGAAAAGATAAGCCGAGGATGCCGATTTCAGCCAAACTGGTGGCCAGCCTGCTTGAAACGGCCGGCGCAAACCGGGTTTTGGCGCTTGATCTTCATGCCGCGCAGATCCAGGGATTCTTCGATATCCCAGTGGATCATTTGTTCGCCGCGCCGGTGATGATTGAGTATTTTGATGGACGTCACAAGGCCGAAGACCTGACTGTGGTGTCACCGGACGCAGGTGGCGTGGAGCGCGCCCGTGCGTTCGCAAAGAGATTAAACGTGCCGCTGGCGATTATCGATAAACGGCGGACGGAAGTGAACGTAGCCGAGGTGATGAATATCATCGGCGACGTCGAAGGGCAGCATTGCTTGATTGTCGACGACCTGGTAGATACCGCCGGAACCCTTGTGAAAGGCGTGGAGGCGTTGTTAAGCCAGGGAGCGTCGGGCGTTTCGGCCTGCGCCACCCATGCGGTGCTTTCCGGCAACGCGGTGGAACGAATTGTGAGCTCGCCGCTGGAGGAACTGGTGGTGACGAATTCGATTCCGCTGGGGGGCAATGCGGCGCGCTGCGGGAAAATTCGCGTGATGTCGGTGGCGGGGCTGTTGGGGCGCGCCATTCAATCGATTCACGAAGGCGGATCGATCAGCACGCTCTTCGTCTGAGCGTTCGTGCGGGAGTAAGTTGCCCGCCAGTTGCAGTTGGTAACAGTGCCTGTTTCCGGGGCAGCGGCAATCCTGGTGGATTTCGCCGCTACGGAAATGGAGCTAAAAGCTGGAAATCGCGGCTCGGTATGTAATAGCAGGCTGGCGTTCCGGCGAAAGGTGAAACATGAGGAAAGATATAACTGTCGCCGCCGAATCGCGTGGTTCGCGCGGCAAGAATGAAGCCCGCCGCCTGCGTATGGCCGGCTCGATGCCCGCCGTGGTTTATGGGGGAACAGAAGGTCCGGTGGCCGTCGCCGTCAGCCCCAAGGAAGTAGCCCGAATTCTGAACAGCAAGACGGGTCACAACACCATTTTCAACCTCACCGTGGGCGGCGGTACAGACACGCCCGTCATGATTGTGGACTGGCAGTTCGATCCCATCAAGGACTCGCTGCTGCATGTCGACCTCAAGCGAATCGACCTGACCAAGCGCATCGCGGTCAAGGTGCCGGTGGTGACGCATGGCGATCCGCGCGGCGTGAAGATCCAGGGCGGTATCCATGAGATCATCACCCGCGAGGTGGAAATCGAGTGCCTGCCGGAGGACATCCCCGAGCAGTTCGACGTGGACATTTCAGAGCTCGGGCTGAACGAATCCATTCGTGCCTCTGACATTAAGATGAAGGCGGAGATTGTGCTGATCAGCCCGGCTGACCAGGTAATATCGCACGTCGTTTCGCTCCGCGCCGAAGTAGAAGCTCCGGCTGAAGTGGCGGCAGTGGCTGAACCCGAAGTCATCAAGAAGGGCAAGAAGGACGAGGCTGCCGCTCCGGCTGCCGATGCCGGCGGAAAGAAGGCGCCGGACGCAGGGGCGAAGAAAGCTCCTGAACCAGGCGCGAAGAAGAAGTAAGCGGCCCCTTCCGTTATGCAGAACCAGATTGAGCAAATCGCCGTGTTGGATGGCGATGACGAGCCGGTGGAGAAGCCCAGCTTTATCTATTGCATTGTGGGGCTGGGCAATCCGGGTTTGCGGTACGAGAATACGCCGCATAACACGGGCTTCCTGGTGGTGGACGAGTTGGCGCGGCGATACGAAATCCGAGTGTCGAAGAATGAGGGCGTGGCGGTGACGGGCGCCGGCCGCATCGGGGACCGCGATGTGGTGTTGGTGAAGCCCCAAACGTTTATGAATAACTCCGGGGGCGGGGTCTCAGCGGTGCTCAAGTCACGAAACCTCAGGAACAGGGACTTAATTCTGGTTCACGACGAGCTCGATCTGGAGTGGACCGGGTTGAAGATCCGCAAGAAAGGCTCATCGGCCGGACACAACGGCGTCCGGTCAGTGATCGCTTCGGTCGGGACAGAGTTTTTTACGCGTGTTCGGGTTGGCGTAAGGCCCGCGCACGAACTGAACGACCCGGCGGTTTACCTGCTCACTCCCTGGGAGCGAGCGTTAAAAAGCGAATTGGCGGAGATCGTCGGCTACGCCGCCGATGCGGTTGAAGCCATCGTTGCCCAAGGCGCCATTAAGGCCATGGCGAAATTCAATCGCCGCGCTCGAGGCATACAAGAAGAGGAAGCATGAGAATCTACGAAGAATTGTTCATTGTTCGTCCGGATGCAACGGACGAAACGGTCGATCCGATCGTTGAACAAGTGAAAACTGTCATTACTAAAGCCGGCGGCAAGGTCGACAAAGTCGAAAAGTGGGGCATGCGCCGCCTGGCATACCGGGTCCTGAAATTCAACGAAGGCCAGTACATCCTGATCGTGTTTACGGCGAAACCTGAGACGGTCAGGGAGATTGAACGCCGCCTGCGGGTTTCTGACGCGGTGATGAAGTTCCTCACCGTCCGTATCGACAAGAAGCTGAAGCGGCTCGACAAGCGCAAGAAGGCCCGTGAAAAGCGCGCTGCCCGCAAGCCCGCGCCCATGCTGGCCACGCCGGCCGCGCCCGCGTTCCCGGCGGGCGAGCCCGCTCCATCCGGTCCGGCCGGTCCGGCGCCAGGGGCGCCCGCGCCCGGCTCACCGGTTGTGGCGCCGCATCCGGTTCCGCCTCCGCCGCCGGCCGCGCCCACTGAGGGCGTTGTTTGAGCAGGCGCTGAATAACAGGAAAAGGAACCAGGAGAATACCAATGGCAGAACAACGAACTGGCGGTCGCCCGATTTCGGCGAACCAGCGTCCCACGGGTGGCGACAAAGCGGTGGCCACCGGCAAGAAACAATATTTCCGCCGCAAAAAGGTTTGCCGTTTTTGCGTCGAGAAGGTGGATGACATCAACTACAAAGAAGTGCGCATGCTGGGGAGCTTTGTGTCCGAGCGCGGCAAGATCACGCCGAGGCGCATCTCCGGTGTGTGCACTCCTCACCAGAAGCGTTTGAGTGAAGCGATCAAGCAGGCCCGGAATATCGCCCTGCTGCCGTTCGCTTCGAAGATGTAGGGAGGCCGGACATTATGGAAGTTATTCTGAGAGAAGACGTCGATAAACTCGGCAACCGCGGTTCAGTGATCAAAGTCGCTGACGGATATGCGCGCAATTTCCTGCTTCCGAAGAAGCTAGCCGTTCCCGCCTCTGCTTCGAACAAAAAGATTGTTGAGCAGGAGCGCGAGGCTTTTCTGCGCCGTGAGGCCAAAGCCAAGGACGATGCGGCCGATCTGGGCAAGCTGATCGGCACACTCACCCTGACCTTTAAACACAAGGTGGGTGAGAACGATCAGTTGTTCGGTTCAGTGACAGCCAAGGACATCGCCGAAGCGCTGGAGAAGCAGAACTTCCATATCGACCGCCGCAAAGTCCTGCTGGACGAGCCCATCAAGACTCTTGGGGAGCATACGGTCCAACTTCGCCTTCACCGGGAAGTGACCACGCCGGTTACGGTGTCGGTGGAAAAAGAATAGCAGCCGCGATCTTCCGAGCCGCGACCGTCAGAAGCTGTGAAAAAACCCAAAATTGGTGACTTTTCCACAGTGCAAGTTGTTGAAACATAAAGGAGCAAAAATGTTGCAAATCGATTGTTTCACAGCTTCTCAGGGAGCGACCGCGGTGGTTGGTCCCGTTGCCCAACCGGTCGCTCCCTGAACGGTCGCGGCTCTGTTGGCGTGAGTGCGTCGGTTTGTCAACAATATTCCTTACGCTGTCAGTTACCCGCTCGCTTAGTTTCGAAATGAGAGCAATCACAGAGTCTTCTAGTCTTGTTATGCTTTTTGGGGTCTCGGCCTCGGAAGGAGGCTCATGATTTGCGAACTGTGCGGGACAGACATCAAGCCGGGGGTGTCGACGTGCCCCGGCTGTCAGGCAACCTACGGGCCACTGTTGACTCCAGGCGGCATCGCGATGTTTGTGCCTGCATTCCTCCTGTTATTCGCCGGGTTTATGGCGACAGGCGAAGGGCTGATTGAGAAGCGCGGTGTGAAGGGCCTAACCGTCGGCGTTCTTTGCCTCACGGCGGCGGTCGGTTGTCTTTGGATGATCTTTAAGACATCCCGTCGCGGCTGGAGGAAAACAGAATCGGAGTGATCCCAGGCGGTCGGGCTCTGGGACAACGGGTAACGTCGCCAGATGGCTAACTCTTCTGAAGCGCGCGCGAAGCAAGCCAACCTCGGAACTGCCGTCTAAACAGCGCCGAACCGGCTCGCCGACCTGTCTCACAAAGGACCGGTGTTTGAGACAAGATTTGTCAACACGCCCCACAGCCCAGGTACAGCGCTACCTGCCGGTTAGCGCCGTGACGCCGGGCAGTTCGATGCCGGCGAGGAATTCCAGCGACGCACCGCCGCCGGTGGAGACGTGAGTGATCTTGTTCGAGACGCCCGCCGATTTGATGGCCTTTTCCGAGTCGCCGCCGCCGACCACACTGACCGCGCCCGATTCAGCCACCGCCTTGGCCAGGGCCACCGTGCCCTTGTCAAAGGGCGGCATTTCAAAGATGCCCATGGGACCGTTCCAGATGATTGTCTTCGATGAGCGAATGATGACCTCGAAGTTCTCAATGGTCTTGGGTCCGATATCGACGGCGATGTCCGTGGGCCCGATAGTGGTGACAACTTTGTTGTCAGCGCCCGGCTTTACTTCCTGAACCACGACGTGATCCACCGGCAGGACGAGTTTGCCGCCGGTTTCGGCCAGCAGATGTCTGGCGAGATCGATCTTGTCTTCTTCGACGAGCGATCTGCCGGTGGGCTCATTCTTCGCCCGCAGGAAGGTATAGGCCATTGCGCCGCCGATCAGCAGCTTGTCCACTACCTTGCTGAGATTCTGAATCACTTCGATTTTGTCCGAAACCTTCGCGCCACCGAGCAGCGCCACGCAGGGACGGTCCGGGCTCTTGGTCGCTTTTGTGAGCCACTCCAGTTCCTTGTCCATAAGAAGACCGGCGGCGGCAGTGGGCACGTAGGCGATCATGCCGACTGTGGAGGCGTGGGCGCGGTGCGCGGAACCGAACGCGTCATTCACATAGAGGTCCGCGAGCGAAGCGAGTTGTTTCGAAAACTCCGCGTCGTTATCCTCTTCTTGTTTGTGAAAGCGCAAGTTCTCAAGCAGAAGCACTTCGCCAGGCTTCGGTTTGAGGACGGCCACTTCCGGGCCGACGCAATCGGGTGCAAATGTCACAGGCTTGCCAAGCAGTTCGCTGAGTCTGGCCGCAACGGGCGCCAGACTCATCTCGGCATTCGGCTTGCCTTTGGGCCGGCCGAGGTGGCTGGCGAGAATGACGCCGGCCCCTTGCGCGAGCGCGTATTCGATGGTGGGCAGCGACGCCCGAATACGCTTATCGCTCGATATCTCCTTGCCCCCAGCAGCCAGCGGAACGTTGAAATCGACGCGAATGAAGACGACCTTGCCCTGGAGGTCCAGGTCCTTGATAGAAAGCTTTGCCATGGCCCCATTTTATGCGGCGGGCGGAAGGGAGCCCGTTGTGGGAAGAGGGGTCGACGTATATTAAATCGAGGAAGGCGGGAGAAGCCGCCTGCGTTGCAACCCAATTCGAGATCGATTCAGATCGGCTAGCACGGAGTTGCTCGAATTATGAATTGCGATCACTAACGATCTGGGGATGGACCGATGCAAGAACCGATTGCGCACCGCGGCGGTGAGGCAAGAGAGATCATTATGGGCGACTACACGATTTACGCGTTGAAAGGCGATGCGGACATGCGCGCCGCCGTTTATTCGTCTTTGACCCATGGGGAGGGGCGATTCGGTTGGAGTTACATTGAGAACGCCGACCTCCATGACTTGAAACGCAGGATCGAGAGCGGCGGCGTCCTCTCGGATAAGGAGAAGGAGTGCTATCAAAGCTTCCTACTCGAATTCAAAGAGAATGATTATGTCGTTTATGTCAACGTTCCGGAGTGGGGTCAATGCACTGTTGCGCGTGTGACTGGACCGTATACGTGGCGATTCGAGGATCGAGACTTCAACCACCGTTTCCCAGTGGACAGGGAGTCAGTCAGTTTGTTCAACCGCAATGACGCTGTTGTTCACCCTGCCCTTTCGTCTCGCCTGAAGCTACAAGGGCGCTACTGGCGCATTTACACAAAACCCGAGTTTGAAGCTCTGGTCGGGGCACTGAAGCGCGGCTCACATGGCAAACCTCGTACGGCGGCGACGAACATAGCCTTTCTCGCGAACGAGATTCGGCCGT
>CAJCIT010000225.1 GCA_903970405.1 Acidobacteriaceae bacterium | reverse complement strand
TTCGAGTACGGATCAACCCCGTAGACCACCAGGTCGGGGGCGACGCTGGCCAGCGCTTTGCGCACTTCGGCTTCGAGGCCGGGCCGATTGCCGGGCGCCCAGATGACGATGTTGCTCAGAAAGTGGGAGAAAAGGTCGAAGGTGTTGAATTGCGCATCGTCGTATTTGACGGTTTGCGTTTCGGCCAGCCAGAACATCGGGCCGATCGGATCCTTGTAATCCCAGGTCATGTAGCGGATGTCGCGCACAACGCCGACGATTTCGTACTTGTCTGCGTACTGAATGCGGTCGACGCCGAAGTGCTGGCCGATGGGGTTCTGCTGTTTGAAGAATTTTCGAACGAAAGCTTCGTTGACGACGGCAATGGAGCGAGACGTGGCATTGTCCTGCTCCTCAATGGAGCGGCCCTGCACAATTTTTGTACCCAGGGCTTCAAAGAAGCCGGGCATGACGCGGGCCCAGCCGGCGCCAATTTCTTCTTTGGGCCCGGGTTCGGGGCGGCCTGCGATGCGAATGCCCTCATTCCAGCTATCGCCGCTCATGGGCGCGTAGAGAGCGGGCGCCACCATGCGCACCCCGGGAATGCCCAGAAGGCGGTCGTCGATACGGCGGAAAAGCGGCTCCATTTGCTCGGGCTTGTAGTTGCCGAGCGTAGGGTTCATGGAGACCAGATAGCGGTCCTTCGTTTCGAAACCAAAATTCTGGTGCTCCAGATTGCGCAGGCTCTGGCCGAGCAGGGCAGCGGCGGAGAGCAGCACAAGCGACATCGCGGCTTGCGCGATAACCAACGATTTTTGCGCAATGGAGCCGCCGCCGCGCACCGAACGGTTGCTCCCGCGCAGAGCTTCCACCGGATCGACATGCGAAGTCATCCAGGCGGGAGCGATGCCGAAAATCAGTCCGGTGAGCACCGACACCGCGAGCATAAAAAGCAGAACGGCCCAGGAGGGCGACGCGTCCACCGGGACATAGTTCGCCGGACCGGCGCCATTGTGGAACGCAAGATAAAGAATCAGTTGGCTGCCCGCGTACGCGACTCCGATTCCGAGAACGCCGCCGATGATGGCGAGCAGGGTGGATTCAACAAGCGCTTTGCGCACAAGCCGGCCGCGCGACGCACCCAGCGCCACTCGCAACGAGGTTTGCGAGCGCTCCTTCAAACCGCGGGCAAGCATGAGATTGGCAAGATTGCCGCAGGCCACCAGCAGCACACAGCCGGCTGCAATAAGCAGGAGCTTTAATCCAGCCTCGTATTGATCGCGCATCGCTGCGACACCGGCGCCCCCGGGAATAAGGTGCAGGGTCTGCTGACGCCAGGTCTGTTTTTCGCCGGGCTCCATATCGGGCACATGGCTCGCGAGCCAGTCCTGGAACTCAACGCGCAGCTTGGCTTCAAGCGTCTTAGGATTCACGCCGGGGCGCACGCGGCCGACGATGTCAAGCCAGTTCGTATTGGGGCGTCTGAGGCGCTGGGCTTCGCCATCGAGCAGAGGTTCGGTATTGGCCGGTATCCAGATATCGGGCATGCCCCAGCCGTTGAGCTTGGCGCCATAGAAGCCGGGTGGAGCGACGCCGATTACCGTAAAGGGATGGCCGTTGATCTGATAACTTGCACCCACAACGGAGGGATCTGAGCCGTACTTATCGCTCCAGACGTGATAGCTCATGACGGCGACGGGAGGTGCGCCTGGCTGATCGTCGGCGTCGGTCATCGAGCGGCCGATCCAGGGGTTGACGCCGAGGGTACGGAAGAAGTTGCCCGAGACGAATTCGCCATTGCGCGTGTCGACGGGGCCCTGCGATCCCGCGCGGCGGACACCGAGTGGCGCATTGCCGGCTTGGAGTGCCGCAAGGTCGGCAAACTCGGGCGTGTGTTCGCGGAAATTCTTGTAGGCTTCGTAGGAGAAGAGCGAAAAATTGCCGTCGTTACCTTGCGTGTAGCCGCCCCAGTTGCAGCAGCGGATCTTGTCGCCCACGCGCCAGAGTTCCTCGGGCCTGCTAACCGGCAGAGACTTGAGCATCACCTGATGAACAAGGGTGAAGATCGCGGTGGTGGCGCCAATACCTAAGGCGAGCGTAATCACCGCGGTGGCGGTGAAGCCGGGTGCTTTTCTGAGTTGCCGAAGCGCTTCCTGCAAATCCGTCATTTCGTTCCCTGAAGACTATCCCCTGACGCCGTAACCGACCGCCGAGGGCCCATGTCTCGTTTGAAATACGCATGAGCCAGCGTGCGGTTAGCAAATCAGCCTTCGCACTTCTCAGTTGCAATACTCGGCGGAATCGGTTTGGTCACAAGCCGGCCCAAACTTTGTGACTCACACAGCAAATACGCGCAGGCGGGTCAATAAGATCCAAAAGTATTGCCACAAAGTTGAAGCTGTTATGAAGAACAGAGACATCAAGCGATCGTCGATGACGGCCGCATTGCGTTCACTTCGGATTACGACGGGACGACTGGTGAAGAAGCCTACCCTCACAGGCTACGTGGCTATGCGACGTAGCTGCGAGCCGATTGGCGCATCATTGTCATTGTCGACCGGGACGCAATCCATCTTCCGGCTCTGCCGACAAAAAGATTTGTCTTGACAGAGGAGTCTTCCGGTGCTTAAATCGGTGACATGCAGGCGGCGTTGCAAATCGTACAGAGCCCCGAAAAAGCGGGCGTCTTACTCCAGCCTGGCCGGCTTCGTCTCCTCGAACAATTAACTGAGCCCGATTCCGCCGCCGGACTCGCCCGCCGCCTCGGCGTGCCCCGGCAGAAACTGAACTACCATCTGCGCGAACTGGAGCGCGAAGGCTTCCTGGAGTTGATCGAGGAACGCCGTAAAGGCAATTGCATGGAACGCGTGGTGCGCGCCGTGGCCCGCGAATTCCTGATCGCTCCCAATAACGGCGATCGCGTCACTGCCGACCGGTTCTCCGCCGCGTATCTCGCTTCTACCGCCGCGCGCATGATTCGCGAGTTGGCCTCGCTCTGCCTTCGCGCCCGCCGCGCCGGAAAACGTATCGCCACGCTTACCCTGGAAACGGAGATCCGCTTCGCCAGCGCTGAATCCCGCACCGCCTTCGCCGAAGAGATGACCGCCTCGATTGCGCACCTCGCCGCGAAATATCATAACGAGGGCGGCGAAGGCGGGCGGCGTTTCCGACTGGTCTCCGCCGTTTATCCCGCCGTCAAGCTGGAAGCATCCGCCAGCGAGTCCGCAAATCTGGAGTGAAATATGAGCAGATCCCACGAGACCATCATCGATCTACAAGCAACCCCTGAAGAAGTCTTCCGCGCCCTGACCGACCCCGAACAGATTGTGAATTGGTTCGTCCCCGGCGCCCGCGTGGAGCCGCGCGTGGGCGGAGAGTATGTCAAGGTCTGGGGACCCGGGATGGAAAGCACGTCGACCATCTCCGCCTGGGAGCCCGGTAAGCATTTCGGCACTTACAGCGAACGATCCGTTGCCTACGGCTCCAAAGGCGGCCCCGTGGACACAGGCGTTGTCCAAAAAATGTGTGTCGATTACTTCATCGAGTCGCTGGGCGGAGGAATCACGCGCCTCCGTCTGGTTCAGTCCGGCTTCGGCCCCGAAGCTGCCTGGGACGATGAGTTCGCCGAAACGAAAACCGGGTGGGCGGCCTACTTGAAAAAACTAAAGGAGTTGCTCGAAAAATGACCCACATGCCAGGAATACCCTGGGGCATCATTGCGATCGGCCCGCTGTTGGTGATCTCGGCCTGCTTAATAGGAGGACAGGAAGTGCAATCTCCGCAACCTGAAAAGTCGAAGCCGCCCGTCGTGATGGAACAACGCGGGCGCGTCCTTGGAATCGGCGGTGTTTTCTTCAAGTCCGCTGATCGTAATCAGATGCGCGAATGGTATTCGAAGCATCTTGGACTCGCAGACAAAGGCCATGGCGTGATGCTTCCGTGGCGCGAACACGATGACCCTCAAAAGGAACACGTTACGGTTTGGACTATTTTTTCGGCCTCCACCGACTATATCCCAGCCACGCAACCGTTCATGGTCAACTACATCGTGGACGATCTGGATGCTTTGCTTGACCGCTTAAGAGAAGAGGGAGTAAAGATTGACGCCAAACGAATGGATGAATCCTACGGCCGCTTTGCCTGGATCTATGACCTGGATGGGAATAAGATTGAGCTCTGGCAGCCGGCGTCCGCAAAGCCCTAAGGGCTTTCCACTGCACTTACTCAACCGGTTTCTGTAGCTACGGCTCCGATGCCGTAGACCCCGTAGAATGCGACAGACCGTTTGTGTTAGAACAGATCCCAGGGGTCAGCGGGCACGCCTCTGATCTTGAGCGCCTTTGAGAATCAAGAAGGGCTGTTAGGGGGCACTGATGAATTCTGAATGGATACTCGCATTGGCTGCCATAGCCGGAACGTTCGGCTGGTGGCTGAGCCGGACGCGAGCATCGCGCATGGCGCCGGCCGGCAGTCTGCCCGTGTGGCAAGAGCAGCCGGAGAGTTCGCGGAAGAGTTCTTTGGCCAGCGTCACGTTTCGCAGCGGCCCAGGCGATCCTCAGGATCCGCCCGCGGCGGCTCCTGAGGCCGCGCCTCGACCTGTAGAAACCAAGGAACAGTCTCGTGGG
Source organism: Acidobacteriaceae bacterium (assembly GCA_903970405.1). GTDB lineage: Bacteria > Acidobacteriota > Terriglobia > Bryobacterales > Bryobacteraceae > CAJCIT01. Next base: position 4,731 of record CAJCIT010000225.1, on the reverse strand, counting down.
GCGGCCGCGGGTAAGGCGTCGGGATCAGGGCCCGGCGATCCGCAGGATCCGCCGGAAAAAAAGTCGGAGTAAGCCGCCGGATCGATCCCGAGCCCAAGAATGATTTACCAAGTCGCGCAGATCAACATCGGCAGGATCAAGGCGCCGCTCGACCATCCGAAGCTTGCCGGCTTCATCGCCCAGCTCGATTCCATCAATGCGTTGGCGGAGGGGAGCCCCGGTTTTGTCTGGCGATTGCAATCGGCCCAGGGAAACGCAACCGACATCGAATACAATGACGATCCCCTGGTTCTTGTGAACATGTCCGTATGGGAGTCTGTCGAAGCACTGCGCGAATTCACTTACCAGTCGCGCCACGCCGCTGTCTTTCGCGACCGGGCGGAATGGTTTGAGAAAGCCGAACTGCCGCATTATTGCTTGTGGTGGGTGCCTGAAGGCCGCCGTCCGGCGGTTGCTGAAGGCAGAGACCGCTTGGAGCGATATCGGAAGTATGGCGCGACACCCGAGGCGTTTTGGTTTTCGCAACTGTTCCCCGCCCCGGCACTCGTGGAAGCCTGAACCCCACGGGGCCGCCGTTACAGAGCGGTCCGTATACAATCGCAGCATGAGAGCCTTGCTGAGTGTCGTTTTCTGTGCCGCGCTAGCCGCCCCTGGCGGGTCTGCCTTTGGACTGGCTACCGAGCCGGCCCCACCGCCCGCGCAGGCCCCCTCCCCAGCGGCGGAGGAACTGGAAAAAGTGAAGATGGCGTTCTTCCACGCACAAAAGACCTTGCTGGATTGGCCGAATCTAGGACGTTATAAGAACGAGAACGAAGCATTGTTGGGCGCGCCGCCGGTCACCGGCCGGGTGGTTTTTATGGGCGACTCCATCACGGATTTCTGGGGACGGTCCTATTCCAAATTCTTTCCCGGAAAGCCGTACGTGAACCGCGGCATCAGCGGCCAGACCACTCCGCAAATGCTGGTCCGCTTCCGGCCGGATGTTATTGCCCTGAAGCCGAAGGCGGTGCTCATTTTGGCCGGCACCAACGACATTGCCGGCAATACCGGGCCCATGACGCTGGAAGAAATTGAGGGCAATCTCCAGTCAATGGCCGAACTGGGCAAGGCGAGCGGCATCCATGTTCTGCTGGCGTCCGTGATGCCGGTGGACGACTATTACCACAACCAGACGGACCACCGGCCCCCCGCCAAGATCATCGAACTGAACCACTGGATCCAGGACTACTGCGCGAAGAACGGACTGATCTACGTCGATTACTACTCGGCGCTGCTGGACGATCAGAAGGCGTTCAAGAAGGAACTGACGGTAGACGGTCTGCATCCGAACGCGGCTGGATATGAGGCGATGGCGCCGATTGCCGAGAAGGCCATCGCGCAAGCGCTCGGTCAGTAGATGGCGCCTCTGAGGCGAGCCGGCGCCTACCGCTTCTTCCGAACCAAACGGCGGGCTTTGCGGACCACCGCCGGCGCTTGCGAGAAAGCCGCCTCAACCAGCGCATTCTGCTGCTCCACGTGGACCTTATGAGCGCCGGCTGCCGGACTGGCCGCGGTCGGACGGCCGACGTAGCGCAGTTGACGCTTGCTGATGACTTCGTTGCCGCCGGGATTGATGATGGCCTGCATTTGCTCTTCCACGAAGTACCAGGCGCCCATGTTTTCCGGCTCTTCCTGCACCCAGTACAGCTCAGCGCTGTCAGGATAACGGGCTAACATGTCGATGAGGCGCTGGAGCGGGAATGGATACAGTTGCTCAATGCGGACGATGGCGACGTCATTTCGGCCCAGTTCTTCCCGCTTATTGACAAGGTCATAGTAGACTTTGCCTGAGCATAAGAGGATGCGCCGGACCCCCTGGCCGACATGATCGCGATCGCCCATCACTTCCTGGAACGCCCCGCTGGTGAGTTCACCCAGCGTCGACGACGCTTTCGCATACCGCAACAGGAATTTCGGAGTGAAGACGATCAGTGGTTTGCGGACGCCGCGCCGGTCCGGGCCGCCGTACATCTGACGCCGCAGCAGATGGAAGTATTGGGCGGGCGTCGTGCAGTTGCAAATCTGAAGATTGTTCTCCGCGCACAGTTGCAGGAAGCGTTCCACGCGGGCGCTGGAGTGTTCCGGGCCCTGCCCTTCCAGGCCATGCGGCAGCAGGAGGACCAAGCCGCTGGGTTGGTTCCACTTCGATTCGGCCGAAACCAGGAACTGATCAATGATGATTTGCGCGCCGTTGACGAAGTCGCCGAACTGAGCTTCCCATAGCACCAGCGTCAGGGGATCGGCAACGCTGTAGCCGAATTCGAAGCCCATCGCGGCGAATTCACTGAGCAGGCTGTCTATGGATTCGAATTTAGCCTGCTTGGGATCGAGATTCGCCAGCGGCAGGTATCCTTCGCCGGTCTCGAAATCCATGAATTCCAGATGCCGCTGGGTAAAGGTGCCGCGCGTCACGTCTTCGCCAGTCAGCCGCACAGGCGTCCCTTCCAGCACCAGGCTGCCAAAGGCCAGAGTTTCCGCAAAGCCCCAGTCGATGGGCGCGCCGTTTAAGGTCTCGCGCCGCTTCTCGATTAAACCCTTGAGCTTAGGATGAAGGTGGAAGCCCTCGGGAAGGGACGTGCACTTCTCAATGACGCGCGCCAGCGTCGGGTAATCGACGGCAGTGGATGGCATCGGCGAGGGCGATTCCTCGCGCGGCATCTCAAAGAACTCCTCAACTACGTATTGCTCGCGGTTCTTCTTCGCCTCATCGTAAACTTCATTGAGCTTGTTGCGGACCTGTTTGCGCAGGTTATCCACCTGCTCGCCGGTCACTGCCTTCTCGCGGATGAGGCGCTCTGACTGTTGCGTGGCCACCGTTGCCGTGTTCTTGATCTTGCGGTACATCACCGGCTGCGTGTAGCTGGGGTCGTCGGCTTCATTGTGCCCCTGTCGCCGGTACCCAATCAGATCGATGACCACGTCGCGTTTGAAGGCCTGGCGGTATTCATAGGCGATTTGCGACGCCCGCACGCAGGCTTCCGGATCGTCGGCATTGACATGGAGGATGGGAGCCTGGACGGCGCGGGCAATGTCGGTGCAATAGACGCTACTGCGGCCTTCCATCGGGTTCGTGGTGAATCCAATCTGGTTGTTCGTGATCAGGTGAATGGTGCCGCCGGTCATGTAACCCTCAAGCTGCGAGAGTTGAAGCGTTTCCGCCACCACTCCCTGGCCGGCAAAGGCCGCATCGCCATGGATGAGGATGGGGATCACCCGTTCGCGCTTGGTGTCGCCCAGGCGATCTTGCTTAGGCCGGACCAGCCCTTCGACCACCGGATCAACCGCTTCGAGGTGGCTGGGGTTAAAGGCGACCGAAACAACAATCTCTTTGCCCTGACTCGAGCGGTGAATGCCGCTGGCGCCCAGGTGGTACTTGACGTCGCCCGACCCCTGCACGCTGTCCGGATCAGGCTCTCCCTCAAATTCCGAGAACACCTGCACCATCGACTTGCCGACGATGTTCGCCAGCACGTTCAGGCGGCCCCGATGAGCCATGCCGATGACCGCTTCATGGACGTTCTCATTGGCGGCGCGATCGAGAACATCGTCGAGGACCGCGATGGTCGATTCCAAACCTTCCAGGCCAAAACGTTTCTGACCGACAAAGCGAGTTTGCAGGAAGTGCTCAAACTCTTCCGCCTGAATGAGCCGGTTCAAAATGCGCAGCCGCTGAGGCGGCTCGATGGGCCAGAGATTTTGAGTGGATTCCATGCGGTCCTGCAGCCACTGCTTCTGCTCCGGGTCTTGGATGTGCATGTACTCCGCGCCGATGGACGCACAGTAGGTGGTGCGGAGGCGGTCGAGAATTTCGCGCAGCGTTTCATAAGGCTGCATGTAGGATGCAATGGCGCCGCTCGGCGCTTTCACGGCGCCGGCCAGAAAAGGACGGTCGAGATCCCAGATGGAGAGGCCGTAGGAAGAGGGGTCGAGTTCCGGGTGATAACCGGGCTCCGTGCCTAGCGGATTGACGTTCGCGATCAGGTGACCGCGGACGCGATAAGAATTAATGAGCTGAATGACGGCCGCTTCCTTGGCGACATCGGTATTGACAGCGGAAAAGCGCTGCGGCGTGATGCGCTGATCGGTCTGCCATTTGACGGGCAGATAAGGGATGCGGAGATCGCGAAAAACCTGATCGTAAAACCTCTCTTCGCCCTGCAACAGCTTCTGGAGAGTAGCGAGGAACACGCCCGATTCGGCGCCCTGGATAATGCGGTGATCGTAGGTGCATGAAATCATGAGCACCTTGCTGAGGCCGAGCATGGCCCGCATTTCATCGGTGGCGGCGGCAAATTCCGCCGGATAGTCGATGGCCCCGGTAGCGATGATGGCGCCCTGGCCGGGCATCAGCCGTGGTACCGAGCCCAGCGTTCCCACCGTACCGGGATTTGTCAGGGAGATGGTTGTGCCTTCGAAATCGGCCACCTGTAGTTTGTTTGCGCGGGCACGGGCGACAATGTCGTCGTACGCGGCACAGAACTGGGCGAAGTCCATTCCATCGGCGTTCTTGATGCTGGGAACCTTCAGGGATCGCGAACCGTCCTTGCCTGCGACGTCCACCGCCAAACCGATGTTGATCTGGTTGCGCACCACGCGGAACATCTCGCCGCCGTTTTCGGCGAAGGCATGATTCAGGGCGGGATTGGCCTTCACCGCCTTCACGATGGCCCAGGCAATCAGGTGAGTGAAGCT
>CAJCIT010000224.1 GCA_903970405.1 Acidobacteriaceae bacterium | reverse complement strand
GAGGCGCCGCGCGCAAGAATGGAACGCGGTGGTCTGGGGACAGGCTGCTCTGGCCGCACGGCGCTTGAGGAGCGGTAAACAAGACTGGATGTGGCCCGCGCCTAGGCCAGAGTAGCCAGTCCCTCTTCCGTCGATGCGCGCCGGTCGAATGCAGCCCGCTCAGGAGCGGCGCGGTGCGCCGCTTGCCGGAAGCCGGAAAGGTGCGGACCGGCCGAATGACTTAGTCATCATGGGTGGCGAGTGCGAGGCGCCGCGCGCGGGAATGGAACGCGGTCTTCCGTCGATGCGCGCGAGTGGAATATAGCCCGCTCGGAGCGGCGCGGTGCGCCGCTTGCCGGAAACCGGAAAAGTGTGGACCCGACCGACTGGGGACAGGCTGCTCTGGCCGCACGGCGCGTCAGGCGGGTTCCCCGCTTGCAAAGTTACGCGCGCGGTTCAGAAGGGATGGCGGCCGATCTGGGAAGGTCGGGACTAGGACCAACCGGTCGCTCCCCTGACGGTCGCGGCTCAGTAGGCGCGCCATGGTAGCGCGGCCGGTTGTTTAATAGGCCTCCGGGCCGATTTCCAATCGGCCCTGCCCTACAAGTGTTAGTCGAATACGGCGGGGTCTAGTACTGAGAAGAACTCTTTGTGAAGGGCGGTGACGGCTCGGTTTAAATCGGCGTCGGCCACCACGAAACCCAGGTTCAGAAGCGAGGCGCCCTGCGAAATCATGCGGATGTTGCAATCGCGGATGCATTCGAAGACTCGGCCGGCGATGCCGGGAGTGTGGCGGATGTTCTCGCCCACCAGACAAATGATGCTGAGATTTTCTTCGACGCTGACCTGGGCGAATTGCCGCAACTCGGCTGCGATCTCCTCAATCCGGTCGGTGGGATCGATACTCAATGACACGCTGACCTCCGATGTCGAGATCATGTCCACCGGGATCTCAAAACGGTCAAAGATCTCAAAAACACGGCGCAGGAAGCCGTGGGCCATCAGCATGCGCGTGGAGTGAATGTTGGCAATGGTGATGCCGCGCTTGCACGAAATGGATTTGACGGCGTTCAAGCAAGGAGGCGGCTGGGAGGTGATGCGGGTGCCTTCGACGTCAGGCCGGCGCGAATTCAGAATCAAGACGGGAATGTCATGCTCAATGGCCGGCAGCACCGTTGCGGGGTGCAAGACTTTCGCGCCGAAGTAGGCTAACTCGGCGGCTTCGGCGAAGGAGATGGTCTTGATGCGATGGCCGCCAGCGAGGATGCGCGGGTCAGCGGTGAGCATGCCATCCACGTCGGTCCAGATCTGAATCTCTTCCGCGCCCACGCCGGCGCCCACGATGGCTGCTGAGAAATCGCTTCCGCCGCGGCCAAGGGTAGTGGTCTGATCTTCGAGCGTGGCGCCAATATAGCCGCCCATTACGACGACTCCCGCCTCGGTGGCCGGCGCTACCGACTGCTGGCAGCGCAGGTAGGTCTCGGCGAAATCGCATTGGGCCTGGGTGAAGCGGTCGTCCGTCACAACGATTTTGCGGGCGTCGATGTGAACGGAAGGGATACCGGCCGACCGCAGGGCAAAGCTCACAATGAGGCTGGAGAGACGCTCGCCGATGCTGGCGATGGCGTCCATGGAGCGCGGCGACAGTTCGCCGACGATGGAAAGGCCTTTGACCAGCTCATCGAGCCAATCGAAGTGCGCGCGGATGTAACGGTCGAGGTCGGCGGCAGCGGCGCCGGCTACGGCGAGGCCCTCAATGAGGTGATAAGCCCGCAACTCGTCGACTAGCGTCAGCGCCTGGTCGCGGCGGCCGGCGGCTGCTTCCTGGGCCGTCTTCAGCAGCTTGTTGGTGGTCTTCCCCATGGCCGAGACAACCACGATGGGTTGGCGATGCCGCTGGCGGCCAACGATGAGGGTGAGACGTTCGATGGCTTCGCGGGATTCGACCGAGGTCCCGCCAAACTTCATGACAATCATGGGTGCCCTACGGTGCGATGAATCCTTCCGAAACCATCAGTTCCGCGTTGAGCACGGCAGCCCCGGCCGCGCCACGGATGGTGTTGTGGCCGCAAGCGACGAACTTGAGATGAAGCACCGGGCATTCCCGCAAACGGCCGACAAAGGTGGCCATGCCCCGTTCGCGAGAGGCATCGCGCCGGGGCTGCGGCCGGTCCTGCTCCGCCATGTAAATCACCGGGCGGGGCGGGGCGCTGGGCAGGTTGCGCTCTTGGGGAAGTCCGCGGAACGTTTCAAGGGCATGCCGCGCATCGGCAAGCGTGGGTCTGTTCGCAAATTCAACGGAGGTGGCGACCATATGGCCGTCAACAACCGAGACGCGGTGGCAATGGGCGCTGACCTTGGCCTTCAGAGGCGCGGACTGGCCATTCTCGACGCCGCCCAGGATCTTCTGCGTCTCCTGCTGCATCTTCTCCTCTTCGCCGCCGATGAACGGGACGACATTGGCGACGATATCCATGGAGGCGACGCCCGGGTAACCGGCGCCGGAGACAGCCTGGGCCGTTGCGGCGATGACGCGTTCAATGCCGAACTGCGCCAGCGGCGCCAGCGCCATGGTCAGCACGATGGTGGAGCAATTGGGATTGGTGACAATGATGCCGCGCCAGCCGCGATTCGCCTGTTGTTGCCCGCAGAGCGAAAGATGACTGGGATTCACTTCAGGAACCAGCAGGGGGATGTCGGGCTCCATGCGATGGTTGCGTGAGTTTGAGACAACCACATGGCCGGCTTCGGCAAAAGCGCGTTCGATGTCGGTGGCCACGGAGGCATCCATCGCCGAGAAGACCAGCCGCGGAGCGTTTCCAGGCTTCGATTCGGAGACAACGATGTCCGCGGCCGAGGCGGGCATTTCGCCGTCTAAACGCCACTGAGTGGCATCGCGCAATTTCTTGCCGGCGGAACGATCGCTTGCGCCCAGCCAGGTGAGCTTGAACCAGGGGTGCCCTTCCAGAAAGCGGATGAAATGCTGGCCCACCATGCCGGTTCCGCCCAATATGCCAACTTCAATCGGTTTCATAAAGCGCCGTTAGACAACCTGATCACCATGTCACGATAGAGCGTCACGGCTTCCAGGAGCTGCGATTTGGGGACCTGTTCGTCGGCGGTATGCGCGACGTGAATTGTGCCCGGCCCGATCAGAAATGGAGTGCCCCAGGCGCCATCGAAGGCGGGGATATCGGTGGTGAACGCCACCACTGTTGTTTCCATGCCGGGGAGCGATCCAAGGCGCACGGCCGGAATAAAGAGCACCTCTTCGGCGACGGAATCGGGCTGGGCGGCCGCTTCGACGGTCTTTCGGAGATCGGCGACATCGCCCACGACGCGAATGAAGACCTCCGCGGCGGCTTCGTCGGGAATGACGTTCGGAGCGCGGCCGCCCTGGATCAAGCCGATATTGAGCGTGGACGGGCCGAGCAGTTCATCGTGCGGCAAGGGCACGTGGCGGATGCGGTGGAGCGAATCGAGCAGGCGCAAGATGGCCGAATCGCCCAACTCGGGATAGGCGGAGTGAGCCATGCGGCCGCGCGCCACAATCCGGTAACGAAGCGCGCCCTTCGATCCCAATGCGAGCTTGTTGCCGGTGGGCTCGCCATTGACGATGAAGCGGCTGCCGCGGGGGTTCTTCGCCGCCACATAGGCGCCCGCGCTGTTTCGTTCTTCCCCAACCACGAAGAGCAGGCCGAAGTTTCTCCGGCCGGCGCGGAGCAGCGTCTCCGCCGCGCAGAGCATGGCCGCGATAATGCCCTTTGTATCGCAGGCGCCGCGTCCCCAAATGGTGTGATCGTCCTGACGGGAGCGGATGAAGGGCGGCACCGTATCCATGTGGGTGGAGAGCGTTACGATGGGATCGCCGAAGTGCGCGAAAAGGTTGTCGCGGCCCGGTTCCACGGACATTCGTTCAATCCGGCCGTCATGCTTTTCGGCCATGGCTGAGAGGTAACCGAAAAGAAAATTGCCGATCTCGCGCTCATTGGGCGTGATCGATTCGATGTCGATCAATTGACGGGTCAGCGCGAAGAGATGCATGGGTGCCTGGGGAGCGGAAGGGCGGGACGGGGTGGCTCGCCGCGAACGTGTGGGAAAAACTGGAGCCAGCCAGCCGCGCCCTTGCAAAGATCTTTGTTTTCCGGAAACTCTGGCAGGGCGCTTAAGTCAGGCACCCTTTTTTTCCAAACGTTCTGAGAGAGCCAACCGGTCGCTCCTTGACGGTCGCGGCTCAGTCGGCGTCGGAGCGACGGTAGCCTGTCCGAAAACGTCAGGATACCAAACCATCCGCCGCTTTCCCATCGTGAGGCGGTCGGTTATCCTGAACGCAGCAGACTCTACGGAATGGCTGATACTGCTCAAGACTCGTTGCAGGAAGGCTCCGGCGGTCCGGCGGCCGAGGCTGAAACCGGCGACGCCGCGCTGCTGATTGCGGAGGGCTTGGCATCCGCGCCGGAGTTGCCGGCGGACCGGGTGGCCGTCATCGTGGAGCCCGGCGTGATCGCTCGCGGTTTCTGGCTGCTGCAACGGGCGTTTCAGGCGGCCTATGAGGACAACTGCTTTGCCATCGCCAAAGGCGCCGCCTATTCCGGGCTGCTTTCGCTGTTTCCCGTCCTGACGACGATCACCGCGATTTTGGTCCAGATCCGGGCCGAATCGGTGGTTCACGTTATTTCAAGGATGCTGCTTCAAGTTGTTCCCCCCGGTACGGAAGAGCTGATTCTTTCGCATCTGAAGGACGAGGGGAATCGGCCAGTGGGGCTGCTGATTGGCGCCGCGCTGCTTTCGCTGTGGGCGGGCTCCGGCGCCATGCTGAGCTTGATGGAAGGCTTTGACGCCGCATACCGGCTTCCGGGCGGCCGCGGCATGTTGGCGGAACGGGGGATCGCCGCGCTGCTGGTGCTGATTGCCGCCGTTCCCGCCGTCCTGGCCTCGACCGCGGTGCTGATCGGTAGCCGGGAGGAAGGAGGTCTGCTGCTCTGGCTGGGTTTGGCGCCTCGCGACCAGGACGTAAAGGTATCTCTGCTGATCGCGGGGCGCGTGGTCCGGTATGGGCTCGCCCTCTTCACTACCGTGCTGGTGACCGGATTACTGTATTACTTCGGGCCGAGCCATCGGGTGGATACGCATGCCAATGGCAAGAAGGAATCGCGGATCTGGCGGGTTTGGCCCGGCGCTTCCATTGCGACACTGATGTGGCTGGCGGCCACGGCGGGTTTCGGCTGGTATGTCCGCAATATCGCCCGGTATAACGTAATTTACGGCGCTCTGGGCGCTGGAATCATTCTGCTGGTGTGGCTGTATCTGCTGGCCGTGATTGCGATGGTCGGCTGCGAATACAACGCGGAGCGCGAACGTTCGGAGGCGCTGCTTTCTTTATACTGAAGCGTGCCGTTTAAAATTGGCGTTGATTATCAGCCCAGGGGCGATCAGATTACCGCGATCGAGCAATTGCTGCGCGGATTACATGACGGCGACAGGCACCAGGTCCTGCTGGGCGTCACCGGCTCCGGCAAAACCTTTACCATGGCCAAGATCATTGAGGCCCTGGACAGGCCGAGCCTGGTGCTGGCGCACAACAAGACCCTGGCCGCTCAGCTCTACCACGAATTCAAGACGTTTTTCCCGCATAATGCCGTAGAGTACTTCGTCAGTTACTACGATTACTACCAGCCCGAAGCCTACATCCCCTCCGGCGACATTTACATTGAGAAAGAAGCGACCATCAACGATGAGCTGGACAAGCTGAGGCTCTCCGCCACGCGCACTCTCTTTGAGCGGCGCGATTGCGTGATTGTGGCCAGCGTCAGTTGCATCTACGGCCTGGGTTCGCCCGAAGCCTATTACGGCATGCTGCTGATGCTGGAAAAGGGCCAGCACATCACGCGCAAGCACATTACGCAGCAACTGGTGGAAATTCTTTACGAGCGGAACGACCACGACTTCCGCCGCGGCACGTTCCGGGTGCGAGGCGACGTGATTGAGATTTACCCCACTTATGACGACAATGCTTATCGCATTGAAATGTGGGGCGATGAAATCGAATCGCTCAGCCAAATCGATCCGCTGCTCGGGCAGGTGAAGCAGACCTACCTCCGGCTGCCCATTTATCCGAAGACTCACTACGTGATGGACGCGCCCACCCGCGCGCAGGCGATGAAGAGCATCGAGAACGAGCTGCAATGGTGGCACAAGGAGTTAGAACAGCAGGGCAAGCTGATTGAGGCGCAGCGGCTCTATCAGCGCACGATGTTCGATCTGGAAATGATCAAGCAGATCGGCTATTGCCACGGCATTGAAAACTACTCCCGCCATTTCTCAGGCCGGCTGCCGGGCGAAGCGCCACCGACGCTGCTGGATTACCTGCCGCAGGATGCGCTGATGTTCCTGGATGAGAGCCATCAGACGGTGCCGCAGATCCACGGGATGTTTCATGGCGACCGTTCACGGAAGGATGTTCTGGTGAACTTCGGCTTTCGCATGCCGAGCGCCAAAGACAACCGCCCGCTGACCTTTGAGGAGTTCGAAAACCGCGTCAATCAGGTGATTTATGTGTCGGCGACGCCTGGGCCCTATGAGTTGACTAAGTCCGCCGGAGTGGTGGTGGAGCAGGTGATCCGGCCGACGGGGCTGGTTGACCCGGTGATCGAAATTCGTCCGATCAAGGGCCAGGTGGACGATCTGCTGAATGAGATTCGCCTGCGTACGGAGCGCAACCAACGGGTGCTGGTAACCACGCTGACCAAGCGCATGTCGGAGGACCTGGCCGAATACTACTCGGAAGTGGGCGTGAAGTGCGCGTATCTGCACTCAGAGGTCAGCACGCTGGACCGGATCAAGATCCTGCGGGATTTGCGGCGCGGCGCCTATGACGCGCTGATCGGCGTGAATTTACTGCGCGAAGGGCTGGACCTGCCTGAGGTTTCGCTGGTGGCTATTCTCGATGCCGATAAGGAAGGCTTTCTGCGATCGGCGGGAAGTTTGATCCAGACTATCGGAAGGGCCGCCCGCAACGTCGAAGGTATTGCTATTCTTTACGCCGACAGGTTGACGGACAGCATGCGCTCCGCGATCAATGAGACGGACCGGCGCCGCGCGATCCAGGAAGCCTATAACGAAGCGAACGGCATCACGCCGCAGAGCATCGTCAAGCCCATCGATATGAGTCTGGTGGCGATTGCCGAGGCCGATTACGTCACGGTGCCGCTGGATGACAACGCGGGCGGCGACGCGGCCTTGACAGAGGAACAGCGTGAGGCGCTGATTGGAGAGCTTGAAACCAAGATGCGCGAAGCGGCGAAGGTGTTTGAGTTTGAAAAAGCCGCGCAGATTCGCGATCGAATCAAGGCTTTGAAAGTGAGTATTGTGTATGAAGAAACCGCTGCGGGTCGGCCTCGTGGTGGAGGGTAATGCCACACGCTCCGCAATGGTGCGCTTGCCGAAGTTGCCTGAATTTCTGGGCCCGGTAAAGGCCACGGCGCCTCGAGTTGCCAGGCGGCTTTCCAACTTTCTAAGAGCGGGGGGCGTAGCTCATGAGTACAAAGAGCTATCGGCTGCGACGCTGATCTTGTTGCGGGTTCCGGATGAGCGGCTGGAGTCCATTGTGGGGGAACTGGCCAACTCCGAGCTAGTTTTCAAGAACCTCTCCATTGTTTTGTGTGAGAGCTGGCTAACGGCGGAAGCGCTGGCCCCGCTGGCTCGGCGGGGGGCTTCGGTGGCGTCGGTACAGTTACTGCAGGGGCGCAGGAACTGGTTTGTGGCCGAGGGCCAATTGGGCGCCATTCGGGCCGTTCGCGCGCTGCTCGATTATAACGATTGCCGGTTAATTGAGATCCGCGAGGGATCGAAGGCGAAGTGTTTCGCGGCCGGTGTTCTGGCCGGCGCGCTGCCCATGCCGCTGTACCTGGCTGCCCAGCAAGCCCTGCGGGACGCCGGACTGGCCGGCAACAACCTGGCAGCCGTTCTGGAAGAGATGGCCATGACTCTGTTCCGGGAGTTTGCCAAGGGCGCGCGCGACACCTGGGGAGGGCCGCTCTCCGAAGCCAGTGAAATGGCCCGGCACCAGCACATGGACTGGCTTAAGAAGAACGACCCGCCCCTCGCCGCCACTCTCAATGCGTACCTGGAACTAGCTCACGAAGCCTTTGAGCGCCAGAAGGGGGGGCGCGGCGGGTAGTTTCGTGATCTGCCACACTCGTGATTGGGAGCGAAAGCAACTCTAGGCTTCTCTCCGAAGTTACCGGCATGGAAAAGCGATACCACTGGAAGCTGAAGCATCGGGAACTTGTCCTGGGCGAGAGGACGCTCATCATGGGTATCCTCAATGTCACGCCCGATTCCTTTTCAGACGGCGGCAAATACGACGATCCCGGCCGCGCCTTTGACCGCGCGCTGGAACTGGAAGCACAGGGCGCGGATATCATCGATGTGGGCGGGGAATCCACCAAACCGGGCGCCACGCGGATTTCAGAAGCCGAAGAACTGCGGCGGCTGATTCCCGTTTTGAAGCGTCTGAAGGGCAAGCTCTCCATCCCCATTTCGGTCGATACGTACAAGTCGGGTGTGGCGGAGAAGGCGATTGAGCATGGCGCCGAGATCGTGAACGATCCCACCGGCCTGCTGCTTGACTTGCAAGTGGCGCGCGTCGCGGCGAACCACGACGCCGGACTCATCATCAACCACATGCGGGGCAGCCCAGACACATGGGCGAAGTTGCCGCCGCTCAAGGACCTGATGCGGTCGATAGGGATCGATCTGGAGGCTGCCGTAAACCGGGCCAGACACGGGGGCGTGGAACGGCACCGGATCGCAATCGATCCGGGCATCGGCTTCGGTAAACGCAAGGAGCAAAACGCCGAGATCATTTCGAATCTGCGCCTGTTGCGGGAGTTCGACCTACCGGTGGCGATCGGCGTTTCGCGCAAGTCGTTCCTGAAGAAAGATACCGACGAAGGAACGGAGTTTGCCACCGCCGCCGCGGTAGCGTCGAGTATCCTGAACGGCGCTCATATTGTTCGTGTTCACGATGTGGCGGCGATGAAGAGCGTAGTGGAAGTGGCCGACGCCATTCGCAACAGCCTAGCCGAGCCCGAGGAACCGGCAGCGCCGCCCACCCCGAAGCCTCTATCGGCTAGGCACGCTGGCAGCGAGGGCAGAGGTGGGTTCCCCGTTGGGCGATGACGATGCGCCGGATGGGGCCGCCGCAGCGGGGGCAGGGCTGATTTTCTTTGCCGTAAACCTGGTGCAGGTTCTGAAAACCGCCCCGTTCGCCTGAGGAATCGACATAGTCCGAGACAGACGACCCGCGATGCTCGATGGCCATCCTTAAGATCTCCTGAATGGATTGGAAGAGCTTAGCGGCGCGCCTGCGGGAGATTCGCTGCGCTTTGGCGCGTGGGTGAATGGCGGCTGCAAACAGCGCCTCATCCGTATAGATATTGCCCATGCCGCGCAGGAACGACTGGTTCAAGAGCAGCGGCTTGATGCCGCCTTTGTGGCGCTTCAGGCGCTGAAAGAAGGCTTCGAAATCGAGGTCCAGAGGGTCGGGACCGAGATTGCTCACACCAGCAGGCAATACCTTCGCCGCTTCCAGCCTGCCGAATTGACGGATGTCGTCAAAGATCAGCACGCCATCGGTCAGTTGAAGGATGGCGCGGGTGTGCGGTCCGGCCGGCGCATTCCAAAGGAGTTTGCCGGTCATCCCCAGGTGAAGATGCAGGAAGCCGCGATCGAGCGTGATCAGGATGTGCTTGCCGCGGCGCTCCACTGCCTCGATGCGCGTTCCCCGCAGGGCCTGGGCGGTCTCTTCGAATCCTCCCCGTGTGACGAAGCGCGAGAACAGACGCACCTCGCCGATCGTCTGGCCGACGATCAACGGTGCGATGCCGCGGACGACGGTCTCGACTTCGGGGAGCTCAGGCAAGCAGGCGACTACTATTTAGGGACATCGATAAAGATGGTGTTGTTCTGAATCACCACCGGGAAGCGATCGAGGATCAGATCCTCGTCGGAGTCGTTCACACCGGTGCGGCAATTGAACTCGAAGCCGTGCCACGGGCAAACAATCATCTCCCCTTGCAGAGCGCCCTGACCCAAAGGTCCGCCGGCATGCGGGCAGATTCCGTCCACGCAGAAGATGTTTCCACCGGCGTTGGCGACCGCGTAGGTGGAATTTCCGACTGAGATTTCAGTCAACTGTCCCGGACCCAACTCATGGAGCACTGCAACCTGAACAAGCGGCATGCCACCAAAATACCAGCGATGCCGCCGGACGGCGCTACGCCTTAAGCGGTTTGTCGACCGATTTAAAGCTCTTCTCGTCCCAATACCTCACGCGGCCCTCGCGGTACGATTCCACCGCCAGGTTAATAAGGATCTGGGCGTGAGCCGCGGTCTCCACATCCAGGTGCGGCTTCTCGCGGGTCCTCATGCAGGAAAGGAAGTTGCCGACATGCGCCGCCATCATGTCCGTGGGCTCCACCGGGATCTTGACGGGATCGCCGCTAAACTTATAGTCCGGGAAGACGCCATCCTTACCGTCGATCCACACCTTCTCGGGAATGACGGTGATGTTCTCGCTGTACCGTTCAAACTGCCCGTGCTCCACCATGATCACGGTACCTTCATGGCCGCGAATCAGACCAGGAATATGGTGCGAATTCGCCATCGAAGAGGTCAGCACCAGAGAATGTCCCTCGGCGTATTCGGCCACCACATGGAAAGTGTCTGGAACTTCCCGCTTTTCCTCGAAAGCCGGGCCGCCATAAATGCCGCCTGAGGCCGCCACCTTGACCGGATATTGAGGCTTGTCCCAACAGATGTTCAGCGGCGCCACGACGTGGAAGAAGAGGTCAGTGGCAATACCGCCCGAGTAATCCCAATACTTACGAAAGCGGAAGAAGCGGTCGGCATCGAAGGGGCGCGAGGGAGCGGGTCCCAGCCACTGTTTCCAATCGATGTAGTCATCGTCTTTCCCGTTGGGTCCGGCAGCCGCGTCAATGGGCCAGTTCCATTCGCCCTCGACGGAGTTCCGGTGGTAAGAACCCTGGCTCATGATCATCTTCCCGATCATGCCGTCCGCGATGGCCTTCTTGGCCTTCCACCACTGGTCGCCCGACGTGGTCTGAGAGCCCACTTGCACCACGCGCTTCGTCTCACGAACCGTGTCGATGAGCAGCTTCACCTCTTTGGTGGTATGGCACATCGGTTTCTCGAGGTAGACGTCCTTGCCCTTGTCCATCGCCTCCAGCGCGATTTTGGCGTGCCAGTGATCCGGCGTCGCCACGATTACCGCATCGACATCGGAGCGGCCGATCAACTCACGGTAATCCACATAGCCCGGGCAATTGTACTTCTTGGCCTGGATATTCCTGCGCTTCGCGTACACATCGCAAACGCCCACAATTTGGCAGGCGTTATTGTTAGCTTCCGAATATTTAGTGAAGGCGCTGGCAACGTAGGTGCCGCGGCCTCCTACGCCCACCACCCCGATATTGATACGGTCGTTCGCGCCAAGGACTCGCGAAGCGTTAACTTTAGCGGCGGTCTTGGCGATCGCCTGCGCGGCGAGGGCGACTCCGGCGCCGGCGGTGCCGGCTTTCTTGAAGAAATCCCGGCGGTCGAATCGATCTGCGGACATGTCTATTCTCCTAACGGCGATGCACGTTGTGTCGGCGAGCGCCGGCGGCGCGAGGTTACTGAAGGGCAAACACCGAAACCCAAAGACCCACAACGCCTTCCCGTGCTTAGTTTACAGCAAGGACGCAAGCGCCAGGCGGGTCTTCGGCGGTTCCTTCCAGCTATTTAAACCATTCGAGCACTCTCCGCTCGAACTCCTTAGGCTCCGTGGCGTACGCCGCCACATGGTCCGCTCCCGGGACCAGCCACAGCACTGCGTGGGGATTCGCTCGTGCCAGCCTTCTTGAATTCTCCGGGCTTGTTCTTCTGTCGGCCAAACCGTGAATGAGCAGCACCGGCACGGCAGTCCGCGCCACCGCGTCCAGCGGACTAACGGCCAGAGGTTCTTACCGTATCGAATGCGCGTATAGAGCAGTCCGCTCTCAACCAACCCCTTCGCTGCCACCCGCATTGCGAATCCTGGTGGCAGATACGCCGTCACCCGTTCGCCGGCGATCGAAATGAAGGATGAGTACGCGCATTCGGCCGCCACGGCGTGGAAGGGAACATGGCCGGCGAGTGAGCTTAACAGAACACCGGCGCCTAAGCTCTCCCCCAAGCCATCTAATTCAATGGTTGCAGTATTTCCGCGAAGCCAGTCACTCCACCGCGCCACGTCGCCTGCCTCGTCCAGCCCAAATGTATTGATGCCATCGCTTTGACCTTGCCCGCGGCTATCCGGCAGCAGCACATTGAAGCCATGGTCCAGTAGAAACGGAGCATAACCGGCTGAGCCGTAGGCTGAATCGCCGATCCCATGGAGAATCATCACCGTCCGGGCGGCATTGGGACGCGCCAACCAATAGGCATGCACGCGCGTCCTATCCGGCTCCTGAAGAAATACGGAGCGGCTGCTGGCACCGTGCGCGATGGCGATCCGATTCACCAAGGCATCCGTCTCAACGGCGGTTCTGGTCCGGCCAGGATGCAGAGCGCTCTCGGCGAGGATCGCCCCACCCACGGCCATCGCCGCCGCGCCAAGACCTGTAAACACTGCCAGCGCGATGATCGGCTTCGGCTTCCTCCACTGCACAACTATTCATTACGGGTTCCGCTCGCTCGGGTTCCAGGCATCTAGAATGCGCAGCGGCGCCAAAGTCTGATTACATTGTGTCGGAAGACAAGGATCTGCTGAGGCTCGGCTCCTACGAGGGCATGCGCATTGTTAACGTGTCGAACTTTCTGGAGGTGGCGCAAGGGCGGTTGCGAACGGGCTGACCGGTGTCTCGGGTGGGTTGCGGAGGCGCCGGAAGTATTCCGGGCCGACCTTGACCATGAGCTTTCTTATCCCGCCTGACGCGCTACGGAATCTCAACCGAGCCATTCTCGGCGGCCATCAAATTGCCTTCGGTATCGCGAACCACACTGCGAATCAGGTAGCCGCCGTGGGTTCCATCAGAACCTACACGGACGTTTATTCCACCGTTCAGGCGAGTGGCCAAGGTGGAAAATTGGGGACGGACTATCATTTGTTTCGTTTAGTGAGTGTTTAGTCAGGTGCATCCGGTGGTATTAAGTTGACTGTCCATCCGCAAGCGTTCCCGGTGTCCCACCGACGC
>CAJCIT010000223.1 GCA_903970405.1 Acidobacteriaceae bacterium | reverse complement strand
TCTCCCCGCCGCTCAGCCGCTTGGCGTACTCGCGCAGCACGCGGTTCACATAAAGCTGTGTCTCACGGAAGGGCGGCACGCCGCCAAAACGATCCACCGCTCCTGGGCCGGCATTGTAGGCCGCCAGCGCCAGCCTCGCATCGCCGCCATACCGGAGGAGCAACTGCCGCAGGTACCGCGCGCCGCCCAGGACATTCTGGGTGGGCTCCGCCGCTGAGACGCCCAGCGCCTCCGCGGTCCCGGGCATCAATTGCATCAGTCCGATGGCGCCCTTTGCCGACCTCGCGTTCGCCATAAAAGCCGATTCCACGTGAGCTACGCTCAGCACAAACTGCGCCGGCAACCCCTCTATCTCACTGGCCGAGGCAATCAGGCGCTGCGCTTCCGCTTGGCCGACAATTCTCACCGCGCCGCCAGAGGCCGACTCGTTGCCGGCAGCAAGCCCCGTCCCGCCAGCCGCGCCCTCCTCATCCGCCATCTGCTCAATCGACGCCACCTCGCTCGCCGAAACGCTAATTGTGCCACTCGCTTGCTCGATCACCAGTTGGTCTCCCTCGATGCGGTGCTTCTCAGCCCGGATCGAAAAGCCAGTCGTAAGTGTGATCGACTCCGTCGCGGTGACCGCCGGAGAAAAGAAACCGAGCGCGCATATGGCCAGCAGACCAGGCAGTAGACTACGCAGAGCTTTTCAAAGCCTCCCCGGCAGTTAGCGATGGGACAACTTCCTCATCTTCCGCCAGCAGCAACTCATGCTCCAGCAGCGTCGTACACACCAGCGCCTTCACGGAAATCTCGGCCAGATTGCTGCTCTTCCCATAGCGCGAGGACAAGAGGTCTGAAGCGTCCTGAAGCTGCCTCCTGATCCCGGAAATGTAGCGTAGCATCGCGGCATGTTCTTCTCGGCTGAGAGGATATTGCATAACAAGTAATCTCCTCGAGTCCGCCCGGGATAAAAGGTCCCGAAACCGGCCTAATCTATAGTGATATCAAGTTTAAACACGCTTCTGCTTGTAAAGTTGCGTTTACTCGGCAATTTTACCTGCGTCATTTGCCGTCCGCATTCGTGCCGGCTGTGTATACAAATGCGTGAAAACCGCATCCGATGCCTTTTCTCCTCGCTTCGCGCCGAGCACGGCAAACGCCATCAAATTTTGCGAGCCGCCCGCTAGAATCAGGGAAGTGTCCCATATCGGCACCCGTCTCCGTTGCAGCCTTTGCGCCCGCGTATACTCCGCCACCGAACTGCTCAACGTGTGCGAATGCGGAAAACCGCTGCTGGTGGATTACGATCTCGGCGCCCTCCGCGCTCAAGCCAATATAGACAATATAACCGGTGATGCCCCTCATCCGATAGACGCAGGGCGCGCTGATATGTGGAGGTACGCCGCAGTCCTCCCAGTGGACGCCTCCAAAGCGGTTACCCTCGGCGAAGGCTGGACTCCACTTTCCCGCCTCCCTCGCCTGGGCGCTCGCCTGGACGCCGCCGATCTCTGGCTGAAAGACGAGGGCCGCAATCCAACCGGCTCCTTCAAAGCCCGCGGACTCTCCGTTGCCGTGACGATGGCCAGGAAACTCGGCGCCAGAAAGCTCGCGATTCCCTCCGCCGGTAATGCCGCCAGCGCTCTCGCTGCGTACGCCGCCGCCGCTGGACTCGAGGCTCACATTTTTATGCCCGACGACGTTCCGCAATCGAACTTCATCGATTGTAATGCCTACGGCGCGCGCGTCACCCTGGTCAACGGCTTGATCGGCGATTGTGGCCGCATCGTCGCTGAGCGCAAACATCGCGAAGGATGGTTTGACGTCAGCACCCTTAAAGAGCCCTATCGCATTGAAGGCAAGAAGACAATGGGCTACGAGCTCGCTGAACAGCTCAACTGGACCTTGCCTGACGCCATCCTGTATCCCTGTGGCGGCGGCGTCGGGCTCATCGGCATGTGGAAGGCTTTCGCCGAACTGGAGACCCTGGGTCTCATCGGTCCGGATCGCCCCCGCATGATCGCCGTGCAGGCGGCCGGCTGTCAGCCGCTCACCCAAGCCTTTGAGCGAGGCGCCTCGGAAAGTGAGTTCTTCGAGAACGCCCATACCGTTGCCAGCGGTCTTCGTGTCCCGAAGCCGTTAGGCGACTTCCTGATTCTGCGCGCCGTTCGCGAGAGCCGTGGCGTTGTCATCTCGATTTCCGATGAGGAAATCATGGACTCAAGCATCCTTCTGGCGCAGCAGGAAGGTATCTTTGCCGCTCCCGAGGGAGGCGCCTGCGTCGCCGCCGCCGCGAAGCTTCTGGCCTCCGGTTTCCTGAAATCCAATCACCGGATCGTCATCTACAACACTGGCTCCGGCTTGAAGTATCTGGAGGCTTACTCGGCCCGTTTCCCCCGCTTTGCCGCTCGCGAAACCGACAAGCTTGGCGGCCTGATAACGCCGCGGTGAGGCGGCCGCCAGCCGGCTGACGGAAATATCGCCGCCATCGTTTTGAAGTTCCCGAATTCTAGTGGCAAAATCTCACGTTGTCAATCCGCGGAATTACTGCCTTTTGGCTACGGCCGTTCTGTGAGATCATATGAAGGTAGTTTTGGTGTGTTGTCAGTTTTTCCCTGCGAAAAGAACCCTGCGAGTGTCGGTACCTTCACAGAAAGCTTTCATCCCCGGAACACAGTTAGGAGAACCTGATTGATTAAGCTCTTCGTGGGGAACCTGCCCTACAAAGCGACGGAAACAGATATCGAAGCCTTCTTTGCGGAAGCGGGTGTTCGAGTGGATAGTGTCAATATTCTGCGGGATCGCTTCAGCGGCGAGGCTCGGGGTTTTGGTTTCGTTGAGATTAATGACGACGCGGTGGCAACCCAGGCCGCCCAGACCTGCAATGGCCGGCAGTTAATGGGCCGGGCTCTGGTAGTCAACGAGGCGCGCCCGCCGGAGCGGCGTGAGCGTACTGGCGGTGGAGGCGGTGGCGCCGGCGGTGGTGGCGGACGCCAACGTGATTTCGGCGGCAGCAAGAATCGCTGGTAGGATCGCCGCTTGCCCCGTGGCGCGGGCTTTTAGCCGGCTGAGCCGACCTTCGTGTCGGCTGTTCTTTCGTTTCTAGCGTAACCATGTACAGCCGAGATGACTCTCGGACTCGGCAGGATTGACAGCCCGCGCCACCTGGTGACCCATCTCGGTTAGACTTTCCAAAACCGCGCGCAGAAACATTACGGAACGAACTCGAAGGAGAGTGCCATTGACGCTTGAGCGGACTTTCGCCAATCGGAGATTGGCGTTCCCAAGCGCTCGCTGGTGAGTCGCCTTACTGCAGGCTCCCCCCTGTTGCCGTTGAGCCTTTCGTCCGCGTCGTTTTGTGGTAATCCGGATATTCGGGCTTCCTCGGCTCGGGAACCGGGTGCTTTTCGAGCGCGCTGAGCGCCAGACTCACCGCCTTTTCGAGTTGCGGATCGTGTCCTTCGCTCACTGGCTTCGGCTCCTGTTCCACTTCAACATCCGGCGTCACCCCGTGGTTCTCCACTTCCCATTCGCCGTTTGGGCTGAAGAAACCGAAACTCGGCGATGTCACTTGGCCGCCATCCATCAGCAGCGGATATCCGCTGATACCCACTAACCCTCCCCACGTCCGTTTGCCCACCAGCGGGCCGAGTTGCGCCTCGCGGAAGTACCACGGCAGCGCATCGCCGCCCGAACCCGAAAACTCATTCGTCAGCATGACTTTCGGTCCCTCGATCGAACCTGCCGGCGTCTTGTAGATGGCGCCATACCGTGGCGCCCAATAGCTCATCACCGGACGCTTCATCACCTCGATCATGTAATCGGCCGCCTGCCCGCCGCTGTTGAACCGCTCGTCGATCACGGCCCCGTGCTTATCGAGTTGGGCAAAGTAATACCGGTTGAAGTTCGTCAGGCCGCCGATGCCCGTATCGGGCAGATAGACGTAGGCCAGCTTCCCGCCGCTCAGCCGCTCCACCTTCCTTCGATTGGCCTCCATCCACGCCAGATTCCGCAGCGGGATGTCGTCCGCCACCGGCCGCACCGTCACTTCATGGCTGTTCGCCCCGCCCGCATCGGAGGCGACGCGCAGCATCACTGATTTGCCCGCCGTTCCTTCCAGTAACTGTGAGATATCCTGCCGGCCGTTCAAGTCCTCGCCATTTACGGAAAGAATGAAGTCGCCCTCCTTCACTTTGAGGCCCGGCTCATCCAGCGGCGCGTGGGCCTGGGGGTTCCAGTGTTCGCCCGTATAAATGCGCTTGATGCGGTACCGTCCGTCGACAATCTGGTAGTCGGCGCCTAGCAATCCGCCCTGGACCTTCGCCGCGCCTGGAATCGTACCGCCGCTCCCCCGCAGATGTCCCACTGAGAATGGCATTAGCATCTCCTGGAACAGATAGTTCAGGTCCGCCCGGGAAGCGATCGACTTCAGATAGGGGCTATACTTTTCTTCGGCCGAAAACGTGTCCACGCCGTGGAAGCTCGGATCGTAAAAGTAGCTTCGTTCCACCTGCCATACCTCGTGGTACATCTGCTTCCATTCGGCGGCCGGATCCACCCGCACCTGCATGCCCGTCAACTTCAGCATCCCTTCGCCCGGTTTCACTGGTGCATTCGCTGGAACAATCGCGAAGGATGGCTCTGGAGGGCCGGCCATTTGCGGCCCCTGCTGATCGACAGGCTGGCCAAACTCCAGCAGCATTTTCTCGCCATCGGCTGAGAGCGAGAATTCCCGGACGTTCTCGGCAAGCTTCTCCACCTTCCGGGTTTTCAAGTCGAATTTCTGAAGCGTGGACGCGCCGCCGGGCCGCCGCCCTGGTCCTTGCAGCAAATAAAGCGTTCCCGTCTTGCCGGCCGTCAGGTCCACATAGCCGGCGGCGGGAATCGGCAGCGCCACGATGCGATCCTCGATCCCCGCCAGATCCACCTTCACCGGCTTCGGCGGCGCCTTCGGCCCCTTGGCGCCCTCCGGCTTGTTCCCCTCCGCCTTGGCCGCTTCCGGTCCTTTCTCTTCGTCGCTCTCCGGGGCCACCGGCGACGCGCCGTCAGCCGCAAGCACGGCCGCGTAAACGCTGCGCGTCACCTCATGTTCGTCGCTGCTCATGTCCAGGCCACTGGTGGTGGGCCCGTAATTCGTGCTTGCCGTGAAATAGAGCCACTGGCCATCGCGATCGAACTCAGGCATTCGCGCGTCGCTGGTCCCATCGCTTAGCTCGACGCTCTTCCCGCTCGCCATCGAATACAGAAACACCCCGTGCAGGCGGTTCGCGAGCGATTTTGAATAGGCCAGCCATTTCGAATCCGGCGACCACGCCAGCTCGCCGTTCAACTCGTACTGCGTCTCCTTGTCCACCGCGGTCAGCTTCCCGTTGGCCGTGTCCAGAATCCACTTGTTCAGCTTGTTATCGATGAAGGCGATGGACTTCGAATCGGGTGACCACGTGGGGCTGAAGTAGTAGGAGGCGTCATCGCTCAGCGCGAATTTCCTCGGCGTGCCCTCGCCGTTCTGCGCCCGGATATGCAGCGCGTATTTTCCCGATTCGTCGGAGAAGTAAGCAATGCTCTGCCCATCCGGAGACCACGCGGGCGACCGTTCCATCACGCCGGGAGTATTGGTGATGTCGCGAATATCGCCATGCTGCGCGGGCGCCGTCAGAATGTCCCCGTGCGCTTCGAACACTGCTCTGACGCCGGTTGGCGAGATGCCCGCGGCGCGAATCTCCCGGTTGACGTCGGCCAGCCGGGGTCGCACTTCCGGCATATCGCCCGTGATTTCAACCGCCACTGGCTTGGACTTCCCAGTCGACAAATCATACACGGAGAGTTCTCCAAACTGGTCATACACAATCCCGCCCGGGCCGGCGCTTGCTGAGCGGATCTCCGTCGCCAGGCCCTTGAGGCACTCAACCGCCGTCTTACTCCCTGGCTCATAGCGGTACAGAGTAGTGGCGCCATTACGATCCGACAGGAAGTACAGCCGCTCGCCCACCCACATCGGGTTATAGTCGTTCGATTTGTCCCGAGGCACCTTCACGACGCTCAGGTCGCTCATCTGAACAATCCAGATGTAGCTGGCGAGCCCTCCGCGATAGTTGCCCCATGAGACGTAGGAGGCATAGCCGAAGGGAGAGCCGCCGCTTACCGGCGTATAGGCAAAGTATTTCCCGTCGCTTGAAAACTGCCCTGAAGTCCCCATGGGAAGCGGCAGCGCTTCCGGCAGGCCGCCCTCCACTGAAACTTTGAAGAGTTTAGTGAATCGGGCGCTCGTGCTCTCCCGGCTCGACCGGAAAATCACGGCTTTGCCATCCGGGGTCCATCCCACCGCCGCGTCGGCTGCCGGGTGGTAAGTCAGCCGTCTCGGCACGCCGCCGCTCGCCGGCACAACAAACACATCCGTATTGCCGTCGTACTCCCCCGTGAACGCGATCTTGCTTCCGTCAGGCGAGAAGACGGGGTCGGTCTCAATCCCCACGCCTGTCGTTAGGCGTTGCGCTTTGCCGCCCGTGCGATCTACCGTCCACAAGTCGCCGGCATACGCGAACACAATCTGCGATTGACTCAGAGCAGGCCGCTGCAGGAGGTGGGGTGTCTCCGCTCTCAAGGCGGCTAGACTTCCGAGCAAGAGCAGGCCGCCGATGGCGAGCATCCTAAATTGTTGAGTCTTAGTCATGGAAACCTCAATCGATGAGAGTCGAAGGGTACGCAGCCCTTAGTCCTCAATCCTATACCTCGCGAAGCGACTAAGGTTTACCTGGGACTGCGGGCCAGCGCAGTTCAGACTCTTCTGAGCTTACCGGCGGCTGTTTTGTCGCTACACTTGTTCCGGAAGCAGTAGTCGAATGAAGTTTGTGATTTTCGTGTCCCTGTTCGCCGCCCTCTTGCTGACCACCGCCGGGCCGGCCTTAGGTTCGGCACCCTTTCATCGGCACAAAGCCGCCAATCGCCAGAAGAACGACACATTGAACAAGAAGAGCGCAAGCTACAGGAAGCTGGGGCAGAACAAAAGGTTCGCAAACTCCCGCTACGCGCGGGCTCACTCCGCGAGCCAGCACGCCACCTTCCGGAGTTTGAGTGAAGCCCGTGGCGCTCGGCCTACCGGTCGCCGCATCGGCACCCGCCGTTAGCGGCGGGGTGGAAACCACTGCCTTCCAAGAACTTGAGCCGGGATTCGCCCGGATCATCCGCTTCCGTCAACCCCCTCAAGGAAATCTCTAACGTTCAACGAACCAACAGCCGATAAAGCTAGCAGGGGCATTTGTCACGATGCGGCGGGTGGGTCTGCGTAGGGCCACCGGCGCTCGATAAATGCCTTTTTGGGGGATCTTTATGGACATTACACTCGATACGCTGACGCAGACTATGCTGGCAAATGGCGTTCCCACGACGACAAACCGCCCTGTCCTCCCCGAGCAGCGTGCCGCTGTTGACGCCGTGAAGTCGATCAATCAATCGGAGCTCTTCGGCTATGACCGGGAACTCCAGATGTCGCGCGACCCCACCACTCAGCAGACCGTGGTCAAGATCATCAGCAAGTCCACCGGCCAAACCATCGCACAATTGCCGCCGGAGGTTGTCCTCCAAATACAGGCCTTTCTCAAGCAAAGCACCAGCTACAGTTAGCCGGAAACGGCCAATTCGGCCAGCCGCCAATCTGTTCGGCCAATCTGTTCATGGGCTGGGATCGTCCAATCTCCCTTGGCACTTCTCAAGTCAAAGCCGCCGTGATCTCCGGCGGCTCCCGCCCTGCCCTCCAATACCTCGTCGCGCCTTTCCCTTGCCTTTCAAAGTACCCGCGCGCGCGGCTTATTGCGGCAGCTCCCTCTTTTCGCCTTCCACGATGGCTTAGATTGGGAGGTAGCGATTGAGAGTTCGCGAAGCAAGAGATAGCAATGCTGAATTGGAACGATGTGATGCGATTTGCCAGGGACGGTAACCCGTCGCCCGATCGCAAAGTGGTTAAGACCGCAGCCGAATGGCGCATGCAATTGAGCCCCGAAGAGTATCGCGTAACGCGCGAAGCTCACACGGAGCGGGCCTTCAGCTCGGAGATGTGCAGCCTGTTTGAACCCGGCGTCTACTCCTGCCTCTGCTGCGAAACGGTTCTCTTCGATGCGGCGGAAAAGTTCGATTCCGGTACCGGCTGGCCCTCTTTTACCCAGCCGGTGAAGACCAACTCCATTGCCTACCGCTTGGACAAGAGTTGGGGGGTGACACGCGTCGAAACAGTCTGTAACACCTGCGACGCTCATCTGGGTCACGTGTTTCCGGACGGTCCGCCGCCAAGTGGCCTGCGTTATTGCATGAATGCGGTGGCGCTCAAGAAGGCCACACACGCCTGACTACGTGTCAGGCCCCCGCGAACTAACGGTAACCGCCTTTCCGAAACATCCCTCGCCGCTTCTTTTCCTCCGGCGCAGCCCCTTCGATGAGGGCGTTCTTCGAAGGTCTGACCACCATCTGCTGAGGCCCCTCCAATAGCAAGGGCGGAGCCACCTGGGCATGGGGGAGAGGAACACTCCATTCCGGTGGCTCAGTCTCCTCCGGCGGGGGAGGGGTATCGCGGGCCTGTCTCAAATGCCGGTTCACCCAACGCTCCAGCGCAACGCATAGGCAGCGCGACCCGCAAATATCCTTCGACAAACGCCCGATCCCGGCCGGGCGGTCCATTTGAGGCACGGCAAAGAAGCCCTCTGCTCCGGCATCGATCTCAAACCAGTCACTGATCCGCTCAGTGGCTCGTTTCCCGCACACATCGCACGTGATGGCCGAACATCGGGACATTTAGTCCACCCCCCTGAGCCGCCAAGCCGCCGCCCCCGTGCCGAAAGCATACGCGGCGCTGACCACTTCGATGATCTGAAGTTGTTTCACGACGGCGCCGGCCCCAATCCAGATTTCGTTCTCTTCCCTCATTAAGTAGCTCGGCCGGGGTGCTTTTCTCCGAACGGGAATCGGAATCTACCGAACTGTTGCTACATCTCATTTCGGGATCTTCTCAACGGAAAAGAGAGAATTGCGGCGGAATCGACACTTATTCTTCGTAGCCGCAGTACTCCCAGGAGAACGCTGAACGGGACGTGCGCGTCAGGCAACAAAGGTTTGCACGGCAGGGACGGACGAGGAGAGAGAACCTGTGAACTTTCTAAACGTGAAGCGAGTAAAAGACAAGCCTCCGGTGATTGAGGAGGAACGGGCGGGCGACAAAACGGAGCGCGAACAGTTCGACCGCATTTACGAATTGGCCGGACTCCCCAGCTCGGGTCCAAAGTTCACCGTGCCGAGACTCGCGGCTCTCATCCAGAACAGCAAGTATCTTCGTTCTCAGGCGCCGCAAACCAAGAGCACAGCGGCCCTGGTGGCCCTCGAAGCGTCGAACACCACCATTGACGAGATCATGGAAGACGCGTCTCACCGGGAGCGCTCGCTCGACACGTATGAAGGCGTGCAACAGAAAGCGCTCGAGGAATTCGAAGCTCGCAAGTCAAAGCAGAATCGCGAACTGCAGACCGAACTCGAAGCCAAAATCGCCGACTACAATACGAAGATTCAGACCAACACCGGTGATGTTGCCCGGGCTCGGGCCAGTTTCGTGAGTTGGCAGGGGCAGAAGCACCAGGAAGTGGAACGTCTCCGCGAAACGGTGAACCTCTGCCGCCTCTCTTCGCGCACGGAAAGCACGCTCGAAGTAACGCTTGACCTGATCAAGTCTTCGCGATCCCTCGCGCAGTCGGCGGGCCGCTGAGCGGCCCTGAGAACGTGTGAAACACGCCTACTGAGCCGCGGATTGTTTTCCCGGCGCCTCTGGCACGAGAGCATCCGCGGAAACAACCTTCCGCTGCTCACGCCAAAATGTCGTGCACCACGTTTCCGGCCACGTCGGTGAGCCGAAAGTCGCGGCCGCTGTATCGGTACGTCAACTTCGTATGATCCATCCCCAACGCATGAAGCACCGTGGCGTGGAGGTCATGAATGTGGACCGGATTCTCCACCGCCTTGAAGCCGAACTCGTCGGTATTGCCGTAGGTTGTTCCGCCCTTGACGCCCCCGCCGGCGATCAGCGTGGAAAAGCCATGGCTATTGTGGTCGCGGCCATTCTGCACCTTCACCAGGCCGCTGACTTCCAGCACCGGCGTGCGGCCGAATTCACCGCTGATGATGACTAATGTCTCTTTGAGCATGCCGCTCGCTTTCAGGTCAGCCAGCAAGGCGGCGATCGGGCCGTCGACATCATGCGCGAGCTTACGGTGAATAAGGATGTCGTCGTGGTTATCCCAGGGCTGGCCGTTGCCGTAATACACCTGAACCATGCGCACGCCGCGTTCAACCAGGCGCCGCGCCATCAGACAGCCGCGCCCAAAATCATGATCGCCGTACCGCCCCCGGACGGCTTCCGGCTCTTTTGTAATATCGAAGACCTCCGGCGCTTCGCTCTGCATCCGGTAGGCGATTTCGGCGGCCTGAATGCTGCTGTCAAGCTGGCCGTCCTCGCCTTCGCGCTTCTCCTCAATGAGATTCAACTGGCGGAGCAGATCGAGCGCCCGGCGCTGTTCGGGCAGCGGCGTCGAGGGATTGCGGATATAACGAATCAGTTTGTCGGGAGTCTTCTCACTGTTAGGGATGTAAGTGCCCTGATAAATGGCTGGAAGAAACGTTGAACTCCACAGTTGAGCGCCGACAATGGGGTAACCCGGGCATAACACCACAAACCCCGGCAGGTTCTGGTTTTCCGAACCGAGACCGTAAGTCAGCCACGAACCCATCGACGGCCGTCCCGGCACACGATGGCCGCAATTCATCAGGAAGAGCGACGGCTCATGATTCGGGATCTCCGTATACATGGAGCGGATGACGCAGATGTCGTCGATAGAGTCGCCCAGTTTGGGAAAGATTTCGCTGATCTCGATGCCGCTCTTACCGCAGCGCCGGAAGGCAAAAGGCGAGCCGAGCAAGTTGCCGGTCTTGCGCTCCGTCTTGAGGTTACCGCTGGGGATGGGCTGGCCGCTGTACTTCTGCAGCATCGGCTTGGGATCGAACGTGTCTACCTGGGAGGGGCCGCCGTTGAGAAACAGAAAGATGACGTGTTTGGCCGTAGGGGCAAAATGTGGGGCCTTGGGGGCCATGGGCGCGGCCGCAGCGGCAAGACGCCCGGTGTCCCTGGTCTGAGACGCGTGAAGAATACCGGCGAGGCCGGCCATCCCGAAGCCGGTCCCCATGGTGCGGAGTATGTGCCGTCGCGAGGGCTCAAAGATCATCGTGTGTCATTTCCTTGGCTGGTATCAGTTCAGATAAGTAAACTCATTGGAACTTAACAGCACCTGGGTGTATTCGGACCACGCGCCCGCGTTGCCCCTGACGAATTCCAGAGCGAGCTTCCGCTCTTCGGGCGTGGGATCGCGTTGGAGCACCGAACGGTAAGTGGCCGTAATACGCTGGCCGTCATTCGATGCGTTAGCGGCGATGCGGGCCGTCAGGGCGGCTGACTGATCGATGACGAACGGGCTGTTCATGAAGAAGAGTTTTTGCAGCGGTACCGTGGTTTGCATCCGCTGCTCGCTGGTGTTATTCGGATTCGGAAAATCGAAGAGCGCCAGCATCGGATCCAGCTGGCGGCGGGAGATGTAGGCATAGACGGTGCGGCGGTTGTTTTCCTTGTCGAGCCGGACGGCCGGTCCGCCCTCTTCAAGGTCGAGCTTACCCGAAACGTAAAGAATGGAGTCGCGGAGGGATTCGACGTCCAGGCGGCGGCGGTTGTAACGCCACAGCAGCCGGTTGTCGGGATCCTCTGCATAATTGCGCTCAGAGTTCTCATCGCCCAACGCGTAAGCGGCGGTCAGCATGATCTCCCGATGCAGCTTCTTCAGCGACCACCCTTCGCGCACGAAGCGGTCAGCCAGGTAATCCAGCAGCTCGGGATGCGAGGGCCGGTCACCCTGCGCGCCGAAGTTACTGGGGGTGCGCACAATTCCGTAGCCGAAGTGCTGCTGCCAGACGCGATTGACAATGACGCGGGCGGTCAGCGGATTGGAGGGGCAGGCAATTGCTTCAGCGAGCTCCAGACGCTCTTTGCCTCGATCGAAGCGTTCAGGTTCGGCCGGCGAGAGGATGGCCAGAAAATGCGGCGGAGCGGGGTCGCCTGGGTTGTCCGGGCTGCCGCGAATCCAAACATGCTGTTCCTCCGGCTTCTCCTTGTCCGCGATCGTCTGAAGGACGGGATAGGCGGGCGGCAGATCCTTTTTGAGTACGGCCAGTTCAGCGCGAAGGCGGGTGAGGTGATCCAGCCAGAAACCGGAGAGGAAACGGTCGATTTTGGCCTCCGCCTTCTTTGCGTCATCGGTGTAATGAAGCACTCCGTGATCGCCAAGCAGATCCTCCCACAGGCCGAACTTGGCGCGGTCGAGCGAAACGAGATTCGCTTTCGAAAGGTCTTCGCGGGTGGGATCGATGCCGAGCCGGACGTGGTTTTCATCGTCGACGTGAGTCTTTTCAGCGATCACGGCTAGAACCTGCGCCTGGAAATCCGCGGCGGCCTTCCCTCGTTGCGCCTGATCGGAAGCGGCGTACCAATCCTTGAGAAAGGGATGCTGCTTTTCAGGTTTAGCTAAGTACTTCGTCCAGCGGGTAAGTGTCTCCGGGTCAAGCGGCACATCGCCGGGCGCATCGGGGGCCTTGGGCGAGGGCTGGCCGGACGCCAGAAGGTAACGCGCCGTGTCTGAAGCGAGGATCAGACCCAACTGCGCCGATTGAGCGTCCACATACTCCTTGAGTTCCTTCTCCTTCTTCTGAATAAGAGCCTCCTGCGCCTTATAGGCGGCGACGGTGTCCTTGGGCGCCAGGGGAATCTCATGGAGCTCCGTATTGCGGAAGATGCCCGCCAGCGAATAGAAATCGCGGGTGGGGATAGGGTCGTACTTGTGATCGTGACACTGCGCGCAGGCTACGGTGAGGCCGAGAAAGCCGCGGGCCGTGGCGTCAACGCGCTCATCCTGCATCTCGGGGCTCAGCGCATAAAAGCCGAGTGCGGGTTCATACTTCTCGCGATCGGGAAGCTGATCGCCGGCGATCTGGGCCTTGACGAAAACGTCATACGGCATATCGTTCTGAATGGCCTGAATGACCCAATCGCGATAGCGGAAGGAAGCGGGATAGGGGTTATCGCGCTCGGAATCCAGCCGGTCGTCGGAATAGCGGGCCACGTCGAGCCAGAGACGTCCCCAGCGCTCGCCATAGCGGGGCGAAGCGAGCAGGCGATCGACAACCTTGGCGAAGGCGTCGGGCGAGCGGTCCTGCTCAAAGGCCTCTACTTCCTCGGCGGTGGGCGGCAGGCCGGTGAGATCGTAGGTGGCGCGCCGTATGAGCGTACGGCGATCGGCTGGGCGGACCGGCCGCAATCCGCGCTCCTCGAGTTTTTCGGCGATGAAGCGGTCAATCTCAGTACGCGCCCACTTGGCGCTGGGGACTTCCGGCGGAGGCACTGGCCTAACCGGTTGGAACGACCAGAAGGCGCGCTGCTCGGCGGTGATTTTGTAAGGCGGCGATTTGAGGGCGGCCTTCTCATTTTGCGGCCAGACCGCGCCCGCTTTCACCCACGCCTCCACAGCCTCGATCTGGCCGGCGGAAAGCTTGCCTGTGGGAGGCATCTTCGGGGTTGCGTTATAACGGAGCGCTTTCACCAACAGGCTGGCGTCGGGATTGCCCGGAATAGCGATGGGCCCGGACTTGCCGCCTTTCAGGAAGTGTTCACGCGAATCGAGCCGCAGCCCTCCCATTCGCGCTTCGGTGTGGCAGGCGTAGCACTTCTCGGCGAATAGCGGCCGGATCTTTGTCTCAAAGAAATCGGCATCACCAGAACCAGCCGCCGATTGAGCGAGCACAGCCCGTGCCGTGACAGCCAATAGCCAAACCGTGCCGGCCAGCAAGCGCATGTTCGATATTACCTGCTTGCAGGGCGAGATGCGAGCCTTGGCCGGTCGAACAAGCGGCCCCACACCGTACTTCAAATGGCGACCCACTACACTGAACCCTATGAAAACGGCGATCGAAGCACCCAGCGGCCTCGGATTCGATTTCCAAACCGGAGCGCTGCTGCTGCTGGTGGCGGGCGTCGTGGCCATGCTAACCCGGCGCTTGCGCCTGCCGTATAGTGTCGGTCTGGTTTTGGCGGGAATCGTCTTGGCCGTTTCCCCGTTTGCGCCCACCGTCAGGCTGACCAAGGATCTTGTTTTCACCGTGCTTCTTCCGCCGCTGCTGTTCGAAGCGGCGCTCAATCTTCACTGGGGCCAGTTGCGCCGAAACTTTGCGGTGGTGGCGGTGCTGGCCTCGCTGGGCGTGATGTTGTCGGCGCTGGTCACCGCAAGTGGAATGCGGTACTTTGCGAACTGGTCCTGGATGGACGCGGCAGTCTTCGGCGCCCTTATCGCGGCCACCGACCCCGTTTCAGTCATCGCCACTTTCAAAGAGGCTAAGGCCAAGGGGCGGTTGCTGGTGCTGATTGAGAGTGAGAGTCTTTTGAACGATGGCACGGCGGCCGTGGCGTTCGGCATTGCGGTGGCGATTGCGGCGGGCCATCGATTCACGCCCGTGGAGATCGCCTACAGCGCGCTTGAGACTATCGGTGGCGGCATCTTGTGCGGCGGCATGGTGGGGCTGGCCGCGTTGTTGCTCGCCGGGCAGACGGAAGACCACTTGGTTGAGATCACCTTTACAACAATCGCGGCATACGTCTCATTCATGCTGGCCGAGCACTTCGGGCTTTCGGGCGTGCTGGCCACCATCACGGCCGGTCTGGCGATGGCCAATTTCAAGGGACTGGGCACCCTCACGACGCACGGAAAGGAGGCAGTGGAGGCGTTTTGGGAGTATGTGGCTTTCATCGCGAATTCGATTATCTTCCTCCTGATCGGCATGCACGAAGCGCATCAGAACTTTGCGGCAATCTGGGCTTCAGCGGCCATCGCCATCGTCCTGGTGACGTTGGGCCGGGCATTTGCCATCTATCCCTGCTGCCTTTTATTTGCCCGTACTTCATTGCGAGTGCCAATGAAGCAGCAACACGTGTTGTTCTGGGGCGGGTTACGGGGCGCAGTAGCCCTGGCGCTGGCGCTTGGACTTCCGCCGGAGGTGCAGGAGCGCGAGAAGATTGTTGGCATCACATTCGCGGTGGTCGCGTTCTCTGTCTTCGCGCAAGGGCTTACCATTACGCCGTTCCTGCGCCGGATGGGCGAGATCGGCGATCGGGGTTGAAGCAGTCACCCCGTGGCGTGGGCTTTTAGCCAGTTGGTCGAGTACGAGGGAACCGCGCTGGGGAACAGCCGAGATGAGTCTCGGCTCACCAGGCTGAAAGCCTGCGCCAGGCGCAAGAGGCGACTCTCAAGGGATGAGCGTCGCGTGAGGCACGGTCCTTCACTTCACGACCCGCCGTCAGCGGAAAAACAATCGCCACAGGGTGACCGTGAGGGCGTGCGTCACCATCGAGGCGCGCGCGCTGCCGGCGCGGAGATAAACCAGCGCATAGAAGACCCCGGCAACGCTGGCGGCCCAGAAGAAGGGCCAATTCGGGAAGCTGCGATACCAAAGGTGCAGCGCGCCAAAGAGCAGCGAGGAGAGAATAACCACCGCCGCCGTGGGCATCCGCATGCGCAGCAAAGCCGGCACGATGACGCCTCGGCAAAAAGCCTCTTCCCAAAAGGCGACCACGAAGAGTATGCCGAAGAATGTGCCCGCGGCCTCTCCCAACAACAGCCCCCAGCCCATATGGGGCACGGTGAACGCGGCGAAGTGGACGGCCGGCGCAATGAACGCCAGAACACCGGCGCAGAGAGCGAAGCCGATGACGCCCCAGCGCCATTCGCGCGAAGAGGGCCAGAACGTGACGACGCGGCCGCTCCATCCGCGAATCGCGAAGAACGCCAGGAATGTGACGTGGATCCACGCAAGGTTGCCGAGGATATCGGCGTGGAGTCTGGGATCGGGGGTGACATACAGCCGTGGAAAAACGTGCAGCACCATCGGCGCGGCCGCAATCGCGAGGAAGCCCGCATCATAGGCCACGCGCCTCGGCGTCAGCACATACCAGAAGCTTGGGACCATCAGCAAGCCCGCCACAATGGCGGCGGCGCGCGCATTGAACAGGCCCGTGCCGAGACTGAGCAGAAGATAAGGCACGATCCCCGAGGCGGCAAGCAATGCGCCTTGCTTCCACTTCGCGGGGACGGAAGCAAAAGCTTCGCGCGCTGACGCAAAGCCGCAGGTGAGATAGCAGGCCGATTCCACCAGAAACGCCGGCAGCAGGCCGGCCATGATCCAATGGGAATTCTCGAGCCGGCTTTTCTCGAACTGTGCGGCCGCGATCAGCACGATCCAGATGCAGACCAGCGCAACCCAATACGGGCGCAGAGTCCGAAACATTGCCCTCATCGTAGCATCGGCTTTCGCGCTGGCCCCCCTGACGCATAGAACGGTTGCGGCTCATGTTTCGCCCGATGAAGCGGCCGCCTCTGAGAACACGGGCCGGCCCCTGCTTAGGAAGATTGCAGCGCGGCAGGCTGAAACGGCGAAGGCGCGCGATAACTACACCTACCGCCAAAGCGTTTCAGTGGGCGAAATTGACTCGCGCGGCGTGCTTACGGGGGAATACCGTGAGGCTCGCGACGTTACCTTCACGCCTAAGCAGGAACGCTTTGAGGAGATTGTTGAGAAGCCGCGAAGCACGCTCAAGAGCCTTACTCTGACGGACGAAGACTTCGCCGATATCCGCAACGTGCAGCCGTTTATGCTGATGCCCGATCAGCTTTTCTCTTACGAGCATAAGTTTCAAGGTGAAGAGACGATGGATGGCGAAGCCTGCTACGTGGTCTTTGTCAGGCCGCGGGAGATTCTCTCGGGGCAGCGATTCTTCGAGGGCACGCTGTGGGTCCGCAAGAGCGATTTCACGCTGGTGCGCAGCGAAGGGCAAGCGGTTCCACAGATCCAGACGACCACTAAAGAGAATCTGTTTCCGCACTTCACGACGCTGTTCCGTCCGGTGGATGGGAAGTGGTGGTTTCCCGCTGAAACCCTCGGCGATGACACGCTGTACTTCCGCGGGGGACCGCAGCGCATCCGCATTCGAATTCGTTACTCGGAGTACAAACGCTTCGGCGCCGAATCCACGGTGAAGTTCGGCGAACAGAAGTAGAGGCGGTTCCCGGCTGGCATGTTACTGTCAGTTCCCATAGGACTTGTCATGAAATTCCCATCCGGCAGCGTGCTTCCCGCTCTTCTTTTCTGCGCTCTGACGGCGCCCGTCTCACACGCTCAGACTCCACGCCCTATGACGCTGGTGGACCTGATCGACCTTCCGCGACTCAGCGATCCTCAGATCTCAGCCGACGGCCGCCAGGTGCTCTTCGTCCGCTCCGACGCCGATTGGAAAGCCAACCGTCACATTGGCCACATCTGGCGTATTGACGCCGACGGCTCAAGCGCGGTCCAACTGACTCGCGGCGCCGATGGCGAAAATACTCCGCGCTGGTCGCCCGATGGCAAGAGCTTCGCCTTCGTTGCCAAGCGCGGCACTGAACCGGAGGCCGTCGCGCAGATCTTCCTCATGCCAAACGAGGGCGGAGAAGCCCATGCCTTGTCCACCCACTCCACCGCCGTTTCAAACATCGCGTGGTCCCCAGACGGCAAGACTATTTACTTTCGCGCGCCCGATCCCAAATCAGACGAGCAGAAGGCTCGCGAAAAGGCCAAGGACGATGTCTTCCTTTTTGACGAAGACTACCAGCAGCAGCATCTCTGGAGCATCTCCGTTGACGGCCGAGCTGAGCACCGCCTCACGCAAGGCGACTTCTCCGTGCTCTCTTACAGCCTCTCG